>JAFXZO010000023.1 GCA_017541205.1 Clostridia bacterium | reverse complement strand
TGAGAACGGAGGAGATTCTTCGCTGGCTCAGAATGACACAAGTTATTTATGTCATCCTGAGCATCACGCAGCGAAGCGGAGTGATAAGCGAAGGATCTCCCCCTAGCTTTTCCATTCAATGATTTAGAAGATATATGGTATAAAATCTCCCCCTCGCATTTTTCCTTCAAGTTTTTCAGAAAAGAAACGGGACAAATAACGGGCATGCGCCGCCGGACCGCCGGAAAAAACGCCTGGCATCAGCTTTACAATTTGTTCATTCACGAAAACGGCGCGTTATGGTATAATAGCGGGGCAGCCGGCGAGCGAACGGCCGACAAATGTGGAAAGGACGGTGCGGGCGGCGATGATTTCCTTTGAGCGGGTTTCCAAACGGTACGGGGCGCATCAGGCGCTCCGGGACGTGAGCTTTGACGTGCCCAAGGGGCAGGTATTGGGTCTGCTCGGGCAGAACGGCGCGGGCAAGACGACCTTAATGAACATCCTGACCGGATGCCTTTCCGCGTCCGAGGGCAGGGCGACGGTCGGCGGCTTCGATATCCTGACCCAGCCCCGGGAAGCCAAGCGCTTCATGGGGTATCTGCCGGAGCACGCGCCGCTGTACGACGAAATGACGGTGCGCGCGTATCTGCGCTTCGCGTGCGAGCTGAAGGAAGTGGAAAAGCGGGCGATCGACGGCCATGTGGAGAGCGTGGCGGAAAAAACGGGCCTCAGGGACGTGCTGGGCCGCAAGATCGGCAATCTTTCCAAGGGCTATCGGCAGCGGGCGGGCGTCGCGCAGGCGCTGTGCGGCAGCCCGGAGATCATCATTCTGGACGAGCCCACCGCCGGCCTTGACCCCAGGCAGAGCAGCGATATGCGCGCGCTGATCCAGGCGCTTGCCGGGGAGCACACGCTCCTCTTTTCCTCGCACATCCTGGGCGAGGTGCAGGCGGTGTGCGACCGGGTCATCATCCTGCACCATGGCAGCATGATCTGCGACCAGGACCTGGACACGCTGCGCAGGGGCGTTAAACGCCTCCGCGTCCGCATCGCGGGCGGCGAAGGCACGGTTTTGCCCGCGCTCAAACGCCTCAAAAGCGTGACGCAGGCGCAGATCGAGCACGGCGGCGAGCCCGGCGTGACGGACGCCGTGCTGTCGGTGCGGGGCGAAGGAGACGCGGCGGAAAGGGAGCTGTTTAACATGCTCGCGCAGATGCAGGCCCCGGTGCTGTACCTGGCGCCGGTGGAGGACAGCCTGGAGGACGTGTTCCTGCGGGTCACGAGGGAAGCGTAAACGGGGAGGTTCTATGGGCGCCATCTATCGGCGGGAAATGCAAAGCTATTTTTATACCCCCGCGGCCTACGTATTTTTGGGGGTGTTTTTGGCGCTGTCGAGCGTCTTTTTCGGGGTGACCAATCTGGCGTCCCGCTCGGGGAACCTTTTGTCCCTGCTGGCGCAGCTGAGCTATCTGTGGATGCTGCTTTCCCCGATCCTGACCATGCGCCTGATCGCGGGCGAAAAGCGGCAGCACACGGATCAGATGCTGTTCTCCTCGCCCTGCCCGCTGACCGGGCTGATCCTGGGCAAGTTTTTCGCGGCGTGCACGGTGCTTTTGATCGCCGTGGGGGCCACGGGCATGTACGCCCTGATCGTCGCGGTGTACGGAACGCTCTACCTTGGGGAGACGCTGGTCGGGTATCTGGGGCTGATTTTGCAGGGGTGCGCGTTCATCGCGTTGGATCTTTTCGTTTCCTGCTTTGCCCGCAGCCAGATGACGGCGGCGGTGGCGGGCGTCGGGGCCAATCTGCTGGTTTGGCTTTCGGATGTGCTGGCGAGCGCGGTCACGATGCGGTGGCTTTCGGACGCGCTCAATTTTATCAGCCTCTATCAGCGGTTCGCGCCCTTTGTCCGGGGGCAGCTCAGCCTTTCCAACGTGCTGTATAACCTCCTGTTTATGGGCATCATGCTGTTTTTGAGCGTCCGGGTGCTGGATGGAAGGCGGTGGAGCGCGGCATGAAGAAAAGCAGGGGATGGCTGAAAAAAATCGCGAACGACCGCAAGCTCCGCGCGGGCGGCTTTTCCGTGCTGCTGACCGCGCTGGCGGTGGCCCTGGCGCTGCTGCTCGGCGCGCTTTCGGACGGGCTGGAAAAACGCTACGCCCTGCAGGCGGACTATTCCTTCAACGGCGCGACCTCCCAAAGCGAGGTGACGCGGGCCGCGATCCGGCAGCTGGATAAGGAAGTGACGCTTTTTGCGGTTTCGTCCTCCTCGGGCGCGGATGAAACGCTGCTTTCCCTCGTGAACCGCTACGACGCGGCGTCGGAAAAGATCGCGTCCGTCCAGGAAAGCCTGGTGACGAATCCCGTCCTGCAGCAGCAATACCGGGACGCCGTGAGCGGCCAAAAGCCCGTGGAAAACTGCCTGATCGTGCACTGCGGGGAAACGGGCCTCACCCGGATCCTGACCAGCCGGGATTTTGTGCTCTATTCCTACAACGCCGAAACCGGCGCGTATGACCAGACGCAGTATTCCTATGAAAAAAGCGTCACGGAGGCGATCCTTTTCGTCGTCCAGGACGAGGTGCCCTGCGTGCAGATTTTGACGGGCCACGGCGAAAAAACCGAGGATGAGACGGCGCTTTTGGAGGAAACCCTGACTTCGGCCAACTATCAGGTGAAGCGCGTCAGCCTGAGCGCCGGGGACGAATTGGACCCCCAAAGCCCGCTCATGATCCTGTGTCCCCGGTACGATTTCAGCGAGGAGGAAATCAGCCTCCTGATGGATTTCGCCAGCCGGGGCGGCGATTTCTTCATCGTGTCCCAGTACGCCGATCCGACGTACCTGGAGCGCTTCCAGGCCCTGCTTCGTGCGTATGGCCTTCAGTGGTATCCGGGCATGGTGATCGCCAAGGCGGAGGATACGGCCGGCTATTACGCGGGCTCCACCGTCGCCCTGATGCCCACGCTCCAGGAAGCGGATGTGACGCGCACGCTGCTGTCCGGCGGGGAAACGGTGTTCCTGCTTTCGTCCGCCCGGGCCTGGGAGCTTCCCCAAACCGTGCCGGACGGCGTGATGCTTTCGCCGATCCTCACCACCGGCGAAGCCTACATCCGCAACTTTGGCGACGGGGAAAGCACCTCCCAACAGCAGCCGTCCGATCCGGAAGGGCATTTCGCCGTGGCGGTGTGGGCGGATAAGCTGTTTGATTCCGGCATAATCTCCCACGCCTTTGTGATCGGGGACCTGACGCTGTTCGTGGATTCGTGGATCAGGAGCAATACCTCCTCCACCGCCCTGCTTTTGCAGGTGATCCGATTTCTTCGGGGCAGCGAGCCGGTCAGCCTGGACATCCTGCCCATCCAGGCTCAGCGGGAAAGCCTGAGCCTTAAAGACATTACCCCGGCGATCATCGTGACGGTGATGCTGCCGCTGCTGGTGCTCTTGGGGGCCGTGCTGGTGCTGTGGCCCAGAAAGAATCTGTGATATGGAAAAAGTGCCCAAAAAGAAAAAAAGACGCGCCCTAAAAAAAGGGACCGTCCTGATCCTGCTGCTGGCGGCCGCCGCGCTGACCGGCGCGGCCGCGTACGCGCTGAACCGGATCAAAACGCCCCTGCCCGGCCGGCAGACGGCTGAAAGCGTGCTGCTGCTGGGGCGGCCTATGGAAGAAGTGGAAAGCGTTCAGATCCGGCTGCGGGATGAAGCGGCCTATACCCTGCTTTGGCGGGGGGAGCATTTCGCCCTGGCCGGGCATGAGGACGACGCGCTTCGCGATATCGTGACCAAAGAGTTGCGCATTTCCCTGGCCGAATTGCCCGCGGAAAACACGCTTTTGGCGGATCTATCCGCTTCCGGGAGCGTCACGGAAGCGGATTTTGGCCTGAAGCCCGCCTGGTCCGAGGTGGAAATCACATACCTGGACGGAAGCAGCGCGCGCGTGCTGATCGGCAATCTGACGCCCAACGAGGAAACGCCCCAGCGCTATTGCATGAAGGAGGGCGACAAGAGGCTGTTCACCATCCTGTCGGCGGACAGCGACGCGTTCGGCTACCGCGAGGAGGCGCTGCGTGCCTTCAGCCAGCCGGGCCTGAAGGGCGATCTATTGGACCGGATCGAGATCACGGGCCAAAAGGAACTGGCGCTCGCTTACACGCCCTCCGGCTGGCTCATGGAGAAGCCGTACCGCTACCCCGCCGCCATCCCGCGTACGGACAGCCTGCTCAGCCGCATCGAAAACATGCGCTTTGAAGCGTGCCTGGGGGATGCCCAGGACGTGGATCTGTCTGCCCTGGGCCTGGACAGCCCGGAGCTGACCATCCGTTTGACGCAGGCCGCCAGCGTCATTACCGGCGAAACAACGGACGGCGAAACGGTGTCCCTGGACGTGCCGGAACAAACCTATACCCTTCTCATCGGCGCGGAAACGGGCAAAAGCGGCGTTTTCGCGGTCTGGGAGGGCAAGGCGTATAAGGCGAGCAATTTTCTGCTGGGGTTTTGGAAGGAGCTGGAGCCCCGGGATTATCTGCTCAGGGCTCCGGTCAATTTTCTCATCAACGATCTCACCCGCGTCAGCTTTTCTTCCGAACAGGCCGCGGGCGCTTATGAAATCGAAATGGTGGAAAGCATCACGCAAAACAACCAGATCGAAACGGACGAATACGGCCGCGTGCTCTACGACTGCGAGGTGAAGCGCGCGGGGGAAAGCGCGCCCATGGACGCGGAGCAATTCACCGATTGGTATGTGCGCCTTGCGGCCCTGAGCGCGGACGGCGAGCTCCCCTCGGACTTTGCGTTATCCGGGGAGAGCCGCGCCCAAATCATCCTAAAGAACGATCATTTGACCCGCACCGTGGCGTTCTATCCCTTCGATACGCTGCACGACGCGATGGCCGTGGACGGCGTGGCCCTGTTCTATATCCAGAAGAGCCGGGTGGACGCGGTCATGGATCTGCCCTAAAGATCTTGGCGCTTAGAAGCTGGAAATGCCGTGGGCGTTCACCAGCGCGTCCAGGCGGACGCCCGCCTTGCACAGCGGACAGTCATGGCTGTCGGTGGTGTGATAATCGGGAAGCACGTTCTGGGGATTAAAGATGGAGACGATGGGGAAGCCCTCGCACTCCTCCACACAGGCGAAAATGGCGCAGATGCCCACAGGGATGCCGCTGTAATAGCGGATCGCCTCAATGGCGGCCTTGGCGGTATAGCCGGTGGTCACGGAGGAGGCCAGCACCAGCACGTGCTTGCCCACGATCATGGGGGCCGCGTTGTCCCGGAAAAGCAGCTGGCTCCCGCTGGTATGCTCGGGCGTGGCCACATAGATGGTGCGGTGGGCGTTCACGTTCAGGAAGCCCGCGTTGGTCAGCTCGCCGGCCATGCATGCGCCGATCACCTCGGTGCCGTCCAGGCACAGGACGGTATCGATGACCGTGGACTGCCTGAATCCGGAGACCAGCTCCGCCGCCGCTTCCTGGGCTTCCGAGAGGCGGTGCTTGGTCATGGTCAGGTCGATATAGTAATTGATATGGCTGTGGCTGGTGGCAAAGTGGCCCCGGGCCACGCGGAGGGGCAGATTGGAATTCTCGGTGGTATACTTATAAAGCTGGATCGCCATGGCAAGCCTTCCTTTCCTGTATGGGATTTTCATTCCTTTTCTTCATCATACCAAATCCGGCGGCTTCTGTCAAATAAAATCGCGTTTATGCCTTGCCGTCCGGATTTTTTGTTGGTATAATCATATCGGGGCACAGGCGCGTCATCCGCCTGAAGGGAAAGACAAGGAGGCTTTGGCTATGCAGTACAGACGGCTCGGAAAAACGAACCTCATGGTCAGCGAGATCGGCTTTGGCGGCGAATGGCTGGAGCGGCACGGGGAAAGCGAATCTGTGGCGCTGTTAAAGTACGCGCACAAAGCCGGGGTCAACATCCTCGACTGCTGGATGCCCGATCCGAAATCGCGCGACATCATCGGCAAGGCCGTCGCGGAGGACCCCTCCGGCTGGTATGTCCAGGGCCACATCGGCTCCACCTATCAAAACGGCCAATACACCCGGACAAGGGACGTTACGCAGTGCCGGATCGCTTTTGAAGATTTATTGGCGCGGCTCCATACGGATCATATTGACCTGGGCATGATCCATTATGTGGATCAGGAGAGCGAATGGGAGCAGGTTTCCCATCCGGGGCCGTATCTTGATTATGTGATGGAACTGAAAGCCCGGGGCGCGATCCGCCATATCGGCCTGTCTACCCATAACCCGGTGGTCGCGCGGAAAGCGGCGGAAAGCGGACTGGTGGAAATGATCCTGTTCAGCGTGAATCCGGCTTTTGACCTGATGCCGCCGACGGACAACATCGAGAACTATTTTGCGGAAACGTATGCGGAGGGGCTGAACGGGGTCGATCCCGTCCGCGTGGAAATGTACAAGGTCTGTCAGCAGCACGACGTGGGGATCACCTGCATGAAGCCCTTTGCGGGCGGGCGGCTGTTTGACGCGGCGCGCTCTCCTTTCGGCGTGGCCCTGACGCCTGTCCAGTGCATTCACTATTGCCTGACAAAGCCCGCCGTCGCCTCCGTCCTCTGCGGCTATGATACGCCGGAGCAGGTGGACGCGGCGGTGGCGTATGAGCGCGCGGCCGACAGGGAAAAAGACTATGCGAGCGTGCTGGCCAATGCCCCCAGGCATACCTTCACCGGCGGCGAATGCACCTACTGCGGCCATTGCAAGCCCTGTCCCGCGGACATTGATATCGCCATGGTGAATAAGCTGTATGACCTGGCCGTGATGCAGCCGGAAGTGCCGCCCTCCCTGCGGGAGCATTATCTTTCCCTGGAGCACCGGGCCGACGCATGCATCGGCTGCAAAGGCTGCGAGAAGCGCTGTCCGTTCGGCGTCAAGGTTTCTCAGCGCATGCAAAAAACAGCGGCCCTGTTCGGCCGCGTCATCGAAGCGCAATAAAGCCCGGAAATCAGCTGCTTTTGCAAAAACGCCCGCCAAACCGATCGGCCCTGTCATTCCCAGCGGACCTCGGCATCCACCAGATGCATGTATTCCCATTCGCCCTCAAAGTAGGTTTCAAACCGTCCCGTCACGGTGATCTCCGCTCCGGGCTCGGGATAGTCTTCCGGAAAGCTGTGCTCTCCGGCCCAAACGAATTCCACGCCCTGGGTGCAGCAGGCGGCCGTATCGGGAATGAGGCATACGGTATAGACAATGCCCGTATCGCTGTTTACGATCACGTCATACCAGCCGGAAAGCCGGATGATCTTTCCGATATAATCCTCGGGATAAAGCGCCATTTGGTAGATCTGCGCATAGACGACCGTTCCGGTGAATGGGGACAGGTCCAGATCGATGCTGTGCGCAGCATCGTCCCCGCCTGCGGCGTTTTCTCCCGCTGCGGACGCAGGGACGGACAGGAGCAGGCAGGCAAGGAGTACGGCGGAGCAAAGAACGGCAATCTTTTTCATCCTCATAAGGTTTTCTCCCTTGATTCATTCAGCCGGACAGGCGACTGTTGCGCGCGTTTCAAAAAACTCGGAGAGCAGAGGCCGCCATGACCGCTGCTCTCCTGATTTTTTAATCATTTTGGCCTCGAGCCGGCTTTCAGTTCAACGCTTCCCTGAGCACGGCCAGGTTGTTTTCCATGATGGCCAGGTAGGCGGCGCCTGCCTTCACATCCTGCGCCGTGACGCTCTGCATGGAGTCCATGGACAGGATCTTGGCATTTTTTGCCTGGCTGGTGCTCACCACGGTTTCGGCGATCCTGGTTTGGGGATGCTCGATGGTCAGCACGGCGGGCAGGTTCAGTTCATCCACCTTCTGGGCCAGGAATACGATGGTCTGGAAGCTGGCTTCGCTTTCCGCGGAGCAGCCGGAGAACGCGGCAAAATAGGTCAGGCCGTAATCGTCCGTGAGATACCGGAAGGGGAACCTGTCGGCGAACAGCACGGTCTTATACTGCGCGTTCTTTACCATCTCGGCGTAAGCCTGGTCCAAAGCGCTCAGCTTTTCGCAGTAGGCCGCCAGGTTTTCCCGGTACATCGCGCTGTTGTCCGGGTCCAGCCCGGCCAGCGCTTCCGCGATCGCCCGGCTCAGGATCTGGGCGTTGCGCAGGGACAGCCACACGTGCTCGTCGGTCTCTTCTTCTTCCTCGTGGTCATGATGATGCTCGTGCTCCTCATGGTTGTGGCCGATCAATTGCTGGAGGATGCCGGCGGTGGTCATGTCGGCGGGGGCGAAGTAGGGATTGGAGGAAGCGCTCAGCAGCGCGTCAAAGCTTTCGCTGCCGAAATACACGTGGAAATGCGCCGCTTCGCCGGGCTGATAGCCATGGTCGTTGAACTGCACATACTTGGGGGCGTCGGCGCTGTCGGTGGTGAACTGGTAGCGCACGCTCTTCACGTCGCCGTCTTCCGCCAGGATGGGGGTGTAGCCCGCATAGGTGTATGCGCCGCTGACGGTCTTTCCGTTTTCATCGGTGAAGGAGATGGTGTCGCCCTCGATCTTCATGGACACGGCGCCGCAGGCCCAGTTGGCGGTGTATTTTTCCAGATAGGTTTCCTTGGAGGTGGCGTCGTCGCCGTCCTCTTCCGCTTTATGCCCGCAGAAGGCGTCCAATTCGCCCGCCAGCAGCAGCGGCAGCAGGGACTGCCATTCGCCGGCAAAATCGCTCAGCGGACGGTCCTGAATGTCCTCCGGCTCGATTTCCTCGTGTTCGTGCGCATGCTCGTGTTCTTCTTCCTCTTCTTCGCCGTGTTCGTGCTCATGCTCCATGCCCTCCACGATCTCCTCGGCCTTGATGGCGTCGCCCATGGCTTCCACCAGGCTGATGGAAACAAGATCGGGGTTCTTGGCGGTGGCCAGCACGGCCTCCACCCATTCGTCGCTTTCGCCGCCCACATAGATGAAAAGGTCGGCTTCGGATACCTTCATGATGTCCAGAGCGCTGGGCTGATAGGAGTGCAGATCGGTGCCGTTGTCCAGAAGCATGGTGATTTCCACGTGATCGCTGCCGTTTATGATCGCACGCACCCAATCGTAAATGGGGAAGATGGTGGTCACGATGGAAAGCTTTTTATCCTCGGCCAGCGCCGCGCCGGAAAAAACGGTGGTCATCATCAAAACCACAACCAGAATAGAAGCGAAGAACTTTTTCATTTTATTTTTCCTCCGAATCTCAATCATTTTCTGAAAATTGGGCATAAAAAAGCAAGGCGTTTTACGGAATACCGGTCAAAAGGCCCGATGCGGCCCATGACCTGCAGAGCAGGCCTCTTCCCGGTATTCCGATAAAACCCTTGCGTCCAATCTTCAGTCAATTATTCAGCCGGACTTTCCAACCCACAAGCGTAGGCGCATGATAGGCGCACAGCCCTTCCTCCGCACGGAGAACACGGATGAAAGCCTGAAGGGCAAACATGAAAACCAGCACAACGCCCAGCAGCGCAAAGCTTTGCAGCAGCGCTTCCATGCGGGCGATGTTTTCGCAGATTTCGCAGTGTTTGCCTGCGCAGTGATGATCTGCCTCATGCGCAATGTAGGCGGAAGAAGCGAATAAAACAAACAGCAGGCCGGCGCACACAAGCAGCGCAAGCAGGCGGGTTTGCTTCTTCATTGTCCTCTTCCTCCTCCTTCTTCTTCTTGAGATGGTCGGCGTCTTGCCCTTCGGGAGCCGCCGACACGGCCAACCGCCCTGACGGGCCGGTTGCCTCATCTTGAGATGGTCGGCGTCTTGCCCTTCAGGAGCCGCCGACACGGCCAACTGCCCTGACGGGCCGGTTAGATGGTCGGCGTCTTTTCCTTCGGGAGCCGCCGACACGGCCAACTGCCCTGACGGGCCGGTTAGATGGTCGGCGTGCTCGCTCTTCACGGCTTGCCGACGCGTGCAACGGCTGCGCCGTTCGCCCATCCTCCTCTAAGATGGCCGGCGTTTTCCCCTGCGGGAGCCGTGCAGGTTTTCTTCCTTCAATCTGAAAACCGTTATCATTTTAACACAAGTTTTGGGTTTGTCAATATAAAAACAATTCTCATTTTCAAATTTTTTTCAAAAGACGTTATCGCCCGGGCATTGTTTCTCCAGCGCGTCAGGCAGATTGCGCATCATCCTGCCGGCAGCGCGGAAAGCGGGCAGCGCTATTCTTTTTTTGCCCGCAGGCTGTATAGATGCTTCCTGTACGCGCTGGGGGACATGCCCACCAGCTTATTGAACATACGCAGAAAATTGGAATAATCGTTGAAGCCGCACTGATAGGCGATGGTGTTGAGCGAGAGGTCGTCCTGCATCATCTGGCGGGCCAGCATCACGCGGCGGTACAGCACATAATCGTACACGCTGCGGTTGGTGAAGCGCACGAATTCATGCGAAAGATAAGAAACGCTGATGCCGAACTGCTTGGCCAGCTGATCCATTTTGAGCGGCTGGGTATAGTTGCTGTTGATGTAGGTGAGCACCTCCTGGATGACGCTGTTGGAAATCACGCTGGTGGCCAGGGCCGGGGACTGCGGGATGGCGCGGCAGACGAGGCTGAGAAGGTTGATCAGCGTGGCGTAATTCTGGAAGCAGTCCAGGGCCGAGAGGCTGTCGCCGTCCGCCTGGAGCTGATCCATCCAGGGCAGCAGCTTTTTCACGTCCTCTTCGCTCATGCGGAATATGTTCTGCCCCCTGGCGGTGCGCGAGCGGAAAAACTGATCCAGGTCGATCTGCCCGCAGCCGAGGGTTTTGAGCACCTCGGGGGATACGTTCAGGTACGCGCGCTCATACCCCTTCATATCGTTGGAGCAGATCAGCCCGTGCATGAAAAAGGGCGGGATGATAAAAAACTGGTACGGCTCCAATTGGTACAGGCTGTTATCCAGGCCGAAATACTGCCCGCCATGGATATGCAGATAGAATTCATAGAAATCATGGCAGTGGTATTCGGACAGGGCGTTCCTGTCGTTCCGGGAATGAAAGGCTTCATAGCCGCGCTTTCCCCGGCCCATGGTGGTCAGGGACGCGTTCGGCTGGGTCAAAAAACGATCCATACATTGTTCCTCTTCAAAAATCTATCGTGAGCGCTCCATAACAAAGAAACGCGGGGAGCGATCCTCTCCGCGCTTATTGTATCGCAAATTGTTTTTTCGCGCAATCCTAACCTAAAAACGGCGAGGGCTTTCGCCCTCGCCGCTGCATGGAAGAATCTGAGGAAAGAATTACTTTACGAACACGTAGCCGGTCGCGATCTGGATCTTTTCAGCGCGTTCGAGCATGATGGCTTCGCCGCCGATGGCCATGTAGTTGGCAACACCGGCGTCATAGACCGCGTCGAAGTCCTCAACGGAAGCGGTGACAGCCTTGTTCAGGAAGGTGTCGCGTTCGGTGCTCAGCGTGGTGCCGATGCCGACTTCCGCTTCGATGGCGGGCAGAGAGAAGTGAGCGGGCACACGGCCGCCGTTCATGGCGACGATATAGGCATTCTGAACCACTTCAGGATCCACGGGAGCATAGCCGTAGGCGAAGCTCGCTTCGGTGTAATCGCCCAGGTACTGGCCGTTGCAGGTCATGGTGAAGTCGATGTTGTTCAGGCTGGCCTGGTAGTGGGGATCGGTGGGATCCACGGCCTTCATCATGTAAGCGCCGTTCTCAGCGCGTTCATGGTTGATGCCTTCAACGCCGGTCTGCAGGGCCAGGATGGTTTCGGGAGAGGAGATGAAGTCCAGGTACAGCAGGCTGGCAAGGATCTCATCGTTGGTGGAGGGGAAGCAAACCTTGCGGTCCACGGTGCTGCCCAGGTACTTGCGGTACACGCCGGCGTCATTCTCGAAGCAGTCCACAGCCACGAATTCGGCATCGGGGCCAACGTTGCGCTTCAGGTTCGCGGAGATGGAATCATCGCCATTGCGGTAGGGATAGTCATAGTTGTGCTGGAAGGCGCCCACAAAGCCGGCCTTCAGGTTGTCGTCCTCGGTGGTGTCGCCGCTGCCGTACAGGGCGAAGTCTTTCCAGACCAGGCCTTCGTTGTACCACTTGTTCAGCAGGCGCATGGCTTCCTTGGCGCCGGGCAGGAACTGCTGACGATCGTCGTAGCCGCGGATGTAGAGCTCTTCATCCGTGATGTCGTCGGGCACGAAGGAGACGGTCAGGATGTTGTTGCGCCAGCCGATATCCTGGCTGGTGGAGTAGGGCACCATCTTGGCGGCGTCCGCGCCCAGCAGCAGCTCGGCATTGTCGCGGAAGGCGATCAGGCATTCTTCAAACTGGGCCTTGGTGGTGGGCAGCGACATGCCCAGCTTATCCAGCCAGTCCTTGCGGATGAAGGTGTTGATGCGGGCATTGTTCACCAGGCGGGTTTCCAGCGCCCACAGCTTGCCGGTATCGGGATCCTTGTCCCAGTAGACGTTGTCTTCGCCCAGCAGGCCGAACAGGTTGGGCAGCAGATCCTTATACTGCTCAATGTAGGGAGCCAGGTCGATGATGCCGTCCATGTCGGCGTAGGTCAGGATGGTGGAATAGGAATAGGTGTAAATGATGTCGGGCGCGATGCCGGCAGCCAGCAGGTTGCCCAGGTCATCCGTTTCCGTCCAGCGGCCGCCCACGGCGAATTCCACTTCCACATTGTACTTTTCCAGCATGCCCTGCCGGATGTATTCCGCCCAGGGGGATTCTTCGGGAACATTGTCGCCGCGCTGGAAGAGGCGGACGGTGATGTGACGGGTTTCGGCAAATTTGCCGTCAACCAGTTCGTCTGCCGCGTTGGCGGTCACAGCCACCGCGCAGAGCATGATCAGAGCCAGGAACAGAGCCAGGATACGTTTCATTTTCCATTTCCTCCTTTTTTATTTCAAGAGCCGCTGCTCTTAAAAATACGTTCTGTTATCCCTTGACCGCGCCGATGGTGACGCCGCTGACAAAGTAGCGCTGGAGCCAGGGATATACCATCAGGATGGGCACGGTAGCGAACATGACGGACGCCATTTTCAGCGTTTCGCTCAGGCCCGGCATGGCGAAGCCTTCCTGAGCGGCGCCTTCGCCGCCGCCGCTGTTCTGCAGGATGTTGTACAGGTACAGCTGGATCGGATACAGATCCCTGTTCGTTTTGATGTACATCAGCGCGTCGGAGAAGCCGTTCCAGCGGCCGACGGCATAGAACAGGCACAGCGTTGCAAGCACGGGCTTGCTCAGCGGCAGGTAAATCTGAACCAGGGTGCGGACAGGGCCGGCGCCGTCGATTTCCGCGGCTTCCCGCAGGGATTCCGGAACGCTGTAAAAACTGGAGCGCAGAATGATCATGTTATACACGCTCAGGCAGTTCGGAATAATCAGCACCCAAACCTTTTCCAGGAACCCCAGCTGCTTGAGCATGACATAATGGGGGATCATGCCGGCGCTGAAGTACATGGTGAAAAGAATGAAAATATTCAGGAATTTCCGGCCCTTGAGATGATCGTAGGTCAGCGGATAGGCGCACAGGATCGTCATCGTCAGGCTCAGCAGCGTGCAGCCGACCGTCAGCAGGGCGGTGAACCAAAGGGAGTGGATATACGCGGGCCTGGTAAGGACCGTTTTGTATGCCTCGATATTCAGTCCTTTGGGCCAGAGCAGCACTTCGTTGCGGATCAGGTATTTGGTGTCGGACAGGGAACGGGCCAGCACGTTCAGCATCGGAAGCAGGCAAATGAAAATCAAAACGATACAGATAAGAACGATGATGATATCGCCGATTTTCGTGGATTTTGATTTAATCATGCTATCCCTCCTCCCTTACATGATGCCGCGCTCGCCGAAGCGTTTGGCAAGGAAGTTGGCCATGAACAGGAACAGCACGCCCACAACGGACTGGAACAGGCCTACCGCGGTGGTCTGGCTGAACAGGCCGCCGCCGTTGATGCCCTTCTGGTAAACATAAATGGAAATGACCGTGGACACGTCTGTGACCAATGTATTGCTCATGGCCAGCGGCCGGTCGAATTCACTGCCGAGGATATACCCCAGGCGCATGATCAAAAGCGTAATGATCGTCGGCCGCAGGCCGGGCAGCGTCACGTGCCAGATGCGGCGGAAGCGCCCGGCGCCGTCCACGGCGGCGGCCTCGTACAATTCCGGGCTGATGCTGGTCAGCGCCGCCAGGTAGATGATCGTGCCCCAGCCGGCCTCCTTCCATATGCCCATCCCGATATACGTTCCGACCCACCAACTGGGCTGGCTCAGGAACGGGATCACCGCGTCCTTGTTGCCGGTCATCTGTTTGTACAGGATATTGATGAGGCCGTCGTTGTCTGCCAGCAAACGCACGGCAAGGGAAGAAATGATGATCCAGCTCAAAAAATGGGGCAGGTAGAGCACCGTTTGCGTGAAACGCTTGAACCGTTTGAATGCCAGCTCGTTTAGGACCAGCGCCATCAGGATCGGGGCCGGGAAGCCGCAGATCAGGTCCAGTAGGTTCAGCTTCACCGTATTTTCCAGCGCCCGGATAAACAGCTGATCGTTGAACGCTCTGATAAACCATTCAAAGCCGTAATTTTTCGCCCAGGCGACCTGCCATGGCGGCTTGATGATGTTGTTTTTCTTGAATGCCATCAGGATATAGGCCATGGGGATATAGCGGAAAATGATAAAAAACGTGATCGGCAGCAGCAGCAGCAGATACAGCGTCCAATACCGCTTGAAGTAGGTGCTCCAGGAGAAACCCATTTTTTTGTTGCGAACGGGCTGAGCGGCCAGTGCTGCTGTTTTTTCGTTTTTCAAGCTTGACACCTCCGTTCCTTGCATCAGCCATACATTCTCTGTTCTTGCTTTTGAGGATTTCAAAAAGGCTATGGCATATCCGGGAAGATATATGCCAGATATTTATATTATATCTGCTGAATACGAATGCTTCTATGCAAATTGTGCTCGATAATATGTAAATGTTGCTAAATCCGCACGGGGCGAGGATGCGGGAGGGAAAAGCAATAAATGAGAGGTGAAAATCCCGCCCGCCGTCTTTCCGTTCGGAAGGGCCCTGCGCAAAAATAAATACTTTTCAAGGAGGCGGATTTGTCGTATAATGGAAAAAATGAACCATGGGAGGAAACGGCATGAGCATTGCGAAAAAACCCTTTGGCGTGGATCAGATCGGGCGTCAGATGACCTTGTATACCATGACCAACAAAATCGGGGCGTCGGTATCGGTGCTGGATTTCGGCGCTCATCTCGTATCCGTTCAGGTGCCGGACAAAAACGGCAAATTCGCCGACGTGTGCCTGGGCTATGACACCCTGGAAGAATATGACCAGAAGCCCAGCTTTATCGGGGCCACCGTGGGCCGATACGGCAACCGCATCGGCAAGTCCCGCTTTGTGCTCAACGGCGTGGAATATACACTCTTCCCCAACGACGGCCAAAACAGCCTGCACGGCGGCCGGGAAGGGTTTGACAAGAAATGGTGGAAGGGCCAGCCGCTGGAGGCCGAGGGCGAGGACGCCGTGATCTTCACGTATGTGGCCCATGACGGCGAAGAGGGCTATCCCGGAAAAATGCACGTGCAGGTCACCTACGCCTGGGACGACCAGTGCCGCCTGACCATCCGCTACCTGGCCCAGGCGGACAAGGATACGGTGGTCAATCTGACCAACCACGCCTATTACAACCTGGCCGGGGAAGGCACCGTGCTGAACCACCAATTGCAGGTGCACGCCGACTGCGTCACCAACGTGGACGATGAATTGATCCCCACCGGCGATTTCCTGCCCGTGGAGGGCACGCCCCTGGACCTGCGCGCGCCGCACAGGATCGGCGAGGCCGTGGAGCGCCGCCGGGAATGCCATCTGATCGATCTGGTGAACGGGTACGACGTAAACTTCGTCCTGCCGGGCGAGGGCCTGCGCGAAGCCGCCGTGCTCTATGAGGAAAACAGCGGCCGCGAAATGCGGGTCATGACGACGGAGCCGGGCATCCAGGTCTATACCGGCCAGGGCCTCGATACCGACGGGCACGGCGGCGCGCATTACGGCGCGTACGCGGGCGTCGCCCTCGAAACCCAGCATTACCCCGACAGCCCCAACCAGCCCGCCTTCCCCACCACCACCCTGAAGGCCGGCGATACCTATAAGAGCACCACCGTTTACAAATTCGGCGTGCGGTAACCGCCGCGCAATATAATCAACTCCCCGAACCGCGGTTCAAACGGTACGGGGAGTTTTTTCGTTTCGGCTATTTGATGATTTCCTGATCGTCGTATGTCAGCTGCGTCACCCCGAAGCCCGTCATGCTGCCGACGGCGCGGGTGCTGTTCGCGGAATGGTTGATCTTTTTGCCCAGGAACATGAGCGCCGCCGTGCCGCCGCCGTCCAGGTTCAGCGCTTCCTGCACGCCGTGCTCCAGCATGTTGTCGGCCAGCCAGGTCAGATATACGCCCTTGGAGCGCGTATCCGCCATGCGGCCTTCCACGCACAGGATGTAGTAGTGGTAAGGCGCGATCATGCCCAGGGCCATGCGCGGCTCGCGATAGGTGTAGTATTCGTCCAGCGTCATATAATCGCTAAGCGCCCCGTTCTGGATCAGGATCGGGCCGAACGCGTAGGTGCTGACCACGCCCATATCGAGGTATTCCAGGGCGGTATAGGCGTTGTACGCATAGGTTTTCAGCGTCCCATCCGGGAATACAGCCATCACGTCCAAATTCGGGAAGGAGCGGCGGCCCGTCCAGGTCTGGTCGGAAATGATCTGGCCGTTTCGGATCACGATGCCGGGCGGCGCGCTCTTATCCTCCTTGATGCGGAAGCCGTAGTGGTCATCCGAGATGGCGAAGGCGCAGCCGTATTTTTTCACGAACGGGCCGGGCTGCATCATGGAAGCGCCCGGCGTTTTTTCGCCGTTCGCCCAGGCGGTGAGGGGTGATTCGGGCGAAGCGTGGATATCGCATTCATACCAGGTGAGGGTGTTCTTTTTATCCACGAACCGCTGGATCACGATGGAGAGCGAGGGGGTCAGATACACCCAATAGCCCTCGTCCTCGTTGATGTAAACGAATTCCTCTGTTTCGGCGTCCGCGGTCAAAAAGCCCTCCCGGGTGCGCGGCGGCAGCTGCGCGTCCAGGTCGAAGGGCGGTTTGGGCGTCGGGGAGGGCGTGGGCACGGAGGAAGGGTTGGGCGCGTTTTCGGTCTTGACCGCTTTGCCGGAAAAGACCAGGTACTGCAGGGCGGGGTCGGCGACGCCGGTTTCCGGAAGATCGTTGTTTTTTTGCAGCTGCTTTACGCGCTTTTCCGTGATCTCGGTATAGCGGTCGTCCAGGTTTTCGGTGGTGAAATACCCCAGCCAATACATGGCTTTTTTGAGGCGCTGCACGTCCTCGCCCTCCATGCCGACGGAAAGCTCGCGGTACTGCTGCATTTCCAGCGCCGCCTTTGCCGCTTCCTCCGGGCTCATGGTGGGCACGGGCGAAGGCGAGGGTGTGGGCTCGGGCACGGGGGAGGGCGTCGGGGCGGTGTCCGTTTTGACGGCGTTGCCCGAATAGACCAGCTCCTGCAATTCCGGGCTCGCGACGCCGGTCTGCTTGAAGCCGTTGTTTTTTTGCAGCAGCTTGACGCGTTCCGCCGTCGTCTTGGTATAGGCGTCGGAAAAATCGTCGGTATTGAAGTAGCCCAGCCAATACATGGCCACCTTGAACCGGTATACGTCCTCGCCCTTCATGCCCTGGCGCAGCTCGCGGTATTCCTCCGCCGGGCCGTTCGCCGGAACGCCGCAAAGCAGCAGGACGATCAGCCCTGCTGCCAGCATTGTTTTCATCAGTCTGTTATCGCGCATTTTTGACCTGCTGCCAGAAGTTGGTATAGAATGTCATGATATAATCGGGAATGTCGTGGAAGAACTCACACCGGTCGATGACCTCCTGGGAGGGGTTGATGGTGGCGTTTTCGGTATAATCCTCGCCCATCAGCTCGATGGCCGCTGCATTGGGGGAGGAATACCAGATATATTCGCAGTTCATCTTCGCAATATCGGGGCGGCACAGGAAGTCGATCAGCTTCTCGGCGTTTTCCTTGTTCTTGGCGGTGGCGGGGATCACCATGGTGTCGATCCAGATGTTGCTGCCTTCCATGGGCACCACGTATTTCAGATTCTCGTTCAGCTCCATGGCATAGAGGGCGTCGCCGCTCCACATCACGGCGATCGCGGCATCTCCCGCCGCCATCTTGTCCTTGGTTTCGTCCACGTAGTAGGCTTTTGCCAGGGGCTTCTGGGCGATCAGCTGATCCATGGCGGCCTTCAGCTCCTGCGGGTCAAGGGAATTCATGGAGTAGCCAAGCAGCTTCAGCGCCAGGCCCATCGTATCCCGGATGGAATCCAGCATGATGATTTCGTCAGCGTACTTTTCATCCCACAGGATGGACCAGGAATCCACCTCTTCCTCCACCTTGGTGGTATCGTACAGAATGCCCAGGGTGCCCCACATGAAGGGCACGCAGTATTTGTGATCGGGATCATAGTCCGGGGTCTGCAGGGCAGGGATGACGTTGGCAAAATTGGGGATGTTATCGAAATTGATCTCCTGGATCATGCCTTCGGCAATCATCCGCTCCACGCAGTAATCGGAGGGGATCACCAGGTCATAGGCCCCGGGGCTGACGCGCACCTGCACCATCATATCTTCGTTGTTGGTGAAGTACATTTTGTTCACGTGGATGCCCGTTTCCTGCTCGAAGAGATCGAATACGGTTTCATCCATGTAGTCGTACCAGTTGTACAAGTTCACGACTTCCTGCGCGGCAAACGCGTTCTGCATGGGCAGCATGGACAGGCCCAGCACCAGGACCGCCAAGAGGGATACCAGCTTTTTCATGGGTCGTTACCTCCGTTTTTATAGATTCGGGAAATTACGCTTCTTCTTTTGCCGACCGTTTGTTGACCACCAGCAGCAGCGCAAGCAGCGCCACGAACATGAGCGCGGACAGGGCGTTCATGGTGGGCTTGATGCCCTTGCGCGCCTGGGAATAAATGAGGGTGGACAGATTCTGCACCAGGGGGTTGGTGGTAAAGTAGCTGATGGTGAAATCGTCCAGGCTCAGGGTGAAGGCCAGCATCGCGCCGGTGATCACGCCGGGCATCACCTCGGGCAATATCACGTGGGTCAGGGCGTAAACGGGCGTCGCGCCCAGGTCCAGCGCCGCTTCGTAGCTGTGCTTGTTCATCTGCTTGAGCTTGGGCATCACCGACAGGATCACGTAGGGCACGTCGAAGGTGATGTGCGCAAGCAGCATCGTCACGAACCCGCGCTCCACCTGGGTGAAGATGAACAAAAGCATCAGGCTGATACCGGTCACGATATCCGGCATGGTCATGGGGATGTTGTTGAGCGTGAGCATCAGGTGCTGGGGCCGCTTCTTCATGGCGTGGATGCCGATGGCCGCCAGGGTTCCGATGATGGTGGAAAAGATGGCCGCGAGCAGCGCGATGGCCAGGGTGATGACCAGGGCGTTCATGATGTTGGGATCGTGAAACAGCTCCCCATACCAGCGGAAGGAAAAGCCCTCCCACTTAGCGCGGCTCTTGCCCGCGTTAAAGGACTGCACGATCAGCACCACGATGGGGATGTAGAGGAAGGCCAGGATCAGGCCCAGGTAAAAGCGCTTGATGAATTTCATCATCAGACCATGCCGCCTCCTTCCCCTTCGGGATCGACCTTGTTGAGCAGGCCCAGCGAAAGCAGGATCAGGATCATCATAATCAGCGAAAGCGCGCTGCCCACGTTCCATTCGTTCAGGCTGGTGGAAAGGAACTTGGATTCGATCAGGTCGCCGAACAATTGGATCTTGCCGCCGCCAAGCAGGCGAGAGATGTAGAAGGTCGTCACCGCGGGCATGAACACCATCGTGATGCCGCTCACCACGCCGGGGACGGACAGGGGCAGGGTGACCTTGTAAAATACGTGCCATTTATCGCAGCCCAGGTCCATGGCCGCCTCGCTGAGCTTATAATCCATTTTGTTGAGCACGTTGTAGATGGGGAACACCATGAAGGGCAGGAAGTTGTAGATCATGCCCACCTGCACCGCGGCGGTGTTGTTGAGCAGCTTTTGCCGCCCGATCCCGACCCATTCCAGGATGCTGTTGATGAGGCCGCTGTCCTCCATCAGGCTCATGAGCGCGATGGTGCGCAGCAGGAAGTTCATCCACATCGGCACCACGAACAGGATCACCAGCGTGGGCCCGAGCCTGAATTCCCTGTCCGCCATGATGTGCGCGGCGGGATAGCCCAGCAGCAGGCAGATCGCCGTGCACAGGAACGCCATCCACAGGGAGAAGACCAGGGTGTTGATATTGATGCTGCTCCGGCCAAGGCCCAGATCCTCCAGGGACAGGCCCATATCCTCGTACATTTTAAGGGCGTCCGGGCCCAGGGACTGGCGGGTGGCGTAATTGCTGTCCCAGAAGGTTTTGAAGTTATCCAGCGTAAAATTCCCCTGCGGGTCCGTGAACGAAAAGTACGCGACCAGCAGGCACGGGATCACCGTGAACACGATGATCCACAGCACGTAGGGCGATGCGAAAATGGGCCGCCTGAAGCCCCTGTTTTTACGGATGTAGGCGATCAAAAGGCCGATGAAGGCGGCCAGGCCGATGCCCATCAGCCAATAGCCCCATACCGGCACCTTGAAATTGGTCATTCGGCCTCAACCTCCCGCGGCGCGTCCTCCTCCATGGGGTGCATGATGTGGATGTTGAAGGGCACGACGGCCAGGCCGACCCGGCTGCCCTCCGGCTGCATGGTGGTGGAATGCACCTTCCAGGTGGAGTGGCCCGCGTCGATCATCATTTCGTAATGCACGCCCTTGAAGAGCACGGATTTGATCGTGCCCGTCACCTGGCCCACGTCCTCGCCGACCAAAAGAACGTCTTCGGGCCGCACCACCACGTCCACGGGCTTGTCTTCGCCGAAGCCGGAGTCCACGCAGGGGAAATCCGTGCCGCAGAAGTGAACGAGCTCGTCCCGCACCATGGTGCCGGAAAAGATGTTGCTTTCGCCGATAAAGTTGGCGACGAACGCGTTCTTCGGTTCATCGTAAATGGATTTGGGCGAGCCGATCTGCAAAATGTGCCCGCCGCGCATGACCACGATCGTATCGCTCATGGTGAGGGCCTCTTCCTGGTCGTGCGTCACGTACAGGAAGGTGATGCCCAGGCGCTGCTGCATGGATTTGAGCTCCAATTGCATTTCCTTTCGCAGCTTCAAATCCAGCGCGCCCAGGGGCTCGTCCAGCAAAAGCACCTCGGGCTCGTTGACCAGGGCGCGCGCGATGGCGATGCGCTGCTGCTGGCCGCCGGAGAGGGAATCCACGTCGCGCTTGTTATAGCCCTTGAGGTTCACCAGATCCAGCATGTAATCCACCTTGCGGGCGATTTCGTCCTTGGGCAGCTTCTTGAGCTTTAAGCCGAAGGCGATGTTATCCTGCACGTTCAGATGCGGGAACAGCGCGTATTTCTGGAATACCGTGTTGACCCGGCGCTTGTAGGGCGGGATGCCGGAAATATCCTTGCCGTCAAAGATCACGCGCCCCGAATCCGCGGTTTCAAAGCCGCCGATGATGCGCAGCGTGGTGGTCTTCCCGCAGCCGGAGGGGCCCAGCAGCGTCACGAATTCCTTCTGCCGGATGTAGAGGTTGATGCTGTCCAGCACGGTGACCCCGTCGTAATGCTTGGAGATGTTCTCCAGGTCAATCAGGCGCTTTTCTTCCATGAGCCGATCCTCCGTTTATCAGAAAGTAGGCGGGGTGGACACCCACAGGAACTGGGCTTTGCGCTTGCCGATGTTTTCCAGATAGTGGGCCGCGCCGGGATGCAGGCAGAAGCTTTCCCCGGCCCGCACGCGCAGCGGCTTTCCGTCGATATGCAGCAGCACCGCGCCGGACAGCACGAACCCGAATTCCTCCCCCTCGTGCGGCGGCATTTCCTGGGTCTTCCCGCCCTCGCCAAGCTCCACCAATATGGGCTCCATGGCGTTTTTCTGGGCGCTGGGCACAAGCCACGTGATGCTGCCCCGCAGCGTTTCTTCGTCTTCCTTAACAAACATGTCGTTCTGGGCGAACACCTTCTTTTCGTCATCGTCCGTTTCGGAAAAGAATTCCTTCAGATTGGTGCCCAGGCATTCCAGCATGTCCTTGAGCGTGGCGATGGAGGGAGAGGCCAGATCCCGTTCCACCTGGGAGATGAAGCCCTTGCTCAATTCGCATCGATCCGCCATTTCCTCCTGGGTCAGCTTTTTTTGCAGCCGAAGCCGGCGCAGCTTTTCACCGATGTTCAATCCTTCGTTCGCCTCTTTTCGACCGGGTTTAGTTTTACTAAACCGGAAATCGTATCCGAAAGTTTAGAATCACTAAACTTCAGGGCAGAAAACATTAAACCATACGACGCCTGAAAAGTCAATACTTTTTTGAAAATATTTTGTCGAGAGGCTGTTATTCTGCACTTGATCGACATTTTGACGCAATTGGGAAATATTTAGCTATATAACACATTTATTATAATTACAATTATCGTCAAATAGTATATCATATATACAGTATTATACCATTCGCAAATTCATTCAGTAACAATATCAGTGACGATAATGAAGTCAAGCAACTATGTCATCCTGAGCGCGTCCGGACGCGTTCGCGTGCGCCCGCCGCAGGCGGGTAGGATCTCAAAGCAACAACATAAACCATGCAGCATAAAATCCAGCAATGAGATTCTTCACTCGCTGCATCCGTATAGCGGCGGTTCAGAATGACAGGCGTGACCCATCCGTATAAGGCGCGGCTCTGAATGACAGGCGTGGCCCATCCGTATAAGGCGCGGCCTTGAATGACAGGAAGAGCGAACGCTGGTCAGAATGACATAGCCCCAGCAATGCCCTCTTTATTGGATGCCCATACAGAAGCTTTGCCCCGAAGCGTTTCAAGGCGCTTCGGGGCAAAGCATGGATGGTTCCGTACCGCGGCAAAACAGCGTTTGTCAGCGAAGAATGAATCCCTTTCGCTGCAATTGCAGGCAGTAATCTGTCATATAGAACTTTTCTTTTAGCTCGATACCCGGCAAATTTGTTATATCCTGCGCGCCGAGCTGCTTGATGACGATTTCATTTTTCGGAGCAATTTTTTTGGCGTAACGCACCAGATTTTTGTAAACTTTATCCGTGCACTCCGGTCTGCCTACGAACGCTTTGTTTTCATCATAGTATCCGGAGCTGCTGTACAGACGATTGCTGCAGATCAGCTTTTCCGTCTCCCATATCGCGGAAAACCCGGCTTCGATCAGGCAGCTTCCATTGGAAGAATAGGATCCTTTCACATACTGCTTCCCATACATGTCGATTCCGGTTATGATATCGCCCGCCTGCGGCACGCGAAAATAATAAAAGATCAGTTCGGGGGTAATCAGATCCAACGAAAACCCTCGCTGGATCTCGTCCGTATGCTCATCCCTGATGATTTCGCAGCCCAGCTCCAGCGCCTTTTTCGCAAGCAGAAGAAAACGATCATATTCCATATAATAATTGAGTTGTTTTCCCATCGCCGTTCTCCTAAACCTTCGATTGACCACAGCAATCAATATAGCACAACGCCGGCGCATTGTCAATAAAAACGCCGCCGTACTTCTGACCGTATAACAGAAATACGATGGCGCAAAGCTTTTTTATGCGTACCCGCCTTTTGCCGCGGGCGGACCGCCGTTCATTTCAGGTATCGGCTGGCCATATAGCCCGCCATCCCGTTATAGACGATGCGGGACCAGAAGGTTTCCCGTTCGAGCACGGTCACATACGCCCCGTTTGGCACCTGGGCCAGAACGTTAAGGGTATTGCTGCTGTCCTTGCTGGAGCGCAGGTAGACAAAGGAGCTGTTTTCGTTCCACACCGCGGCGGCCGTCCCGTCGGTCGGGCCCGGACAGGGCGTTGGGGACGGGGTGACGGCGGGGCTCTGGCCGTCGCTCAGATAGCGGCTCATCATATAGCCGTATTGGCCGTTGACCAGCACATAGCACCACGCGCCCAGATCGTACAGCACGGTCACCATGGTGCCGTTGGGGAATTTGCCCAGGATGGCGGAATCGGTGCTCATGCCCTGGCGGAGATACAGCTTGCCCGTGTTGCCGGTGCGGACGTATTTGACCAGGCACAGGGGCTGGCCGGTGGGGGCCGGGGCGGCGGTCGGCAAGGCTGACGCGGTCGGCGCGGGAGCGTAGGAAGCGAGGAAGCGCGTCATCATGTAGCCGCTTAGGCCGTATACCGCCACTTCCGACCAGCCGTTGCCCAGATCCTTCGCGTACAGCGGGGTGCCGTTGGGGAAGAGGCCCAGGGACTGGGCGCTCTGGCTGGGATAGGAGCGCAGATGCAGCTTGCCGGAATTGCCGGTGCGCACGTACATGAGCGTATAGCTGCCTGGGTTCGGGTTTGCGGTCGGCTGGGGCGTGGGCAGGGCGGAGCTGCCGCTCAGATAGGCCAGCATCATATACCCCGTCATGCCGCCCACCGTTACGTATGCCCAGCCATTCGCCCGGGAGGTCACAAGGACGGGAGTGCCGTTGGGGAACAGGCCCAGGGATTGGGCGCTCTGGCTGGGACAGGCGCGCAGGTGCAGCCTGCCGGAATTGCCGGTGCGCACGTACAGGACGGTATTTTCCGTCGGCGCGGGCGCATTGGTGGGGTTGACGGGCGGCACATAGCCGCCGGTCAGGCAGCTGAGCGCCATATAGCCTGACGCGCGGTCATAAACCACCGTCACATACGCCCAGCCGTTGGCGGTGCTGTTCACCATCACCTGCGTCCCGTTCGCATACAGGCCCAGGGACTGCGAATGGGCCGTGGGCAGGGCGCGCAGATGCAGCCGCCCGGAATTGCCGGTCTGCACGTACATATAATACGGCGTATAATACGACGTTTCCGCCTGCGCCAGGGGCACGGACAAAATCAGCAACGCCAGCATGAGCGCGCAGACGGACCGGATCAAGCTATCCTTCATGCACTTTCCCTCCTCCGTGTGCCGGAGCGAACCTTCCCTCGTTTTTTCTGAGACCAGTATACCACCTATGGCAGAAAAAACCAACCGGGTCCGGGGCTTTTTCCCCAAGATTTACATATGTCACAATTGCCCATACGATGGAACAAAAGGGCTTCCCGCCTCGTTTCTCCATCTATGGGGACGGCAAACGCCCGCTCCATCATTTCTATGCGACGGAACGGGCGTTTATGCTTTTATTCCAGGGTGATGATGTCGAACGCGGCGGCGCGGGCCATGCGGTTCATGACGGCCAGGGCGCTGCCCTCCGCCTTCCAGCCCTGGGCCAGGATATATTCGCAGCCGAGCGCGTCCATTTCGCGCAGGCGCCGGAACAGGAGCCGCGCGCCGTCCTCCGGCGTATCGCCCAGGGAATAGGCGCGGCGGTCCCCAAGGAGCGGCAGGGCGCTTTCATGCGCCAGGATCACGGCGTTCTTCGCCGCGTCGTAGCGCGCGATCAGATCGGGGATCACCCGGCTGTCCGACCCGACGAGCACGGTCATTTTGGCCTTGGGCGCGTAGTGGCGGTGCCGCATGCCGGGCGACGGCGCGGCCTCGCCCTCCCGGAGGGGGCGCATCACGCTGGAGGCGACGCTGCACTGCCCCGCCACGCGCGCGATCTCTTCCGCCGTCACCGCGCCGGGCCGCAGCACGCAGGGGATCTTTCCCGTCAGATCCAGCACCGTGGATTCCACGCCCACGCTGCACGCGCCGCCGTCCAGGATCAGCGGGATGCGGCCCCGCATATCCTCATAGACGTGGGCGGCTGTGGTGGGGCTGGGCCGGCCTGAGCGGTTGGCCGACGGCGCGGCAATGGGCAGGCCGCAGGCTGAAAGCAGGGCGTTGGCCACCGGATGGCTCGGACAGCGGACGGCCACGGAGGGAAGGCCCGCGGTGGTCACGTCCGGCACCCGCTCCGTCTTGGTGAGCAGCAGCGTCAACGGCCCCGGCCAGAATGCTTCCATGAGCTTAAGCGCTTCCTGCGTCACATGGCACAGCGGCGGAAGCTGCCCGGGGCTTGCGACATGAACGATCAGGGGGTTGTCGGCGGGCCGTTCCTTGGCGGCGAAGATCGCGCGCACGGCGCCGTCGTCCAGGGCGTTCGCCCCGAGGCCGTATACGGTTTCCGTTGGGAAAGCCACCACCCGGCCTGCTTTGAGCAGGTCTGCCGCCAGGGCCAGGCTTTCCCGATCGGCGGGAAGGCAAAGGGTTTCCATGGTCAGTCTCCTTCGTATATCCCAATAAATGTATATTGTGTGCAGAAATATTCACCCATGGAGGCGGATGAACCGCGCTCCTCCGGGATGAATCCGTACCATCATAGGCGGATTTTCAAGGTTTGTCAAGCTTTCATTTATTTTTTTTGTCTTTTCCCTGCCGCTGCTCTTGTATATTTTACATGAATATGCTAAACTGATTATGCAGAACGGAGGAGAGTTATGGAGCCATCCTTCTATTTCTATGCCAATCCCTATCAGCCCAAAAGCGCCCTCGCCGCGCAGGCGCTCGCGCGGGAAGTGACCGCCCTGGGCGGGCATGTTTATGCGGAAAAGTGGCTTTCCGATCAGGACGTCGGAAAAGCCTGCGAAATCGGCGACATGCCGCACGGCGTTCGGGCCATGGTGGTGCTTGGCGGGGACGGGACGCTTCTTCGCGCCGCGCAGGAGGCGGTGAAAAGGGATCTGCCCGTGCTGGGGGTGAACGCGGGCACCGTGGGCTTCCTGATGCGCGGGAGCGCGCGGGACCCAAAGGAGGCGGCGCTGCTGCTTTTGCAGGCGGAATACCCCATCGTATCCTACCCCCTGCTGCAAATCAGCTATGAGGGGAGCGTTTATCTGGCGCTCAACGATCTGGCCCTCACCCGGGGCGAGCATCCGGGCGTGATCGAGGTCAGCGCGTTCGCGGACGGGGAAAACGTATTCTGCGCGCATGGCGACGGCGCGGTGGTCTCCACGCCCCTTGGCGCGACGGCCTACGGCCTGTCCGCCGGCGGGCCCATCGTGCGCCATGACGCCCCGTGCCTGCTGCTTACGCCCCTTTGCGCCAGGGAGCTTTTGCTGCGTCCCGTGGTGCTGCCGCTTTCGGCGGAGATCGTCCTCCTTGCCCATGGGCGGGAGCGGCGGCGGCTCCAATTGGCCATCGACGGCCAGACCCTGTTGCCCGTTACCCATGAGGCCCGGGTGGAAACCCGGCTGGCCCCGGAAAAGATCCGCATGATCCAGCCCGGCCCCGCTTGCTTTTTTGACACCCTGCGGCGCAAACAGGCCGTGTGGAACCATCAAGAAATACAGGAGTGAACGCGAAGATGAAAAACGCGAGGCAGACAGCGATCCTAAGCATCATCGAGCAGTACGACATCGAAACCCAGGAAGAATTGGCGAACAAGCTGAAGGAAAAGGGCATCGCGGTCACGCAGGCCACGGTCTCCCGCGATATCAAGGAACTGCGCCTGCTCAAGGTGCTTTCCGGCTCGGGCGGCTATAAGTACGCCACCGCCGATAAGGCGGAGCACGGCCTTTCCGAGCGCTTCGTGCGCATGTTCAAGGATTCGGTGCTCTCCATCAACTACGCCGGGAACATCGTGGTCATCAAGACCCTGTCCGGCAGCGCCAACGTGGCCGCCGAGGCCATTGATTCCATGCGCCTGCCCGAGATCCTGGGCACCATGGCGGGCGATAACACCATCCTGGCCGTGGTGCACAATGAGATGGACGCCGCCGTGACGGTGAACCGCTTCCGCGAAATGCTCAAATAACAGGGCGAACGATCCAGCCCCCTGCGGAAGAGCCTGGCGCTCTGCCGCTTTTTCCTTCATGATTCATTCCTTTGGGGAGGCCGACATGCTTCTTTCCCTTTCGATCCGGAATATCGCGCTGATGGATGAAATGCAGGCCGAATTCACCGGCGGCCTGCACGTGCTGACCGGCGAAACCGGCGCGGGCAAATCCATCCTGGTGGACGCGGTGGCGCTGCTGCTGGGCGGCAGGGCGCAGAAGGAGCTGATCCGCGCGGGCGAAACCAAGGCCCGGGTGGAGGGCGTGTTCGATCTGTCCGACTGCCCATCCGCGCTGGATATGCTGCGCGCGCAGGAATTGGACGAGGGCGAGGAACTGATCCTCTGCCGGGAAATCACCGTCCAGGGCCGCTCTTCCTGCCGGGTGAACGGCGCGCTGCTTCCGCTGTCCCAGTATCAGGCGATCGCCGCCCAACTTATGGATATCCACGGCCAGCACGAGCATCAGTCCCTGATGGACGAAAAAAAGCATTTGGGCATCCTGGACGCGACGGGCGGCGAAAAGCATCAGGCGCTGCTGCAGGCGGCGCGCGAGGATTATCAGGCCTGGCATGGCTGCCGCCAAAAGCTGGACGCGATGAAAAAGCAGAGCGCGCAGGCCGGGGAAAGGATGGAGCTGCTGCGCATCCGGCAAAAGGAGCTCAAAAGCGCGAAGCTGATCCCCGGCGAGGAAGAGGAGCTTTCCCGGGAGCGCGACCGTTTCCGCCACGCCGAAAAAATCGAAAACGGCCTGCGCGAAGCCTTCGAGCAGGTGTACGACGGCGCGTCGCCCGCGGTGGAAGCCCTGCGCGAAGCCGCGAACGCCTTAAGGCCGATCGAGGAATTGGATCCCGCTTACGCGGCCCTGCGCGCGCGCCTGGAAAGCCTGTATTATGAGGCGGAGGACGCGGGCCTGTCCCTGCGCGAAATGCTATCCGCCCTGGACAGCGATCCGGACCGCATGGAGGCCGTGCAGACGCGGCTGGACCTGATCCGCCGCCTTTCCCGCAAATACGGCGGGGCCGGCAGCGCGGAAATGCTGGATAAGCTCAGGGAAATCGAAAGCGAGCTTGCCGCCTTTGAAAGCCTGGACGACGATCTGGACGCCCTTGCCAGGCAGGAAAAGGCGCTGAGCGCAAAATACGGCGCGTCCGCCGCCCGTTTGACCGAGGCGCGCAAAGTCCTCGCCCGGAAATTTGAAGCGGACATGGAAAAGCAGCTGCGGGACCTCAACATGGCGGGCACCCGGTTTCAGGTGTCCCTGCCCGCGTGCCCGCCCTGCGCCGAGGGCTGCGAGACCGCCGCGTTCCTGATCGCGCCCAACCGGGGCGAGGAAATGCAGCCGCTTTCCAGGATCGCATCGGGCGGCGAGCTTTCGCGCCTGATGCTGGCCATCAAATCCGTCGCGGCGAAGCGCGAGGGCGTGCCCTCCATGATCTTTGATGAAATCGATACCGGCATTTCCGGCCGCGCCGCCCAGGTGGTGGGCGAAAAGATGGCCGCCATCGCCCGGGAGCGCCAGGTCCTGTGCGTGACCCACCTGCAGCAGATCGCCGCCCTGGCCGATCATCATTACCTGGTGGAAAAGTATTTCGACGGCAGCCGTACCCGCACCCGCCTGACCGTCCTGACCGGGGAGGACAGGGTGAACGAGATCGCCCGCATGCTGGGCGGCGACGCGGAAAGCGCCCGCGCCCACGCGAGGGAGATGCTGAAAAAAGCATGAAGGAAGAGCGGGGGAAACCATTCTTTGGAGGCCAAGGAACGGTTCCCCCAGCAATGCTTTCTTTCAGGCCCGCTTCGGCTTCATGCCGCCCAGCGCCATGCCGCTCAATCCGCCCGCGGCGACGCCCATCAATACGTCGATCACGCAATCCAGCCAGGTCAGCTTTTGCTGGGTCAGCAGGGCATAGAGGAGCACGCCGACGCCCATGTAGACCAGGCCGAGCAGCGCGCCCCGCCGGATGCCGCCCTCGTCCCCGCGCGGCGTCACGGCCTGCACGCCCAGGAAGATGGCCCCAACCTTGATGACCTGATTGATGACCCGGATCACGCCGTCCGGGATATCCCACAGCCCGATCGCCACCGAAAAGAGCACAACCGCCGCAAAGGTCGCCGCGATGGACAGGAGCAGGCCCCGCCAAAGCGCCGTGTTTTTTCCCGCGGCGCGCTTGAAACGCCGAACCGCCTGCTGAGACATAGCAAATCGCCTCCCCGTTTTTTCTTACTTTATGCGGGGAGGCGATTTCCGTATGATATTTCATGCAGAAAAATTGAAAGATTCGGGATGGATTCCGCATCAGTTAGGGCTGATTTCCTTCCGGTAGCCGTCCAGCTCGCGCTGGTTGCCGTAGACGAAATGGCCGGCGAGAATTTCCGTCCAGACGGGCTTATCCGTCGTGTAATCGTGCTGGGTCGGATCGTACACCAGCAGCTTTTTGTTCCGCTCTATGTAGGGGTTGGGATTGGGCACGGCGGAAAGCAGGGCTTTCGTGTACGGATGCAGAGGATGGGCGAACAGCTCTTCCGCTTCGGCCAATTCGACGATGCGGCCCTTATGGATCACGGCGATGCGGTCCGAAATGAAGCGCACGACGCTCAGATCGTGGGCGATAAAGAGGTAGGTCAGGCCGCGGCTCTTTTTGAGGTCGTTCAGCAGGTTCAGCACCTGGGCGCGGATGGACACGTCCAGCGCGGAAATGGGCTCATCCGCCACGATGAACTGCGGCTCCATGATCAGGCTGCGGGCGATGCCGATGCGCTGGCGCTGGCCGCCGGAAAACTCGTGCGGGAAACGGCTGGAGAATTCGGGCAGCAGGCCCACCTCCTGCAGGGCTTTCTGCACCTTGTCCTGGCGGTCGTGCTCGTCCTTGTACAGGTGGTAATTGATCAAACCCTCGCTAACGATATAGTCCACCTTGGCGCGCTCGTTCAGGGAGGCCATGGGGTCCTGGAAGATCATCTGCATGGAGCGGATCACCTTGGTGTCCATTTCCTTGCTGATCTTGCCGCTGACCCGTTCGCCCTTATACAGCACTTCGCCGCTGGTGATGGGGTTGATGCGCACGATGGCGCGGCCGATGGTGGTTTTGCCGCTGCCGCTTTCGCCCACCAGCGCGAAGGTTTCGCCCTTATAGATTTCAAAGTTCACATCGTCCACGGCCACGAACTTTTTGCGGCCGGAGCCGAAGGTGACCTGCAGGTTTTTCACCTCGATCAGCGTTTCCCGGCTGGGGTCCAGGTGGGGGTGGTAGGCGTTGGGGTCGGTGCCCGCGTTCACGGCCGTTTCAGACAGCCTTTCGATGGCTTTCGGCTGGTCGATTTTGGGGGCGCGGGGGTCCTGGAGCCAGGATTTCACCATATGGGTGGCCGTCACCTCGTACATGGGCGGCTCTTCCTGGAAATCGATGTTGAGGGCCTTGCGGTTCCGGGGCGCGAAAGCGTCGCCCTGGATTTTATTGAACAGGTTGGGCGGCGTGCCGTCGATGGCGGGCAGCTTTTCGCCCTTCACGCCCAGCTGGGGCAGGGCGGACAACAGGGCCCAGGTATAGGGATGGCGGGGATCGAAAAACACGTCGTTGGCCATGCCGATTTCGATGATCTGCCCGCCGTACATCACCGCCACGCGGTCGGCCACGTTGGCCACCACGCCCAGGTCGTGGGTGATGTAGATGATGGTCATGTTCTGCTCTTTTTGCAGCCGGCGGATGAGGTCCAGGATCTGGGCCTGGATGGTCACGTCCAGGGCGGTGGTGGGCTCGTCGCAGATCAGGATCTGGGGCCGGCACGCCACGGCGATGGCGATGACCACGCGCTGGCGCATGCCGCCGGAGAATTCATGGGGATACTGGCGGTAACGGCGTTCCTGGTCGGGGATGCCCACGGCCTCCAGGATGCGCAGCACTTCCTTCTTGGCCTCGCGGCCTTTTAAGCCCTGGTGCAGCTCCACGCTCTCCTGGATCTGGAAGCCGATGGTTTTCAGGGGGTTCAGGCTGGTCATGGGGTCCTGGGTGACCATGGCGATCTTTTTGCCGCGGATGCGCAGCCAGTCCTTTTCGGTGAACTGGGCCAGGTCCTCCCCCTGGTACATGATGGAGCCGTTGGTGATGGAGCCGTTCTTGTCCAGCATGCCCACGAAGCATTTGGTGAACACGCTTTTGCCGCTGCCGCTCTCGCCCACGATGGCCAGGGTCTCCCCCTCGTACAGGTCCAGGGAGGTGCGGCGGATGGCGGTGAGCTTGTTGCCGCGCAGGGAGAAGGTCACTTCCACCTCCTGGGCGGAAAGCAAAGGCTCCTGGGACAGGATTTTCCGGGCACGGGCGTCAAAATCCACGGTGTTCAGGTGATCGAAGGTTTCGTACATCTTCCGCGCCCTCCTTTACACGTGGTTCCGGGGGTCGCAGGCGTCGGAAAACGCGTTGCCCACCAGGTAGAAGGTGATGGTGATGATGGAAACGATGATGGCCGGGAACCACAGCGTATAGGCGGCCCGGGGGAACACGGCGCGGGCGGCGGACAGGAGGTTGCCCAGGGAGGGCACCATGATGTCCATCAGGCCCAGGTAGGTGAGGGTGGTTTCATAGGCGATGGTGCCGGGGATGGCCAGGGCCAGGCGCAGGATGATGACGCTGACCAGGTAGGGGAAAATGTTGCGGAACAGGATGCGGCCAAGGCCCGTGCCCAGGCAGCGGGAGGCCAGGTTGTATTCCCGGTCGCGGTACATGAACACCAGGTTGCGCACGTTGCGGGCCGTGGCAAGCCAGCCGAAGGCCACCATGGCGACGCCCATGGTCACCATGGTTTTGCCGACCATCAGGGCGATGAGCGTCATATAGATGATGGTGGGCACGTTGTCGATGAGGTTATAGAGCTCGGTAAAGAACCGGTCCAGCTTGCGCACGTAGCCCCACACAAGGCCGATGACGACGCCCAGGGCGATCTGGGCCACGGAAACGCTCACCGCCAGCAGGATGGAGGCGCGGGTGGCGTACCACACCTGGGCCCAGTAATCCTGGCCGATGGCGTTGGTGCCGAACCAGTATTCCGCGTTGGGGGTGATATACATGCGGTTGAGGGGATCGGGCGCCATGTAGATATCGTACTTGCCGATGGCCGAAGCCACGAAGGTGAAGATGAACAGCAGGATAAACACCACGGACATGATCACCGCGGGCTTTTTCTTTAAGAAGTTGGCCCACACGCTTTTCCAGTAGGAATAGTTGGAATAACCGATTTTTTCGGCGTCCTGGGCGTGGTATTCGGCAAACTCGAACAGCTGGCTTTCCGGCATCCGGCTGCGGGAAATGGGATATTCCCGTCCCTTGGGGCGCTCTTTTTTGGGTTCGGTGTCCACCTTGCCGTAATCGACTTTCAGGTTGACCACCGGCTCTTCCATTTCCTGAACGGTTTTTCTGCGTTCTTTCTTGCTCATCAGCGCACATCCCCCTTTCCGGTCAGCTTGATGCGAGGATCGATCACGGTCATCAGCAGATCGCCCAGGAACACGCCGATAATGCCCATGGAGGCGTAGAGCAGCACGATGCCCTGCACCAGGTTCAGGTCATACCGGCTGATGGCCGTGGTGAGCTCCGGGCCCATGCCGGGCACGGCGAAAAAGGTTTCCACCAGCAGGGAGCCGCCCACCGTCAGCAAAATGGAATAGGGCAGATACTGGGCCAGGGGCACGAAGGCGTTTTTCAGCACGTGGCGGAACATCACCTTCCGGTCGCTCAGGCCCTTCAGCTTGGCCAGGCGGATATAATCCTTGTTGAGCTCGTCCACCATGTAGCGGCGGGTCCACAGCATATAGCCGGCGGTGGAGCCGATGGACAGGCAGATCACCGGCAGCACCATGGTCAGCCAGGGGTCTTTCGCCGTGGCGTCGTATCGCATGGGCAGGCCCAGGAGCGTCGCGCCCGCGATCATGATGATCGTGTAGATGACCAGACGGGGCACGGCGTTGACCACCACCGTGTAGCCCGTGCCGATATGGTCGAACAGTTTGTCCTTATACCGGGCCTGCAGCACGCCCAGCACCACGCCCAGCACCAGGGAGATGGCCAGCGATACCAGGCCGATCCCGAGGGATACGGACATCTTGGCGGCGATCACGTCCGTCACGTACTGGTTCTTTTCCAGGCGGATGCTCTTGCCCAGGTTGAACATCATGCGCACGGAATAGCCGTCCTTCATGCTGCCCTCGAAGGGATCCTGGCCGTTCAGCTTCTGGGACAGGTAGGGGATCAGCGAAACGGGCTCGATGGTTTTGACTTCCTTGCCCTTGGCGTTGAACACCCGCATTTGCAGCATGTCCCCGAAGAAATCGCCCAGCTGCGCCAGCACGGAACGGTTCACATAGCCCGTGCCCTTGGCGGCCTGCGGGCTCTCCCGGCAGACCGGGCAGGCTTCGTCGCCCACCATGCCTTTGCCTTCGCAATTGGCGCAGATCTGCATCAGGCCCAGGCGTTCCAGCTTGGCGTATTTTTGCGCTTCGGTGAATTTGATCAGTTCGTCTTCGGTGAAGAAATAATCGCTGGGCATCATCCGCAGCAGGAAAAACACCACGCAAACGACCAGCAGCACCACGATCAGCGATTGAAACAGCCGTTTCAGGATGTATTTGATCATACGCATCTCTCCATCTTTGAGAATTCCGGGAAAGAATGATTATCAGTACGAATCCCGATGAAAACGGCGCCGCATTAGGCGCGCCGCTTTCATCGAGGCCCTCAGCCGATAAACGAAACTTCCGGGGCAGTCCGATGGGGGCCGCCCCGGAAGCGATTGTTTACGTCAGGCGTTTTCAGCCCTTCGCAGCCGGATCATTCGGCGGCGTAGGCGGCAGCCAGAGCGGCCATTTCTTCCGTGGTGTAGGGCTCGGCCTGAGCTTCCCAATCCACATAGCGATAGGCCTGCATGCCGTACATGCTGTACACCTTGCTGTAGTTGTTGATCTTGGTCAGCTCCCAGCCCACTTCGTAGGAGCAGGGGATCACCAGCGCGTGATTCAGGAAGCAGGCTTCGGCCTTGGCGAAGGCGGCGTAGCGGGCGTCCATATCATCGGTGATGGCCTTGGCGGCGATGACCAGATCGGTGAATTCCTGATAAGCGGCGATCAGATCGGGATCGTCGTTATCGTTGCAGTTGCTGTAGGCGTTGGAATAGTAGGCGGCGGTGTCATTGTAGGTTTCCTGGCCCAGGAAGTTGATGGGATCGGCGAAGTCGGCGCCCCAGCCGTTGATGTAGATGGAAGCCTTGCGGGGCTTGCGCACTTCGTTGGCCAGAGAGGAAACGTAGGTGTTGGTCTTGAGCACAACGTAGTCGTCGCCCAGGCAGGTGGAGAAGATGTTCTCCAGCACCTTGGCGGTCTGGGCGGCCACGTCGGAAGAACCGGAGATGTAGTAGTCCACGGTCACGGGGAAGGTGACGCCCTTGGCGGTCAGCTCTTCGATGGCCTTCGCCTTGTATTCGGCGGCCAGCTCGGGATTGTAGCGGACATAGGATTCATAGTTGTATTCCAGGCCCAGTTCGTTGCGGACCAGCTGGGTGTAATCGGTGCCGTCAGAGGTGAAGGCCACGCCGTTGCCGGTGTAGACGTAGTTCTGGCAGCTCAGGGGGTTGATGGCGTTGGTGCGGGCCAGATAGTTGGTCAGGTCCAGGCCGTAGTACAGGCTCTTGCGGAAGTTCTCGTTGGCGATGGCGGTGTTCCAGTTGACATCCGGGGTCTCGCCGTCTTCCAGGTTCTTGCTGTACACCAGGTGGATCTGGTAGGAATACTTGGTGGGACGGGCTTCAACCAGATAGTCCTTGTATTCGGCGTCGGAGGTGCCGTTGTAGATGCCCTGCAGGGTGGCCTGGTCCAGGGACACGTGGTCCAGTTCGCCGTTCTTGAACAGCTGGAAGGCCACGGAAGCGGAATCCACCATCTTCACGGTGACGGTGTCGAAGCGCTTGCAGTTGGCGTCGTTCCAGTAGTTGGGGCTCTTGGTGAACACCTTCTGGTTGGTGTATTCATAGTAGGAGATCACGTAAGCGCCGCTGTACCACAAATCTTCCCAGGTGATGTCGCGGTAGCCGTCCACGCCGATTTCCTCGATCAGCTCGGCAGACAGAGGATAGAGGCAGTTGTAGGTGGCCACGGAGGGGAAGTAGGGCAGCTGATCCACCAGGGTGTAGGTGATGGTGCCGGCTTCGTCGTCGCACACGATGCCGACGGTCTCGGCGAACTTGCTGCCTTCGCCGGCGTCCAGAGCCTTCACGGCGTCCGCGCCTTCGGATTCAGTCAGTTCCTTGGTGTAGTTGTAGTATTCCTCAGCGCCGGCGATCATTTCCATGGGCATGGAGGCGTTGTAGGAATCGTTCTTGGCGTAGTTCAGCACCCACTCCAGGCCGGTGGCCCAGTCGGAAGCCTTCACGTCAGCCTGCACGTTGCCGTCCTTGTCGAACCAGGTCATGCCCTCGTTCAGGGTGAAGACCCAGGTCTTGCCGCCGTCGGGAGATTCATAGCTCTTGGCGGCGTTCAGCTTCAGGTTGCCGTGGTTGTCGTTGGTCAAAAGACCATCGATCAGGTTGCACAGGACGTTCAGGTCAGCGGCGGCCTGGGAATAATGGATATTCCAGGTTTCCAGCTCACGAGCCTTGGTTTCGTAGGTGTTCAGGTTCTTGAGCTCTTCCGCGCCGGCGGCGGAGACGGCCAGGGTGGCCAGCATCGCTGCGACGAGGACCAACGAAAGCAGTTTCTTCATTCTTTGCTTTCCTCCCAAATATGATATTCGACGAGTATGTATACAGAATACAGCCCGCCATAATACGGTGTATTATACATTTCTCCCGGAAAACTGTCAAGATAATATGAAAAAAAAACCGGAAAAAACATAAATCTATATACATTATGCCCAAAAGCATGGTATAATTGCATTCCCATAGGAGGGTGACCGAAGCATGAAGCGGCTGAAAGCGCATTTTCACAGGTATATGATCCGGAGCCTGATCTATAAAGTATTCACCAGGGGCATCCTTGCCCTGTTCGCGGCGCAGCTGATCCGCTTTTTCGCGCCGCCCGATTGGCCGCTTGCGCGGTTTTCCTCGCTGGCGCTGATGCTGGGCCTTCTGTTCGCGCTGTTTGCGGTGCTCGCCTGGCTGCGCTGCGACGGGCTGCGCATCCCGCAGCTCAGGCTGCCCCGCGTGAAGCGCCGGGATCCGCCCTTCCTGAACAGCGATATTTCCGATCATATCGACGATGAGATCGTCGCCTTTGACGATCTGGACGAAGAGGAGCAGAACGTATGCGTCCTGCTCGCGGACGCGCTGCTTTCCGCGCTCTGCTTCGCGCTTTCCGCGATCGTATAAAACAAAACGCGTTTATGGCCGCATAAAAGTATGATAAAATAAGGCCCCACGGCAAAGGCCGGATATCAAAGCGCGGGGAGCGCCCATCCATCCGGCGCGTCTTGCGCGTTCATACGAAAGAAAGGATCGTCAGCATGAGAGAAGAGCATGATTCCATCGGCAGCATCAGCCTGCCGGAAAACGCGTATTACGGCGTTCAGTCCATGCGCGCGAAGGAAAATTTTCCCATGACCGGGCGCCTGATGCACCCCTACATGGTGGAAAGCCTGGTTTTGATCAAGAAGGCCGCCGCCATCGCAAACCAGCGCGCGGGGATGCTCAAGCCCGAAATCGCTTCGGCCATCATCAGGGCCTGCGACGAGATCTTGAACGGCAAGCTCCGGGATCAATTCATCGTCGATCCTATTCAGGGCGGGGCGGGCACCTCCGCGAACATGAACGCAAACGAGGTGGTCGCCAACCGCGCTTCGGAGATCCTGGGCGGGAAGAAGGGCGACGGCACCGTGCATCCGAACGACCATGTGAACATGGCCCAGTCCACCAACGACGTTTTTCCCTCCGCCGGCAAGCTGGCCGCCCTGCGCATGACGGAAGCGCTGCTCTCCTCCCTGGACCGGCTCATTTCCTCCTTTGACCGCAAGGCGGCGGAAAACGCCAAGGTGCTCAAGCTTGGCCGCACCCAATTGCAGGACGCGGTGCCCATGTATCTGGGCCAGGAGTTCAAGGCCCACGCCGACGCGCTGCGCCGCTGCGCCAACCGCATCCTGCGCAGCCGCAACGAGCTGTTCGAGCTGAACCTGGGCGCGACGGCCATCGGCACCAGCATCAACGCGTCCGGCGGGTATCTGAGCTGCGTAATGGATATCCTGGCCGATCTGATCGGCCAGCCCGTCAAGGCGGCGGACGATCTGATCGACGCCACGCAGAACGCGGACAGCTTCGCGGCCATCTCCTCCGCGGTCAAAAACTGCGCTTTGGTCATGTCCAAGATCGCCAACGATATGCGCCTGCTTTCGAGCGGCCCCTGCGGCGGCATCGAGGAATTGCAGCTGCCCGCGCGCCAGCCCGGCTCCTCCATCATGCCGGGCAAGATCAACCCCGTCATCCCGGAGGTGGTCACGCAGGCCGCGTTCCTGGTCGCCGGCAACGATGTGACCATTTCCATGGCCGTGGAAGCCGGCCAGCTGGAGCTGAACGCCTTCGAGCCGGTCATCTTCTATTGCCTGTTCGATTCCCTCGAGGTGCTCACCCACGCGGCGGACACCTTCCGCGAGCGCTGCGTGGAGGGCATTCTGGCGGATGAAGAGCATTGCCGCCAGATGCTGATGAAATCCACCGTGATCGCCACCGCGCTCTGCCCGGAAATCGGTTATGAGCGGGCGACGGCCATCGTGAAAAAAGCGCAGGCCGAGCGCCGCACCGTGGTGGACGTTGCACAGGAGGAATTGTCCATGCCGCACGAATCGGTAGAGCACCTCGTGAACGAGTGCCTGAAGGAAAGGCAGTAAAGGCCGGCTTTCGGCTTTGGCCGATCGTTGAAAATTTTTCTCAATACGAAGGAGGGCGTATGGCGGAAAACCTTGCCGAAAAAAGCGTCCCGAGCGCCGTTTTGCTCAACGGCCCTTCCTCGTCGGGCAAATCCTCCATCGCCCGGGCGCTGCAAAAAAAGCTGGGCAGCCTTGGGATCGCTTCGGCCGTCGTTTCGATCGATGATTATATGACGGTTTCCCAAAACGAGGAAATCTGGGAAGACGATGTGTTCGAGATCATGCCTTCGCTCTGCGCGGGCCTGAAGGAAACGCTTTCGCAGGGAAAATTCGCGGTCATCGACCACGTGATCACCAGCGAAAGGATTTACCGCGCCCTGACGGACGCGCTGAGCGGGCGCTCGCTTAAGACGGTGCGGGTGTCCTGCAGCCTGGAGCTCCTCAAACGGCGGGAAGCGGAGCGCAAAGACCGCTTTATCGGCTCCGCGGAAGCCTCGTATCAATATCTGTACCCCAAGGACGGGTACGATCTGACCATCGACAGCGGGACGGTTTCGCCCGATGAAGCGGCGGAGAGGATCCTGCGCGTCCTGTAAACCGGGAGGCAGCCATGCGGATCGGCATCATTCAGGCATCCTCGCAGCGCGATAAGAACGAAACGCTGTACGCGTGCGCGCAAAGCGCCCTGGGCCGCGGTTCGCGCGGCGGCCAGGCGGTGAATTACGGGGTTTTCCCGCACGAAACCGCCGAGTATTCCTATATTGAAACGGCGGTCTGCATCAGCCTGCTTTTGTCCAGCGGCGCGGTGGATTTCATCGTCACGGGCTGCTCGTCCGGGCAGGGGATGATGCTGGCGTGCAACAGCCTGCCCGGCGTGCTGTGCGGATACGTGCAAAATCCGCAGGACGCTTTTCTGTTCGGACGGATCAACGGCGGGAACGCGGTCTCCTTCCCTTTGGGGCTCAACTACGGCTGGCTTGGCGAAATCAATCTGCAATGCACCCTCGATAAGCTGTTCGAGGGGGAATTCGGCTGCGGATACCCGCCGCAGGACGCGGAGCGCAAAAAACGCGATACGGCGCTGCTCCATGAAATCAACCGCATCGCCAAAAGGCCCGCCGCCGAAGCGTTCCGCTCCCTCGATCGGGGGCTGATGGAAAAAGCCCTGCGATGGGACGCCGTGCGTAAGGACATCCTGCAAAACGGACGCAGCGAAGAAATCGCCGCGCTCATCCGGTCCTTCTGACAGCGCTCATCACAGGGCATGGCATGCCGGGATCAGATATTAACGCTGACGCCGTTCACCTCCACGCCCTCGTCGGCGCGGATCAGGATATAGGGGTGGCCGTCGATCAGGCGGGTCTCCACCAGATCGCTGCGGCCGGGGTTCACCTTGACCACCACGGCGGGGGTGCGCAGTTCAAACTGCTTGGGGCTGACGATGTTCACGGCGTCCAGACGCGCCTGATCGCCGAACGCCTGATCGAAGGAATCGTGGAACGCTTCCATCCGCGCCGCGGAAACGCCGCATCCGGCCAGCGCGTCCGTCACGTCGTACTTGCTTAGCTTCAGGGGCTCCGCGCGCTTATCGGCCTTCTGCTCCTCCATTTTTTCCATCACCTGGTCATGCACCGCCTGCATGACCTCATAGCTGCATTCATCCTGCAGCGCGTATTGCAGCACCTGCTGGAAGGTCTCCTTCTGCACGGCGGCGGGGAGGGGCGGATCTGCGTGGAAAACGGTGTCCACAAAGCTTTCGTGGGCGTCGGCCGTATCGCGGGTGTAATACAGGGCCTGATAGATATTCGCCGCCCGCTCCTCAAACGCGGGGAACATAAAGCCCATTTCCGGCGGGCAAACCACCCAGTCCGCTTCCCTGCTGCAAAAATCATTGCGTCCGGCGTCGTAGCTGAGACAGGGCTTGTTCAGCTTCACCGGGCACACGCTGCACAGCACGTAATGGAATACCCCGTCCGAATATTCCGAAGGACCTTCGTCTTCGTCCTTTCCGCGCCGGGGCAGGTCGCAGCCGTCGTGCATCAGCAGGATCAGATAATGCTCCTCCATCGTCACGCAGGAAATCACCCGCTGAAAAAACGCTTCCACGATTTCATCGTCCTTGAGGGCGGTGTCCTTGAGGGCGGTGAGGAGCTGATGCTCCGGCGAACGGAGGATCTCCTCCGGGGAAAACGCGATGTCGATCAGATTCTGCCCCTGCGTGCCGGACAGGGTGCGTTTGAAGAGGGCCAGGTATTTTTCGGCCTCCTCCCGGGGCATATTGATAAGCGGCCGCGAAAAGGACGAAATCACTTCGCCCTGGCCGTTCACATAGCAGCCGCGGATGCAGGTGATGCCGCTGTGCTCGGGGTGCAGACGCCGCCTGATTTGCGCAATGTCTTTCCTGTTCATACGGTTCCTCTTTGCTGATACAGATTTGGCCGCGCGGGCCATCAGCAAGGGATTATAGCACATCTTTCCGCAAAAGGAAAGAAAAAGGCGGCGAAAGGGAAGAATACTTTGCCGCCGGTATTTTGATAAGAGGGGGATGCATCCGTGACCGGTTCCCTGCCCAAATACCTGAAAAACGAGAAAGTGACCGCGTACCTGGAAATCTTTCTGGGCTGCCTGATCGGCGCCGCGGCGTACCCGCTGTTCCTGGTGCCCAACAACATCGCCCCCGGCGGCCTGACGGGCATCGCGACGATCTTCAATTATCTGTTCGGCTGGCCCGTCGGCGTCACCAGCATGCTGCTGAACCTTCCGCTGTTCCTGATCGGCTGGAAGGCCATGGGACGGGTATTCGTGTTCCGGTCGCTCCTTGCCACGATCCTTTTTTCCGCGTTCATCGATCTGCTCCCCCTGCCGCCGCTGACTGACGATCTGCTGCTTGGCACGGTGTACGGCGCGCTGGCGCTTGGGCTGGGCCTGGGGCTGATCCTGCGCGGCGGGGCCACCACCGGCGGCTCCGATATGGTGGCCCGGATGGTGCACCACCGCTTTCCCGTGGTCACGGTCGGCGCGTTCCTGTTTATGCTGGACTGCGCGGTGATCCTCTGCGCCGCCTTCACCATGAGCGCCCGCGCCGCCCTGTACGCCCTGATCTGCATTTTCGTCAGCGCCAAGGTGATCGACCTGGCGCTGGCCGGCTTCGGCTCGGCGAAGGCGTGCTTCATCATCACCGGCAGGGCGGAGGAGGTATCCCGCCGCATCATGGAGGAATTGGAGCGCGGCGTCACCATGCTCTCCGGCGTCGGCGCGTACAGCGGCCAGCGCCGCACGGTGCTCCTGAGCGTCATCAGCCAGCGGGAGGTCTATCCCCTCAAAAAGATCGTGCGGCAGGAGGACCCAAAAGCCTTCATGTTCATCGCCGACACGCACGAAACCCTGGGCGAAGGCTTTGAAGAATTGGGCGGCGAATAGCGCCGCGACGGTCCCGGACGGGAAACCGCCCGGGACCCATTTTTTTGTTTTTGGTATTCTGTCAGAACGACGCGTCCAACAGCGCGCCGTCCACGGCGCTGACCTCGGCATAGAGCAGATAGCCCTGGTTTTCGCCCTCCGCGTCCTGATAGGCGATCTGCCACATGGGCACGAACACCATGCCGTCCTCCGGGTTCTGCGCGCGGGCGGCGGTATAGCCGAGCGCGACGCGCCGGACGGCGATCCCCTCCATTTCGGTGTAGCGGGATTTCGCGGCTTCCTCCGCCAGCTTTTTAACGGCTTCTTCGGGAGAGATGAGCTGATCCGGCGTATAGAGCTTTTCGCCCCGGGCGAAATCGCTGCGCAGGTTCAGGGCCCGGACGCCGTCCGCGGTCACGTACGCGAACACCTGGTACCGCCCGCCGGAAACGTTGCGCAGCCCGCCCGGCGAATAGAACAGGAAATACCCTTCGTCCGCCGCCGCCGCTTTGCCGTAATCCAGGCGCGGGTTGTTGGTATAGCCTCCGCCCTCGAACCAGAAGCGGTTGTATTCTTCGCCCAAAGCCTTGATCCTCTCCACGCTCATATCCAGCGCGTATCCGCATGCCAAGCCCCCGCCGGAAAGGCCCAGCTTTTCCAGCAGCGCTTCCAGCGTTTCCTTCGCTTCCTCCAAGGAAATATGGGTGAGCCGCGTCTTTTCCAGCGCAGCGCCCCGGCCGATATCGCCCACGCCGGCAAACGCGTTGGACGCGATGTCCATGATCCCGTTGGAGAGGGCGGGCACGGGCCCCATCATGGGCGCGGTATCCGGATTGCCGTTTTCCCGCTCCTTGGCGTTGTAATCGAACATCTCTTCCGTGTATTCTTTATACCAGACGCCTTCCCGGCTCCAGATAAGCTCCGCGCAGTCCGTAAAGCGCACGCCGGTATTCCCCATCTTTTCCGCGACGCCGCTCTGGTTGAACCATGCAGGGTCTATCTTTTTGGTAAAATCCATTGCTTCCGCCCTGTAAACGGGCAGCGTGCCGTCCCGCTGATAATCTTCCGGCGTCACGATCTCCCATTCGCCCGCGGCGATCCGGAGCGGGGCGGCATCCGTTTCCGGCTCCTTCGTGGTTTCCATCCTGACGGGCGTAAAGGCGACCGTCCACTCCGTTTGATCCACAGGATGCGCTGCGCCGTTCTGATCGACCTCGTTTACGCGGATATCCATGTTCAGCGCGTACTGTTCCCCATCCTCCAGGGAAAACCGATCCTCCACCTCGAAGGAGAAGGTGAGGGCGCCGTCCTCGCCAAGCACGTCGTAGTACCCGATGCAGCCGGGCGTCAGCATCGCGCCGCCGTCCACGCCGATGGCGGCGGGCATCGCCTCCGCCATGAGCAGCCTTCCGCCGTTTTCCGCGGCTTTTTGGAACAATTCGCGGACGGGCGCGGGCTCGTATTCCGCGTTGCCCACCGCTTCCAGGGAGATCAGGACGTCTTTTTCATCCGCCGCCCGCACCGTGCCGACGCCGTATAAGCCGCTGTCGCGGTACACCACCTCGTCCAGGCTGACCACCACGCCGCCCACGGTGACGCTTTCGCCGATCTGCGCCGCCCTGCCGCCGCGCAGCCAGTCGCCCATCGATTTTCCGTAATAGCGCCCGAAAAACTCGGGCACCGTGTAGGTGATCGCCGCGTAGGCCGTTCCGGCCAGGGCCAGCGATAAAACCAAAGCCAGGATCATAGATTTGGAAATATGCCGTTTCATTTTTGTTTCTCCTTTCGCTTCCGCGATGATCCGCCGGGCGAGGAACGGGTTTTCCCGAAGGCCCGAAAGCGAACGGTTCAGCGCTTCCTGCGCTTTTCTTTTATCGTCCATCTTCTTCACCCTTTCCCTCCAGCGCGGCGCGCAGACGCTTTCTCGCCCGCATCAGGCGGCTGGAAACCGCCTGCTGGGACACGCGCAGCGTCTGCGCGATCTCGACGGTCGTCATATCCTGAAAGTAATAGAGCAGCACCGTTTCCCGAAGCCGGACGGGCAGCGCCATGACCGCCAGGGTCAGCGCGTCGTCCTTTTCCGAGGGCCTGTCCGCCGGCTGCGGCAGCATGTCCAAGGTCACCCGCCGGTCCGTATGGCGGAACCAGCCGCTCTTTTTCAAATCTCTGCATTGGTTGACCGCGATGCGGCTCAGCCATGTTTTTTCGCTCGCTTCCCCGCGAAACGCGTCCATTCCGCGGTACGCCTTCAAAAACGTTTCCTGCACCGCGTCCTCGGCCAGGTGTCTGTCATGAAGGTAGGCGAAGCACAGCCGCAGCAGCGGCAGCTGATAGATTTCCACCAGGCGGGTGATTTTTTCCTCCGGCGTACGGCTTGGGTCCTTCACCGTATCCATCTCCTCGCTTCCCCCCTTTCACCTGTATAGACGATCCACAGCGGCATCATACAACATCTCCGCGAAAAAAAGAAGCGCGCGCGTCATTTTCTTTCGATCTTTCATGGACAAACGCGATGAAAAATGCTACAATATATATTGGTTTTATATGGTCATTCAGGAGGTATCCCTTTGAACGAAACGGAAATCGCGAAGCTGGAAAGGCTTCTGGAAAAGGTACAGCGCCCGGCCCGGTACACCGGCGGGGAAATGAACGCGGTCAGGAAGGATTGGAAGCAGGTGAAATGCACCTTCGGCTTCTGCTTTGCCGATACGTATGAGATCGGCATGAGCCATCTGGGCATGAAGATCCTGTACTATCTGATCAACCAGCGTCAGGACGCGCTGTGCGAGCGCGTCTTCATGCCGGACGCCGACATGGCGGACCTGATGCGCTTGGAGGGCGTGCCGCTCTTCTCGCTGGAAAGCCGCGCGGCGCTGAATCATTTCGATATCGTGGGCTTTACCCTGCAATACGAAATGAGCTATACCAACATCCTGGAAATGTTGGATCTGGGCCGCATCCCGCTCTTTGGAAAAGACAGGGGGGAAAGCGACCCCATCGTGGTCGCGGGCGGGCCCTGCGCCTTTAACCCGGAGCCCCTGGCCCCCTTCATCGACGCGTTCATGATCGGCGACGGCGAGGACGTGATGCACGAATTGATCGACGTGATAAGGGACGGAAGGGCGCAGGGCCTGCCCCGCCTGGACATTTTGAGGAACCTTGCCAGGCTGGAGGGCGTATACGTCCCCGCGCTGTATACCGTGGAATACAACAAGGACGGCACATTGCGCTCCTTTTCGCCCAACGATCCCGCCGCGCCTGCCGTCGTCAGAAAGCGGGTGGTCAAGGACCTGAGCGCCGCGGTCTATCCCGAATCCATCCCCGTGCCGTATACGGAAATCGTGCATGACAGGATGGTGCTGGAGATCATGCGGGGCTGCACCCGGGGCTGCCGCTTCTGCCAGGCGGGCATGCTGTACAGGCCCGTGCGCGAAAGGAGCATGCAGAGGCTGCTGTACCTCGCGGATCAATTGCAGCAGTCCACGGGCTACGAGGAAATGAGCCTTTCCTCCCTCTCCGCCGGCGATTATACCTGCCTGCCCCAGCTGATCACCGCCCTGATGGCGCGGTATATGGACAAGCGCGTTGGCGTTTCCCTGCCCAGCATGCGCATCGATAACATCGTCAAGGATTCCCTGATCGCCAGCCAGCAGGTGAAAAAATCCGGCCTCACCATCGCGCCGGAGGCGGGCACCCAGCGCCTGCGCGACGTCATCAACAAGGGCGTCACCGAGGAGGACCTCAAGCGCTCGGTGACCGACGCGTTCGAGTGCGGCTGGAGCAGCGTCAAGCTGTATTTCATGATGGGCCTGCCCACGGAAACGGACGAGGACCTTGCCGGTATCGGGCATCTGGCCAAAACGGTGGTGGACTGCTATTATGCTCTGCCCAAGGAAAAGCGCAGCAAGAACGGCGTCAAGGTGACGGTCTCCGCGTCGGTGTTCGTGCCCAAGCCCTTCACGCCCTTCCAGTGGGCCGCGCAGGACCCCATCCCCCTGGTGCATGAAAAGCAGGAAAAGCTGCGGCAGTACCTGAAACTCAAAAACGTGCATTTCAACTGGCACGAAAGCGAATTGTCCATGCTGGAGGCGTGCGTGTCCCGGGGCGATAGGCGCATAGGCGAGGTGATCTATCGCGCGTGGAAGCGGGGCTGCCGGCTGGACAGCTGGTATGAGCATTTCCAGTTCGACCAGTGGATGGCCGCGTTCCAGGACTGCCATCTCGACCCCGCCTTCTACGCCCACCGCGAGCGTCCCTACGACGAATTGCTGCCCTGGCAATTCGTTGATGCGGGCGTCAGCATGGCGTACTTGAGGCGCGAAAACGAAAAAGCCCTGCGCACCGAAACCACCCGCGACTGCCGCCACGGCTGCAACGGCTGCGGCCTGCAAGGCTGGGGCGTATGCTCGTTTGTGGAAAACCCTCCGCTCAAGGATCAGCCTGAGCGCTCCGCCCTGCTGGCAGATTAAGCGTTTCCCGTCAACAGAAAAGGAGGAGCCGCTATGTCGCTGGAGCAGTTTTTGGATCTGTACACCATCGTCATCAACGTGGTCGGCCTGATGACCTGCATGTTCAGGCACGTCAACAGGCCGCGGCGCGCCTGGGTGTACGCCATCATTTTCGAGCTGGGCAATCTGCTGAGCAACTACTATTGGGGCGCTTACGATCTGCTGATGAACGAAACCCCGAACATCTCCTCTCTGTTTGCGTATTTCGGGTGGAACCTGTGCTATGTGCCGCTGGTGTTCCTTTTGATCATGCGGGGCCTGGAAAGGAAGGAAAAGTTCTTTTCTCCACTTTGCCTGCTGCCCATCCCGCTGAACGTTTTCCAGTTCACGCTGTATCTGCCCTACGGCGGCCTTTTCAACAACATCTGGCAGAGCTTTTGGTGTACGGCCATCTCCTGCCTGAGTCTGCACGGCATCCTCTGCTACCTGAAAAACCGGAAAAAGGGCTCGGAAAAGCCGTATATCGCCTTCGTGCTGCTCATCTTTTCGACCCTGGAATACACGATGTGGACCTCTTCCTGCTTTGATTGGCCCAGCGTGTGGCTGAATCCTTACACGTACGCGAGCATTTTGGTGTTCCTGCCCTGCCTGGCGCTGCCCTGGGCGATCTCGAAGGTCTACCGGGAAGGCAAAATCAGCATCAAAGGCGCGGTCGGGCATTTCCAGGCGGTCATCAAGCCGATCTATATCGGCATCGTGCTGGTATGCTGCGTCGGCGGCTACCTGATCGGCATTTGGATGCGCAACGTGCTCAGCGCCTCCTTCGCCGTGGATACGGACCCCGATCCCTATTCCATCATCGCGGTCACGCTGTTCATATTCTCCATGATCCTGGTGTCCTTCTCCGCCGCCATCATCATGATCGTGAGCTTTGGCAACCGGGCGGCGGAAAGCGACGAGCTGCGCCGGGAAAAGTCCATCGCCGAAAGCTCCAACGCCGCCAAGAGCGATTTCCTTGCCAACATGTCCCATGAAATCAGGACGCCGATCAACGCGGTGCTCGGCATGAACGAAATGATCCTGCGGGAAAGCGTCCATGCCCGGGATTCGCTGCCGCAGGACCGGGAGGAGATTCGCTCGGTGTTCTCCGATATCAGCGTATACGCGGGCAATCTGGAAAACGCGGGCAACAACCTGCTTTCGCTTATCAACGATATCCTGGATTTTTCCAAGATCGAGGCGAACAAGCTGACCATCGTGGAAGGCGATTACAGGCTGAGCGGCGTACTCAACGACGTCATCAACATGACCGCTCTCAGGGCCAGGGATAAGCGCCTGGATTTCAGCCTGGACCTGGACGACACCCTGCCCGACAGCCTCTATGGCGACGGGCCGCGCGTGCGCCAGGTGATCACCAATCTGCTGAGCAACGCGGTCAAATACACCAAGCGGGGCTGCGTGACCCTCGCCGTCAGCAGGGACGGGGACGCGCCCGAGGAAGCAGGGACGATCGCGCTCAGGATCTCCGTCCGGGATACGGGCATCGGCATCCGGCAGGAGGACGCCGACAAGCTGTTTTCCAAATTCGAGCGCCTGGATCTGACCCAGAACAGCACGGTGGAGGGCAGCGGCCTGGGCCTTGCCATTACCTACCGGCTGCTCAATATGATGGGCGGCCGCATCGAGGTGAAGAGCACCTACGGCGTCGGATCGGATTTTATCGTTTACCTGCGCCAGAAGGTCAATTCCCCGGAGCCCGTGGGCAATTTCCGCGAGCAGTACGAAAAGGGCCTGAAGGAAATCAAAGCCTATGAAGAATCCTTCCGCGCGCCGGGCGCCCGCGTCCTGATCGTGGACGATACGCAGATGAACCTGACCGTGGCCAAGAGCCTGCTCAAAAATACGGGCGTCAGGATCGATACCGCCTTAAGCGGCCAGGAAGCGATCGACCTTGCGCAAAGCACCCCGTACGATCTGATCCTGATGGACCAGCGCATGCCCGGCATGGACGGCACGGAAGCCATGCGGCGCATCAAGGAAATGGAGAGGAGCCCGAATCTGCATACGCCCATCATCTGCCTGACCGCCGACGCCATCAGCGGGGCGAAGGAACGGTATCTGGCCGTGGGCTTCTCGGATTACCTGTCCAAGCCCATCGACAGCGGCGCGCTGGAAAAAATGCTGATCGCGTATCTGCCCAAGGAAAAGCTCCTGCTCAGCAAATACGCTTTTCCGGGCGGGGAAGAGGCGCGCGGCCCGCTGGCGGAGGAAGCGTTCGCCGGCTTGCGCGAAGCGGGCATCGATCCCGCGGTCGGCCTCCAATACTGCCAAAACGACGCGGTGCTCTATCAATCGCTTCTGAGCGATTATTCCCATGCCGCCAAGGAGAAAGGGGCCCTGCTGCAATCCTATTTTGACAGCGGGGATTGGAAGAATTACGGCATTTTCGTCCATTCCCTGAAGAGCTCCTCCCGGATGATCGGCGCGTCCTCGCTTTCCGGGATCGCCGCCCGCATGGAGGCCGCCGCCGCCCGGGAAGACGTCCAGGCCCTGCATGCGGAGCATACCGAAATGATGCGGCAGTACAGCGCCGTCCTGCAGGCCCTCGCCTGCGGCGCTCCGGCGTCCGCCGGGGAGGACGAGGATGCCGAAATCATGGAATTCATGCCCGAGCAGCCGGAAGCAGCTCCCGGCCCTACCGCCTGAACCGAAAGGAACATGACAAATGAAAATGATCGTCGTATTTGAAAAAGCCCCGCGCCTTCGCCATATCGGGCATTTGGATCTGATGCGCGCGATGCAGCGGGCGCTTCGGCGAAGCGGCCTGCCCCTGCGCTATTCCCAGGGGTTCAACCCCCATATCCTGCTCAATTTCGCCGCGCCGCTCTCCGTTGGGATGCCGGGCAAAAGGGAAATCATGGAGGTGCCGATCGAGGGGGAAATGAGCGGGGAAGCCTTTATGGAGCAGTTGAGCAAAGCCCTGCCGCCCGATCTGCCCTGCCTGTCCGCGCGCCCGGTGGAGGATGCGCACCCGGCCCCCATGGCGCTTTTGACCGCCGCCCTGTACGAGGCGCGGTTCGACACGGCGCCGCCGGACCTGGAAAAAACCGTGCGGGATTATCTTTTGCAGCCCGAGATCCCCGCCATCCGGAAAACCAAATCCGGCGAAAAGCCGTGCGATTTGAAGCCCATGATCCATCTACTGCGCTGCGAGGGAGACGCGCTTATCATGGCCCTCGCCCTGAGCGAAAAAGCCACCTGCAAGCCCGATCTGCTGCTTTCTTCCCTGTTTGATTTCGCAAAATGCGAGCGGCCGCGCGCCCTCGTCACCCGCCTGCAGCTGCTCGGCGAAAAGGACGGGGTGCTTTCGCCCCTGGAATCGTTATGAGCAAGCGCGTGCTGATCGAGACCCGGGAAGGGAAAAGGCGCATCGCGGTGATGGAGGATCAGCGGCTGCTGTGCCTTAAGGACGAAGCGCCGCAGGGCGCGCGGACGGAGCAGATTTATTTGGGCGTCGTGGACCGCCTGGCCCCCGGCATGGAAGCGGCCTTCGTCCGCCTGGGCAGGGAAACGACGGGCTTCCTCCCGTTTTCCGAATGCCGAACGAAGCCGCGCTCGGGCGACGCGGTGCCGGTGCAGGTGAAAAAGCCCGCGATCGGCGATAAAGCGCCGTATCTGACGCAGGACGTCGCCCTCGCCGGACGGTACGCGATCCTGACGCCCTATGCAAAGCGGATCGCCCTGTCCAAAAAAATCCTGAATGAAGGCGCAAAGGCGCGCCTCGCCGCCCTTGCCGAAGCAATCTGCCCGCCCGAAGGCGGGCTGGTGATGCGCACGGAAAGCGAAAACGCCGATGAGGAAAGCATCCGCCGGGACATTGAGGGCCTGCGGGCCGAATGGCTTAAAACCCTTTCCCGCCTGGCCGCCGCGAAAGCGCCCTGCCTGATCCGGGACACCGAAGACGCCTTGGCCCGCCTGCTGCGGGACGAGCGCGGGCCCATCGAAAAGATCCTCTGCGACGATCCAGAAGCCCTGCAAGACGTCTCCCTGCCGGTGGAAAAATGCGAGCGCCCCTTTACGCTTTTCAGCGTGGACGCCAAATGGGAAAAGGCGTGCCAGAAGAAGGTGTGGCTGGACTGCGGCGGGTATCTGATCGTGGAAAAAACGGAAGCGCTGACCGTGATCGACGTGAACAGCGGCAAATACACGGGCAACAGGTCCGGCACGGAAAACACCTTCCTGCGCCTGAATCTGGAGGCGGCGCGGGAAATCGCGCGCCTGATGCGCCTTCGCTCCATGGGCGGCATCGTGATCGTCGATTTTGTGGACATGCAAAAGGAAGAAAGCAGGCAGGCCGTCCTTTCGGAATTGGAGGCCTGCGTCCGCGACGATCCGGTGAAGGTGGCGCTGCACGGGTTTACGAGCCTGGGGCTGATGGAGCTGACGCGCAAAAAAACGGACGCGCAAATATAAAAAACGTATGATCGAGGGTAAAATATGAAGAACGAAACCACCGTCCGCGTGACCCCGGAGGAAATGGCGGCCCAGGCCCGGTTCGCCCGGGAGTTTTCCGCCCTGCCGGAGAGGCCCAAAACCTACTTTATCGTGACCTACGGCTGCCAGATGAACGCCCATGACTCGGAAAAGCTGGCCGGCATGCTGGAGGAAATGGGGCTGGCCCCCGCGCCCGCCCGGGAGCAGGCGGATTTTGTGCTGCACAACACCTGCTGCATCCGCGACAACGCCGAGCGCAAAGCCCTTGGCAACGTGACGTGGCTCAAGGAAATCAAGAAAGAAAGGCCGGAAATGCTCATCGGCGTCTGCGGCTGCATGGTGCAGGAGCCGGGCATGGCCGAAAAGCTGCTGCGCCAGTATCCCTTCGTGGACGTGGCCTTCGGCACCGGCAACATCCACCGCCTGCCGGAGCTCCTTTACCGCGCCGTGGAAACGAAAAGGCGGGTCGTCTCCGTTCCGGATGAGCAGTCCACGCTGATCGAGGGCCTGCCCATCCGCAGGGAATCGCCCTTCCAGGCGTACGTCACCATCATGTACGGCTGCAACAATTTCTGTTCCTACTGCATCGTGCCCTACGTGCGGGGAAGGGAACGCAGCCGCGAAATGAAGGATATCTTAGCGGAAGTGGAAGGCCTGCAGAAAAAGGGCGTTCAGGAAATCATGCTGCTTGGGCAGAACGTGAATTCCTACGGAAACGACGTGCCCGGCGGCGTCACCTTTCCGCGCCTTTTGCATGAGGTTTCCAGGCTCGGCATCCCCCGCATCCGCTTCATGACCAGCCACCCCAAGGATCTGTCCGACGAGCTCATTCGGGAAATGGCGGAAAACCCGGCCCTGTGCCGCCATCTGCATCTGCCCGTGCAGTCGGGCAGCAACCGCATTTTGGAAGCCATGAACCGGCGCTACACCCGGGAAAGCTATCTCGAAAAGGTAGAAAAGATCAGGAAGGCCGCGCCGGACGTGGGCCTGACCACCGATCTCATCGTCGCCTTCCCCGGCGAAACGGACGCGGACTTTGAGGACACCATGGATCTGGCCCGCCGCGTCTGCTTTGACAGCGCGTTCACCTTCATCTATTCTCCCCGCGAAGGCACCCGCGCGGCAAAGATGCCCGGCCGCGTCGATCCCGCCCTCGCCACCGAGCGGATCGAACGGCTGATCGCCCTCCAGGAGGAAATGACGCAGAAGCGCTTTGCCGAAATGATCGGGAAAACCGAAAGTGTCCTCGTGACCGGCCAGAGCAGGCGGAACGAAACCCAGTTTACGGGCAAGACCTCCCGCAACATCAGCGTCAATTTTGAAGGCGGCGCGGATATGATCGGGAAGATCGTGCAGGTGAAAATCACCGCCGCCAGCAAAACCACCCTGAAAGGGGTCGTTGAAGGGGATGCATAAATGGAACTGAGCAACAAGCTCGGGCTGGAAGGGCTGGAATTCCAGCGCGGGGAAGAGCGGATCAGCAAGCAGAAGGCAAAACGGCTTTATGACGAAAAGGCGCTCGCGCTGGGCGCCAGGATCATCGAACCGCCGGCCAAAAGGCCCTGGGGCGCGGTCAATATGAGCTTCCACGATCCGGACAATAACGTGATCTATTTGAGGAGCTTCCCGAAAAACAGCGAAGGATCTAAAGATCAAAAGGAGGAAATATGAGCAAGACCGTATTGGATAAGGCCAAGGAATTGGCGGGCGTGATCGCCCAGTCCCCGGAGTACATCGCCATGCGCGCCACGGAGGACGCGGCGTCCCAGGATGAAGCCCTGGCGGCGCTCTTTGTCCGTTACGACGCCATTCACCGCCAGATCGAGGAAGCCACGCTCAAAAAGGAGCCGGACTTTGATTTGATCGGCGTTAAGACCCGGGAATTGGACGAGGTGATGGAGCCGATCAAGGCGCATCCCCTCTATCAGGCCCTGGTCAAATCGCGCAAGGAGTTTTCCGACATGATGGCGCAGGTCAACGCGGAGCTGTCCGGCGTCCTCAACCCCGGCGGCAGCCAGGGCGGGTGCAGCGGCAACTGCGCTTCCTGCGGCGGATGCGGCTGACATCGCAGGATCCAAAACACGAAAGGAATGATAAGATATGCTTACGGGAAATACCTTCGCCTTTGATTGGGAAGTCAGCCTGATGGAATGGCTGCAAACGAATCTGGGCGACGGATTCATTTCTGTGATTTCCTTCTTTTCCGCCTTTGGGGAAGAACTGCTTCTGGTGCTGATCCTGGGCGTCCTGTTCTGGGGCTACGACAAAAAGATAGGCCGGACCGTGGGGCTTAACGCGCTGATGGGCCTGGTCTGGAGCCCCATGATCAAGAACGTGTTCCTGCGCCGCCGCCCCTATTTCGATCACGAGGGCATCAAGATCCTGCGGGTGGTGGACAAGAGCGCCGACGCCAACGACATCGCCGCCCAGGGCTTTTCCTTCCCCAGCGGCCATTCCACCAACGCCGTGACCGTATACGCCTCCATCGCGGGACAGATCAAAAAGCGGTGGCTTGCCTGCCTGGCGGTGGTCCTGCCTCTTTTGGTAGGCTTTTCCCGGGTCGTCATCGGCGCGCACTATCCCACCGACGTGCTGGCGGGCTGGGCGCTGGGCCTGCTCTGCATCTGCGTGGTATCCCTCCTGTGGAAAGCCATCAAAAACGAGCTGGCGCTTTACGGGGTGCTGCTGCTCACCGCCCTGCCCGGCCTGTTTTACTGCAAAAGCGCCGATTACTTTACCAGCCTGGGCCTGATGCTGGGCTTCATGACCGGCGATCAGCTCGAGCAAAGGAAGGTGCGCTTTGAAAACACCCATAACCTTCTTCGCTGCCTCCTGCGGGCGCTGGGCGGCGCGGCCATTTTCTTCGCGCTGAACACCCTGCTCAAGCTTCCTTTCCCCAAGGATTTCCTGGACAGCGCTTCCTTCGCGGCCCTCATGGTCCGCTGCCTGCGCTACGCCGTAACGGCCTTCGCCCTGTTCGGCGTTTATCCCATCGCGTTCAAATACACCGACAGGCTGTGGAATCACGCCCGCGGTGAAAAAGCGTGATCCTTCGGCAGGACCGCCGAAAATACGCGCCACCCTGAAACAGAAAAGGAGCGTCCCACCATGGCTACCCTTTCCCCCATGATGCAGCAGTACATGCGCCTCAAAGAGCAGAACCCGGACACCCTGCTCTTTTTCCGCGTGGGCGATTTTTACGAAATGTTCTTTGAGGACGCCCTCACCGCCAGCCGGGAGCTGGAATTGACCCTGACGGGCAAGGACTGCGGCCTGGAGGAGAGGGCCCCCATGTGCGGCGTGCCCTATCACGCGGTGGACGCCTATGTGGCGCGGCTGGTGGAAAAGGGCTATCGGGTCGCCATCGGCGAGCAGATGCAGGACCCGGCCCTGGCGAAAGGCCTGGTGGACCGGGATATCATCCGCATCGTGACCGCGGGCACGCTGACGGATTCCTCCGTGATCGGGGAAAAGCGCAACAATTTCCTGTGCTCCGTGTATGTAAGCGGCAAGCGCTGCGGCATCGCGGCCTGCGACGTTTCCACGGGCGAATTCCTGGCGCAGCAAACGGAAAACAAGCCCCAGGCCATCAAGGCCGCGCTGGACGGATATCATCCCGGCGAAATCATCACCTCCGATCCGGCCGCCGTCCAGCCCTGCGCCGCCGTCCAGTGCCGCGCCTACGCCGCCTCGGCCTACCAGAGCCAGAACGCGCGGGACACGCTGCTTTCCCATTTCCACGTCAGCTCCCTGATCGCGCTGGGGCTGGACGCCGGCCTTTCCGCCGCCGCGCAGGCCGCGGGCGCGCTGATGAAGTACCTGAGCGAAACGCAGAAAAACGCCCTCCAGCATATTTCCTCCATCCGCGTCACCGAAAAGGGCGATATCATGCCCCTGGACACGGCCACCCGGCGGAACCTGGAATTGACCGAAACGATCCGCGGGCGCTCCGTCAAGGGCTCGCTCCTGTCCGTGCTGGACGAAACGGTGACGGCCATGGGCGGGCGGCTGCTGCGCTCCTGGGTGGAAAAGCCGCTTCTGTCCAGGGAGAAGATCCAAGCGCGCCTTTCCGCCGTGGACGCGCTGTTTACCCAGCCCGTGCTTTCCCAGAGCCTGCGCGAATCGCTCTCCCAGGTGTACGATATGGAGCGGCTGCTTGCCAAGGTATCCTACCATACCCTGAGCGCCCGGGACTGCCTGAGCCTGCTGCGCTCCCTGCAAAAGGCCCCGGAAGTGCTGACGCTGCTTTCCTCCGTGCCGGGGGACGCGCTCGGCTTCCTCAAAGCCCTGCTGGACCCGCTGCCGGCTTTGACCGACCTTTTGCTTCGCGGCATCTCTCCCGACGCGCCGCTGCAATTGTCCGACGGGCATTTTATCCGCGAAGGGTACAGCGAGCAATTGGACGAACTGCGCCGCGCCTCCACCGAGGGCAAGCAATGGCTGCTGGATCTGGAAGCGCGCGAGCGTGAGGAAACGGGCATCAAGAACCTGCGCATCCAGTATAACCGCGTGTTCGGCTATTATATCGAGGTCACGAAATCCAATTACGCGCTGGTGCCGCTGCGCTATCAGCGGCGGCAGACCCTCGCCAATTCCGAGCGCTTCACCACCGACGAGCTGCGCCAGATCGAAAGCAAATTGACCGGCGCGCAGGAGCAGGCCGCAAAGCTTGAAATGACGCTGTTTGAAGAGATCCGGGACGAGATAAGCGCGAACATGGGCCGCTTGCAGTCCACCGCCCTGGCCTATAAGACGCTGGACGCGCTCCTGTCCCTGGCGCGCGTTGCGCTGCTCAACCATTATACCCGGCCGGCGATCACCCAGGACGGCGTGATCGATATCAAGGACGGCCGGCATCCCGTGGTCGAAAAGACCATGCCGGACCAGAGCTTTGTGCCAAACGACACGTATCTTGACACCCAGGCCCACCGCATGCAGATCATCACCGGCCCCAACATGGCGGGCAAAAGCACCTACATGCGCCAGGTGGCCCTGATCACCCTGATGGCGCACATCGGCTCCTTCGTGCCCGCGCGCGAGGCCTCCATCGGCCTGGTGGACGGCATTTTCACCCGCGTGGGCGCGTCGGACGACCTGGCGACGGGCCAGAGCACCTTCATGGTGGAAATGAGCGAAATGGCGTATATCCTGCGCAACGCCACGAACCGATCCCTCGTGATCCTGGACGAGATCGGGCGGGGCACCTCCACCTTCGACGGCCTTTCCATCGCCTGGGCCGCGGTGGAATACCTGGCCGATCCGAAACGGTCCGGGGCCAAGACGCTCTTTGCCACCCACTATCACGAGCTGTCCGAACTGGAAGGGCATCTGGACGGGGTCAACAATTTCTGCGTATCGGTCAAGGAGCACGGCGAGGAGGTCATTTTCCTGCGCAAGATCGTGCCCGGCGGTGCGGACAAGAGCTTCGGCATTTACGTGGCGCATCTGGCCGGGGTGCCGCGCCCCGTGGTCGCGCGGGCCCAGGAGATCCAGGCGCGGCTTGAGGTCAACAACGTGAACCAGAACACCATCGGCCAGAACATTTTGGGCGCGGGCCGCAAAAAGAAAAATGAGCAGGTCGATCTGATGGAATACCAGAAAACGGAATTTGTGGAAGAGATCCGCGCCCTGGACGTGATGGCCATGACGCCCATCGACGCGCTGAACAAGCTGTTTTTACTGAAAGAAAAAGCATTAAAGCTTTGACCGCTGCAAAGGAGGCCCCCTATGAACCCGAAAAAATGCCTGGCGCTGCTGCTCGCCCTGCTGTGCATGCTCCCCGCTTTCTCCCTTTCCGAAGAAGCGCCCGCCTATCAGCCCGGGGATACGGTGGAGCTCAAGTTCGCCGTGACGGAGAACCCGAACAAGGCCGTCGCCGCGACGGCGCGGCTCGTATACGACCATGACGCGTTTGCATTGATCCCCTCGGATTTTGTGCAGAACGATATGCCGTTCCTCAGCACGAATTTGAAGGGGATTCCGGTCGGCGAAACGGTGGAGGCGGCTTTCCGGGTGCTTCCGGGGGCGGCCGCGGGCGTGTATTCGTTCCGGATCGAGGTGGAGCAGGCCGGCGATATCAATGAAACGGAGGTATCCGGCCTGGCGTTTTCCTCCTTTCAGGTAACCGTTGAGGACCTCGGCGCGCTCCTCTCCCGCGCGGAGGAAGAAAACGCGGCGCTGCGCGCGCAGCTGAACGAGGCGGCCGCCCAGATGGACGCCCTGTCCCTGCAAATATCCGATTACGCGCAAATGCTGGCCCAGGCGTCCTCGGAGAACGAAACGCTGCGGCGGCAGCTGGAGGAAGCGCAGAAAGCCCTGGAAGAGGAAAAAGCCCGCGCCGACGCCGAGAAGGCGGAGTTTCAGGCGCAGGTGGACGCGCAGAAAAAGCAGCAGCAGCCTTCTCCTTCCCTGGAAAGCGATTTCAACTATGAGATCCGGAATGGGAAAGCGACGATCACCAAATACACAGGAAAGGGCGGCGACGTCGTCATTCCCGATACGCTGGGCGGGTATCCGGTCAGCATCGTTGGAGATAAAGCATTCTATAAATGCGACAGCCTAACCAACGTCACCATCCCCGATAGCGTCAAGTCCATTGGAGTCAATGCTTTCTATGGCTGCGGCAGCCTGACCAGCGTCACCATCCCCAGTAGCGTTACCTCCATTGGAGGCAGCGCTTTCTATGGGTGCAGCAGCCTGAAGAGCATTACCATCCCCAGCAGTGTCACATCCATTGGAAGCTACACTTTCTATGAATGCCTCGGCCTAACCAGCGTTACCATCCCCGACAGCGTCACGTCCATTGGAGTCAACGCTTTCAGTTCGTGCAATAAAAGCCTTATCATTTACATTTCCAAAGGCTCTTATGCGGAATCCTACTGCAAAAGATGGAAGCTAAATTACAAGCTCCAGTAGCCCTCCCGCCCATCCTTTTCCATACGAAAGGAGACGTTCCTATGATCCCGAAAAGAATCTGCGCGCTGGTTTTGACGCTGTGCCTGGCGCTGCCCGCCTGCGCGCTGGCGGAAGAAATGCCCGCCTGCCAGCCGGGGGATACGGTCGACCTCGTTTTCACCGTCACGGAGAACCCGCATCTGGTGATCGCCGCGGCGCTGAAATTGGAATACGATCATGACGCGCTGGAAGCGATCCCTTCTTCGACCATGCAGAATGATTCGCCCTTTCTCTCCATCGATCCCAACGGCATCCCCGTCGGCACCCAGGTCGCGGTTTCCTTCCGCGTGCTTCCCGACGCGCCGGGCGGGCTGTACGAGATCCGGGTGATCGCCACGGAGGCCGGGGATATGGAGGAAAACTTCTGGGACGATCTCGTATTTTCCGTATGCACGGTCAAAATCGCCTCCCAGGCGGACCTCGAGAAGGAAGCGCTGGAGAGGCAATTGGCCGAAGCGCTTAAAGCCCTGGAGGACGCCCAGCGCCAACTGGATGCCGTGGAAGCGGAAAAGGATATCAGCAGTACCGATCTTAGGGCTGAAAAAAGCGCCGCCACGGCCGTACCAACGGGGACCCCGCCTCCCACGACCGCGCCAAGCGAAAGCAGTTATGAATACACGATCACGAACAATAAAGCGACGATCACGAAATATATCGGTTCCGGCGGCGACGTGGTGATCCCTTCCGCCCTGCACGGCGCAACCGTCACAGCGATCGGAAAGAAGGCTTTCTATAATTGCAGGAACGTGAAAAGCGTCGAGGTCTCCGACGCCGTTCTGACGATTGGGGAAGCTGCCTTCTATAACTGCTCCAATATGAAGTCGATCACGTTTTCCGGCAACGTCAAAACCATCGCCGAATCGACCTTCTGGGGCTGCTCAAGCCTAAAGAGCATCAAAATCCCAAGCGGCGTCGCCATTATCGCGGATTATGCGTTTTATAACTGCGACAGCCTGGCCACCGTCACCATCCCAAAGACCGTCAGGGAAATCGGCAAATACGCGTTCTCCAACACCCGGTTAAGCACCGTCACCATTCCCGAGGGCGTGCAGAAAATCCATTACAACGCGTTTTCCGGCTGCTCCAGCCTGAGCAAAATCACCTTGCCCAAAAGCCTGACCGAGCTGGAGTGGACCGCATTTTACGGATGCAGCGCGCAGATGGTCGTCCATGTGCCCAAAGGCTCCTATGCGCTGTCCGTTTGCAAGGAAAACGGATGGAAATATGTGATCGACCAATGATCAGACTCTAACGGCTGCCCAACAAAGGAGGAAATGCCACATGCGAATCCGAAAGTGCCTTGCGTTTTTCCTTTGCCTGCTGATTTCGCTGCCTGCCTGCGTGGTGGCGGAAGAAATGCCCGCCTGCCAGCCCGGGGATACGGTGGAGCTCAAGTTTGCCGTGACGGCCAACCCGAACCTTGCGATCGGGGCGGCGCTCAAGCTCATGTACGATCACAGCGCGTTTGAATTGATCCCTTCCCCTTATGTGCAGAACGACGCGCCGATCATCAATATCTATTTCGACGGCATCCCGGTCGGGGAAGCGGTGGGGGCATCCTTCCTGGTGCTGCCGGACGCCGCGGGCGGGGTCTATGATTTTGAAATCCTGGTAGAGCAGGCCGCGAACCTGAACGAAGACGAGGTGGACGGGCTCGCGTTCTCCGCCTGCCGGGTCGAGGTCGTCCGTCACGACGCTGATTTGGCCGCGGAAAACGAAGACCTCCGATCGCAGTTGGAGGAAGCGCAAAGGGCGCTCGAGGAAGCGCAAAGGGCCCTGGAGGAAGCGCAAAGGGCGCTCGAGGAAGAAAGGGCCCGCAACGCCGCCCAGCCGCTTTTCTCCCCGGAAGCCGATTTCATCTATGAGATCGCGGACGGAACCGCCACCATCACCCAATACGTCGGAGCGGGCGGCGTGGTTTCCGTTCCCGATACGCTGGGCGGGTATCCGGTCTATGCAATCGGTCCCTCCGCATTCTACAAGCAAAGCGGCCTGACCGGCCTCATCCTTCCGGAAGGCGTCGCCAGGATCGGCGTTTCCGCATTTTACGGCTGCGGCGATCTGACCAGCGTCGCCCTTCCCGGCAGCTTGACGGCGATCAACATTTCCGCGTTTTACGGCTGCATCAGCCTGGAAAGCGTCGTCATTCCCGAGGGCGTCGCCTCCATCGGCGTCAACGCGTTTTCCCAGTGCCTCCGTTTGTCCAGCGTGACCATGCCCCGCAGCGTCACGTCCATCGGCGCGTCCGCGTTCTTCGGCTGCCGCGGCCTCACCGTCTATGCCCCCGCGGGCTCCTACGCGCAGGCATACTGCAATCTGAACGGCCTGAGATGCGAATTGCCCGCGGCAGGGCTTCAGGGCGGCGCGGCGCAAGGGGGATTTTCTCCGGAAAGTGATTTCAAGTATTATATCGCGGACGATCAAGCGATGATTTCCCAATATGTTGGACCGGGCGGCGACGTGGTCATCCCCGATACGCTGGACGGATACCCGGTGGGCAGCGTTTCTTCCTCCGCATTTTACAATCAAAGCGGCGTGACCAGCGTCGTCATCCCGGAAGGCGTCACGTCCATCGGCGTTTCCGCGTTTTATGGCTGCGACGGCCTGACCAGCGTCGTCATTCCCGGCAGCGTCGCTTCCATCGGCGTTTCCGCGTTTTGCGGGTGCGGCAGCCTGACCGGCGTCACCCTGCCGGAAGGCGTCGTTTCCATCGGCGTCAACGCGTTTTCCAAATGCGGCAGCCTCACCAGCGTCACCCTTCCCGCCAGCGTCACCTCCATCGGCGCGTCCGCGTTCTCCGGGTGCGGCGAGCACCTCGTTCTTTCCGTCCCCGGCGAATCCTACGCGCTGCAATACGCCAAAAACAACGGCCTGAACTATCAGATCCAGTGACCCGGCCCTTTTCCCTCCTCCCTTTTCTTCATCCGAAAGGAGACTTCCTCATGATCCCGAAAAGAATCTGCGCGCTGCTTTTGGCGCTGTGCCTGCTTTGGTCCCTGTGCGCCTTCGCGGAAGATACGCCCGCCTTCCAGCCCGGGGATACGGTGGATCTCACGTTCGCCGTGACGGACAACCCGAACCTCGCGATCGGGGCGACGCTCCGGCTCATTTACGATCACGGCGCGTTTGAATTGATCCCCTCTCCTTACACGCAGAACGACGCGCCGATCATCAGCCCCAACATCAAAGGCATCCCGGTCGGCGAGATGGTGGACGCCTCCTTCCGCGTCCTGCCGAGCGCGGCGGCCGGCGTTTATGAATTTCAGATCATGGTCGTGCAGGCGGGGGATATTGACGAAAACGAAGTGGACGGGCTCGCGTTTACCGAATGCCGCGTAGAAATCTGTGATCCGTGGGAGCTGCTGTCCCAGGCGAACGCGGAAAACGAAGACCTGCGGCGGCAATTGGAGGAAATGAAGAAGGCCCTGGAAGATGAAAAAGCTCGCGCCGACGCTGAGAAAGCGGAGCTTCAAGAACAGGTGGAAGCGCTGAAAAATCAGCCGATATCGCTTCCTTCCCCGGAAACCGATTTCACCTATTCCATACGGAAGGGGAAAGCGACGATTACCAAATACAACGGAGAATGCGGCGGCGTGGTCATTCCCGATACGCTGGGCGGGTATCCGGTCGGCGAGATCGGAAACCGCGCGTTTTCCGGCTGCAGCGGTCTGATCAGCGTGACCATCCCCGACGGCGTTACGTCCATTGGAGACAGCGCTTTCAGAGGGTGCGGCAGCCTGACCAGCGTGACCCTTCCCGGCAGCGTCACGTCTATCGGCGCCTACGCCTTCTCTAACTGCACAAGCCTGCTCAGCATCGCCATTCCCGGCAGCGTCGCAGCCATTGGAGGCTACGCTTTCGACGCCTGCAGCAGCCTGACCAGCGTTGCCATTCCAGACAGCGTCACCTACATCGGGGACAGCACGTTCAGAGGGTGCAGCAGCCTGCAGAGCATCGCCATTCCCGGCAGCGTCACAGCCATTGGGGGGAACGCTTTCAAAGGCTGCAGCAGCCTGCAGAGCGTGATCATCCCCGACAGCGTTACGTCCATTGGCAACTACGCTTTCTACGGCTGCGGCAATAACCTTATCTTTTATGTCCAGAAAGGCTCTTACGCAGAAGCATTCTGCAAAGATTGGAAGCTGACATACCAGGCCCAATAGTTTCTGCCCATCTTTTTTCTCTATTGCAGGAAAAGCAGCCCCGCGTTTAAGGTCCGGGGCGCATTTCCCCTGCGAGGCACGCGCAGATTTCAGCATCAAAGGAGCAAGCTATGCAGCATATTCATCAGCTGCCCCCGGACGTGATCGGCCAGATCGCGGCGGGCGAGGTGGTGGAGCGGCCGGCGGCGGCCATCAAGGAACTGGTGGAAAACAGCATGGACGCGGGCGCGACCGCCATCACCGTGGATATCCGGGACGGGGGGATCACCTCCTTCCGGGTATCGGATAACGGAAGCGGGATCGCCCCCCAGGACATCCGCCTGGCCTTTGCCCGCCACGCCACCAGCAAAATCAGGACCGCCGAGGACCTGTACGGCGTTCGGTCCCTGGGCTTCCGCGGCGAGGCGCTCGCGTCCATCGCCGCGGTATCCAAGGTCACCTGCCAGACGAGGCAGAAGGGCCGGGAAACGGGCGTTTTCGTGCGCAACGAGGGCGGCGATATCCTGGAGATCCAGGACGCGGCCTGCCCGGACGGCACGTCGTTCACGGTCAAGGAGCTGTTCTATAACGCGCCGGTGCGCCGCAAATTCCTAAAAAAGCCCGCGAGCGAAACCGCCGCGGTGAGCGACCTCATCGCCCGCCTGATCCTTTCCCATCCCGCCGTATCCTTCCGCTTCATGGCGGATGGGAAAATGGTGTATTTCAGCGCCGGGGACGGCAGGCTGGAAAGCGCCGTCATGAGCGTATACGGAACGGAAACCCTGAAGCTGATGACGAAGATCGAGGGCGGCATGAACGGCGTTTTGCTTTCCGGGTTCGTGGGCGTCGGCGACGCGGGCCGCGGCAACCGAAGCCACGAGCACTTTTTCCTCAACGGCCGCGCGATGAAAAGCCCGCTTTTGTCCCTCGCGCTCGAAAACGCCTGCCGCCAGCGGGTCACCATCGGGCGGTTCCCGATGTGCGTGCTGCACCTGACCATGCCCTTTGAAAACGCGGATGTGAACGTGCACCCCAACAAATGGGAGGTGCGGTTCCAGGATGAAAAGGGCGTGCGCGAGGCGGTCGAAGCCATCGTATTCGACGCACTGCAAAAGACCAACGAAGCGCCCGTCATCCCGCCGCTGTTTTTAGGCGGCCGGGAACCCGCGCCCGCCAGGATCGAAGTGACCCAGCCCGTGCCGCCCCCCGAGGACGCGCCAAAGGCCGTGCAGGCGACGGGCAGTCTTGCCGCGTTTACGGAGGACGGAACGCTTCCCGTTTTCGCCCCGGCCGCAAGGCCCAAAGAAAAAGCGCCCCTGCCGCCGACGTCCCTGCCGGACAGGCCCAAAGCCATGAAGGACCCCGGCTTATCGCTGCTTCCGCCTAAGCCTTCGGCGTCTAAGGCAAACGCGCCCGAAACACAGCAGCCCGCCCCGCAGCAGACCCAGGACGCGCTGGTGGCGCAGGCGTTCGGGGAGGAGTCGATCCGCATCCTGGGCGTCGCGTTCGATACGTACATCGTCATGGAATACAAAAACCTGCTCATCCTGAGCGATCAGCACGCCGTGCACGAAAGGCTGCTGTATGAAAAATTCATGCGCGAAACCGCTTCCGCCCCGGCCAGCCAGGCGCTTCTGATCCCGCTGGCGGTGCGCCTGTCCAAGGCGGAATACGCGTGCTTCGAGGAAAACGCGGACGTTCTTATGCGCGCCGGCTTCGATCTGGCCCCCTTCGGCGGCGACACCGTCGAGATGCGCGGCGTGCCCATGATCCTGGGCCAGCCCCAGGCGGAAAAATGCCTGAGAGACGCGCTGGACGAGCTGATCCGAAATCCTTCCGCCACCCCCGCCGACCGCGCCAGCCGCGTGATCCAGATGAGCTGCAAGCATGCGGTGAAGGGCGGGGAGAGGCTGCCCGACGAAAGCGTGAAACAATTGATCCGCGACGTGATCGAGCAGAAGGTGACGCCCACCTGCCCGCACGGAAGGCCCCTCATGGTGCAATTGTCCCGCGCCGACCTGGAAAAGCGCTTCCGGCGCATCCAAAGCTGAGGGAATGCGGATGAAAAAACGCGTGATCGCCATCGTAGGCCCGACGGCCAGCGGGAAAACTGCCCTGTCGCTGCAAGCCGCCCAAATGCTCGGCGGCGAGATCCTCTGCATGGATTCCATGCAGATCTATCGGGACATGGACATCGGCACGGCGAAGCCGACCAGGGAAGAGCTTGCCCTGGTTCCCCACTATCTGCACAGCTTTCTGAGCCCGATCGATTCCTTTTCCGTGTCCCAGTATGAAAAAATGGCGCGCCCGCTGATGGCGCGCATAAAAACGCCTTTGCTGGTCGGCGGTACGGGCCTGTATCTGCAGTCCCTGTCCCTGCCGATGGATTACGGTGCGGTGGGCGGGGATGAAGCGATCCGCGAAAAATACCACCGCGTGGCGGATGAGCAGGGGACAGGCGCGCTGCACGCGCTTTTGGAGGCGGTCGATCCCCGCTCCGCCGCCCGGCTGCATCCCAACGACGTGCGCCGCGTGGTGCGCGCGCTCGAGGTGTTCGAGCTGACCGGCGTTCCCCTGTCAAACCAGAAAATGCCGGACGCGGAGGACTGCCCTTACGATTTTCAGATCTACGCCCTGGAATGGGAACGGGACGCGCTATACGCCCGGGTAAACCGGCGCGTGGACCAAATGATGAGCGAAGGGCTATTGCAGGAAGTGAAGCGCCTTCGCGAGCAGGGCGTTCCCGAAAGCGCCCAGTCCATGCAAGGCCTCGGCTACAAGGAATTGCGCCTGGCGCTGGACGGAAAAATGACGGTGCCGGACGCCGTGACGCTCATCAAGACGCGCACCCGGCATTACGCCAAGCGGCAATTGACCTGGTTCAGGCGCGACGCGCGCGTTCAATGGATCCCGTATGCTCCCGGAAAGCCGCTTGCGCCCATCGCCGAAAGGATCGCGGACGAATACGGGAAAGAAAGGAAATAAATCTTCATGGACATCAGCCGATTGATTTTTCAGGCGGAGCAGGATTGCCAAAGCGTTTTTTCCGCTTTGGAGGAAAACGAGCTCCTGAATACCCGGCGGGTGCTTTCCGCCTTCCGGGCGGAGGACATCGCCGCCCGCCATTTTTCCCCTACCACCGGCTACGGCTATGACGACGTCGGGCGGGACGCGCTGGAAAGGGTGTTCGCCCGGCTGTTCGGGACGGAAAGCGCCATCGTGCGCCCGTCCGTCGCCTGCGGCACGGCGGCGCTGTCGCTGTGCCTGTTTGGGCTTTTGCTGCCCGGGGATCATCTTTTGTCCGCGACCGGCGCGCCGTACGACACCATGGAAACGGTGATCGGCCTTTCCGGGAACGCGCCGGGGAACCTCAGGGAAATGGGCGTTTCCTATTCCCAGGTGGAAATGGCGGACGGGCAGACGCGTATCGATACCGAAGGCGTGCTCAAAGCGCTCCGGGAAAACACCCGGGTCGTGCTCATTCAGCGCAGCCGGGGCTATGCCTGGCGCGCTTCGCTTAGGCCCGAGGAAATGAAAGAGATGATCGAAAGGGTGCACGCCGTCCGCCCGGACGTCTTTATCATGGTGGACAACTGCTACGGCGAATTCATCACCGACCGGGAGCCCACCCACTTCGGCGCGGACATATGCGTGGGCAGCCTGATCAAAAACCCCGGCGGCGGCCTGGCCCCGACCGGCGCGTATCTGGCGGGCACAAGCCGGGCCGTCGGGCGCATCGAAGCGCGCCTGACCGCCCCGGGCCTCGGCCGCGAGGTGGGCAGCTACGCCGCGTCCTACCAGCCCTTTTATCAGGGGCTGTTCCTGGCCCCGCACACGGTCGCCCAGGCGCTCAAAACCGCGGTGCTCGCCGCGCGGGTATTCGAGCTGCTCGGCATGAAAACGACGCCGTCCTTTGACGCGCCGCGCGCCGATATCATCCAGGCCATCGAATTGGGCGCGCCCGATCGCCTGATCGCCTTCGTGCAGGGCATCCAGGCCGCTTCCCCCATCGACGGCAGCGCCGTGCCCGAGCCCTGGGACATGCCCGGATATACCGACCAGGTCATCATGGCGGCGGGCACGTTCGTTTCCGGCGCGTCGATCGAGCTTTCCGCGGACGCGCCCATGCGCGAGCCCTTCGCCGTTTACCTCCAGGGCGGGCTCACCTACGCCCACGGCAAGATCGCCCTGCAAAGCGCCCTGGAAAAAATGCGGAAAGCCGGCGCGCTGCCCCTTCCGTCCTTCGGCTTCGCGCAGACGTAAAAAACCGGGACAGCAAACGAATCGCCATGCCGGCCGGCATGGCGATTCGTTCATAAGAAGGATATTCTTGACGATCAGGCGTTCAGGGCCCTGATGATATCGGGCAACTGGATATCCGCCTTGTCGTTCTCCAATTGGCAGGTGCCGGCGTTGTGATGGCCGCCGCCGCCGTACTTGAGGCACAGTTCGCCGATATCCGCCTTGGAGGCCTTGTTCACGATGGATTTGCCGATCATGACGGCGGTATTCTGCTTGCGGAAGCCCCAGGCGACGTGAACGGAAATCTCCGTTTCCGGATACATGGCGTAGACCATGAAGCGGTTGCCCGCGTGGATGATTTCTTCGTTGCGCAGGTCGATCACGGCCACCTTTCCCTCGATCCTGACGATGCGCTGCAATTGGGCCTTGAACAGATCGGCCTGTTCAAAATACAGATCCACGCGTTCCTTCACATCCGGAAGCGCCAAAATCTCGTCGATGGTGTGGCCCATGCAGAAGTCGATCAATTCCATCATCAGATCATAATTGGAAATGCGGAATTCGCGGAAACGGCCAAGGCCCGTGCGCGGGTCCATCAGATAATGCAGCAGCACCCAGCCCGTGGGGTTCAAAATCTCGTCCACCGAAAAATCGGCGCTGTCGCCCTTATCCACGGCGGTCATCAATTCCTCGCTCACACGGGCAAACGTCTTTTTGCCGCCGTAGTAATCGTACACCACGCGCGCGGCGCTGCGGGCGTTCGGGTCGATGATGAGCTTGCCGCCCGTTTCCTTGGCCTTCAGGCGGTCCACCTCGGATTCGTGATGGTCGAAGGCCAGCCCCACGCGGGGATCGTAGGGCAGGTTGGTGGTGATATCGTTTTCGGACAGCTCGATCTTCCCATCCTGCACGTCCTTGGGGTGCACGAACTTGATTTCTTCGATCAGGCCCAATTCCTTGAGCATCATGGCGCAGGCGAGGCCGTCAAAATCGCTGCGGGTGACCAGGCGTTTTTTCGGTTCCATGGTATTACCTCCTGATGATTGATTGCGGATAGAAGGGAAACGATGCGGATATAGCATATTTTGTCAGCGATATTATACCAGATGCAGCGGGACGCGGTCAAGAAAAATAACGCATTTTCTCCTCCGCGGGCATGAAAAGGGCGGGAAGCGCGGATTTTTATTTTTCCAATGAATTGCCACGGACCCGATACATGATATATAATAGAAGCCAGAACCGGTTTTTTGGCGGGACGCCTCATTTTCACCGTGCGTTAAGGAGACAGGCATTGAAACGTATTCTGTTGATCGCGCTGACGCTGCTGATGTGCTTTCCGGCTTTTTCGGCCAGTGCCGCGGAAAAATACGATACCTCCGTGGTCCTCTATACCTGCCGTACCCGGGTGAACTGCAAGCTGTTTGAAAGCTGGTCGGGCACCGACGGGGTGAACCAGATCGGCTTGGTATCCAAGAACGTCCGGGTGACGGTGCACGCGCTGTACCCTGCTTTCGTTCTCATCTCCGTACCGGGGGACAGGACCACCGGCTACGTCAGCCGCACCTGCCTGGAGGATCCCAAGATCCCCGATCCGGTGAACACCCCGCCTTACGGCGTGGATTTTAACCACTTCATCACCCGCATTGCCGCCCAGGACGCGCCCGTGACCACCCAGACGGGCGGCGGTGAAACGCTCATTACCCTGCACGAAGGGGCGCGCGTTTCCCTGATCGGGTTTGAAAACGGGTATGGCAAGCTGATCTACCACCGGCAGTACGGCTACATCGATTCCCGGCTGATGGGCGAAATCATCCCCGTCTACGAAATACCGGAGGACGCGGGCACCGATAAGCCCATCGCCGCGTATACGTCCTTTTACAAGATCGCGCAGGACGAATCGAACCTGAACCGGATGAACAACATCGCCGTGGCCTGCCAAAAGCTGTGCGAATACCCCATGCCCGCGGGGAGCAACCTCGATTTCAACCGCGACATGGGCCCTTACCGCGCCTCCAACGGGTATCTGCCCGCGGGCGTGCTGGTGGACGGCAATCTGCAGCAGGGGTACGGCGGGGGCACCTGCCAGGTGTCCTCCACCCTCTATAACGTGGTGCTGCAATTGCCGGGGCTGACCGTGCTGCAGCGCCGCGCGCACGGGGATAACGGGGCCAGCTATCTGCCCATCGGGGTGGACGCCGCCGTGGGCAGCACCACGCTCAATTTCCGCTTCCGCAACGATTATCCCTTTCCCATCCGCATCGACGCCCACAGCCAGGATGGGGCGCTGACCATCGCCATCTACCGCGCGGACTGACAGGAGAAAAGGCATGCAGGAAATCAAGTGCCCCCACTGCGGGGAAGTGTTCCAGGTGGACGAGGCGGGATACGCCGCCATCGTCAAGCAGGTGCGGGACAGGGAGTTTGAAAAGGAAATCGCCCTGCGGGAAAAGGCTGCGGCAGAGCTGGCGGTCTCCCGTGAGCGTGAAGAAAACGAAAAAACAAGAAACGCGCTGGAGAAAAAGCTGGACGAAGCAAAGAAGGAAAGCCAGCTGGAGGCCCAGCGCTTATCCGCACAAATTGAAGTAGAGAAGCTGAAGGCGAAGCAGGAAGCGCAGCAGCTGACGCTTGAACTGGCCGCGGAAAAGCAGAGGACCAAGACGGCCGCGCTGCTCGCCGCGCAGGAGCAGGCGCTCAGGATCCAGGCGCTGGAGGGCGAGCTTCGCCATGAAAAGGACGACCGGGCCAACCGCGAAATGCAGCTTAAGGAGCAGCACCGCATCGAATTGGCGCTCAAAGACGAGCAGATCGCCCAGTACCGGGATTTCAAAGCCCGTCAATCCACCAAAATGGTGGGCGAAAGCCTGGAGCAGCACTGCCTGACGGAATTCAACCGCATCCGCATGGCCGCCTTTCCCAACGCGTATTTCGATAAGGATAACGACGCGCGCACCGGCAGCAAGGGCGATTTTATCTACCGGGAAGAAGCGGAGGACGGGGTGGAGCTTTTGTCCATCATGTTTGAAATGAAAAACGAAATGGACGAGACCGCGACCAAGCATAAAAACGAGGACTTTTTCCGGGAGCTGGACAAGGACCGCCGCGAAAAGAAATGCGAATACGCCGTGCTGGTGAGCCTGCTCGAAGCGGACAGCGAATTGTACAACGCCGGCATCGTGGACGTGAGCTACCGCTACGAAAAAATGTACGTGATCCGCCCGCAGTTTTTTATCCCCATGATCACCGTGCTGCGCAACGCGGCGTTGAACGCCTGCAAGGCCCGGCAGGAGTTGGCCCGGATCCGGGAGCAGAATTTGGACATCACGAATTTTGAAGCCGCGGTCAACGAATTCAAGGACAAGTTTTCCTATAACTATCAGCAGGCCAGCAAGCGCTTCCAGGAGGCCATCGACGAGATCGACAAATCCATCGAGCACCTGGAAAAGATCAAAAAAGCGCTCACCGCCTCGGACCGGCAGCTCCGCCTCGCCAACGATAAGGCGGAGGAGCTGTCCATCAAAAAGCTCACCCGGGGCAACCCCACCATGCTGGAAAAATTCGCAGCGCTGCATGAAGCGCGGCAGGATGAATAACGAAAAGGAGCACAAACATGGAGGATTATCGTCAGGGCGGGTTCACCCTGCCCGGTGAAGCGGGCTATGAGCAATTGACGCTGGAAATGGCGAAAAAATGGGGCGCGGACGTGATCCGCGACAGCGACGGCACCAAGCTGAGCCCCGAGATCACGGCGGCGGGCTACCGCATTTATTCCACCATCTGCATCATCCGCGAGCACAATGCATTCGCCGCTGCGCACCCGGACAGCCAGCAGCAGTGCTTCCTGTCCTCCGATCCTGTTTTGGCCACGCAGGGCACGGCGGAAATCATCCCGCTCGCGGGGTATTTTGACGAGCAGTTTTCTTTGAACGATTCTGAGGATGCCCTGCCCTTGTGGCAGGTCTGGGACCGGACGGAAAACCGCCTGATGCCCCGGGACCGATGGACATACAAAGACGGAAAAGTGACCGTCCGGGGCTGCGTTCCCTATCACCGCTATACCTGCTCCTTCCTGTGCTGGCGCGTGTGGGAGGAGATCAACATGTACAACCATACCACCAACCATTGGACCAGCGAGCACCTGCGCCAGCTGGACCCCCGCCATCCCCTGGCCTGGGAATACCTGAAGAATTGGCTCAAAGCCTGGTGCGAAAACAACCCGCAGACGAATGTGATCCGGCTGACGAGCCTGTTTTATAACTTCGTATGGATCTTCGGCAGCGATAAAAGGCGCCAGACCCGGTTTGTGGACTGGGCCAGCTATGATTTTACCGTCAGCCCCGCGGCCCTTGACGCCTTTGAAAAGGAATACGGCTACGCCCTGACCGCGGAGGATTTCATTCATCGGGGCCTTTTGCAGGCCACCCACCGCCCGCCGACCCCGCATAAGCGGGATTATATGGCCTTCATCCAGCGCTTCGTGGCGGAAAAGGCGAAGGAGCTGGTGGACATCATTCATTCCTTCGGTAAGCAGGCCTATGTGTTTTACGACGACAGCTGGGTGGGCATGGAGCCCTACGGCCCGTATTTTGCCTCCATCGGCTTTGACGGGCTGATCAAATGCGTCTTTTCCGGGTTCGAGTGCCGCCTGTGCGCGGGGGCAAAGGTGCCGGTGCATGAATTGCGCTTCCATCCGTATCTGTTCCCTGTGGGCCTTGGCGGCCTGCCGACCTTCTCCGAGGGCGGGCATCCCGAAAAGGATGCCTGGGCCTATTGGCTGCACGTGCGCCGCGCCCTAGCCAGGCAGACGGTGGACCGCATCGGCCTGGGCGGATATCTGCATTTGACCATCGGCCAGAACGCCTTTAACGACGCGATCGAGGAAATGGGCGTCACCTTCCGCCGGATCAAAGCCCTGCACGAAAAAGGCGCGCCCAGGGACCTGCCCGTTACCGTGGCGGTATTGCACGCGTGGGGCAGCCTGCGTTCCTGGACGCTGTCCGGCCACTTCCACGAAACGGACGGCAACGCGCTCATCCATATCAACGAGGCCCTGTCCGGCCTGCCGGTCAAGGTGAAGTTCCTGAGCTTTGAGGACGTGAAAAACGGGGCGCTCAGGGACGTGGACGCGGTCATCAACGCGGGCCGCATGGGCGACGCCTGGTCAGGCGGCGGCGCGTGGGCAAGCCCCCAGATCGTTTCCGAGGTCACCCGCTTCGTGTACGAGGGCGGCGCTTTCATCGGCGTGGGGGAACCCTCCGCCATCGAGGAAGGGGATACGCGCTTCGCCCTTTCGCACGTGCTGGGCGTGGATCAGGATGCGGGCCAGTACGCCTGCCACATGCCCTGGGCCTATGAAACGGAAAAAGCGCCCTTTGACCTTTCGGAAGACGACCTTTCCTTAGCGCCCGGCATCCGCCTGACCGGCCCGGATACGCGCGTGCTGCTGGAAAAGGACGGCGTTCCGGCGCTGACGCTGCATCCCTTCGGCAAGGGCCGGGCCGTGTATATGGGCGGCTTCCGCTACAGCCCGCTTTCCGCGCGCATGCTGCTGGATCTGCTGCTCTATCTCACCGGTACGGACGGCGCCCTGGCCGGAAGGTGCGAAAGCAGGCTGGCCGAATGCGCCTGGTTCCCCGAAAGCAAAGCGCTGATCGTGATGAACAATGCCGAAAACGAATTGGAAACCCGCGTAAGCTGGCCGGACGGCGGCCTGACGCTTCGCCTGAAGCCCCTGGAAACCCGTATCATCAACCTGTAAGGAGGCGCAAAAAATGTATCAGCCCAAAGAAGACCGCTACCAAAGCATGCGCTACCGCCGCTGCGGAAACAGCGGGGTCATGCTGCCCCTTTTGTCCCTTGGCCTTTGGCACAATTTCGGCGGCGTTACGCCCTTCGCCGTGCAGCAGTCCATGCTGCGCACGGCGTTCGACCTGGGCATCACGCATTTTGACCTTGCCAACAATTACGGCCCGCCCTACGGCGAAGCGGAAGCGAACTTCGGCCGATTGATGGACGCCGATTGGCGGCCGCACCGGGACGAACTGTTCCTTTCCACCAAGGCGGGCTATGATATGTGGCCCGGCCCGTACGGCGATCACGGCAGCCGCAAATACCTGATCGCCAGCATCGACCAGAGCCTGAAGCGCATGCGCGTGGACTATGTGGACGTGTTCTATCACCACCGCCCCGACCCGGACACGCCGATCGAGGAAACCATGGCGGCGCTGGACCACATCGTGCGCAGCGGCAAGGCGCTTTACGCGGGCATCTCCAATTACGGGCCGGAGCAGGCGAAGGCCGCCATTCAAACGCTCCGGCGCCTGGGCACCCCCTGCCTGATCCACCAGCCCAGCTATTCCATGCTGAACCGCTGGATCGAGGACGGGCTGACGGACGTGCTAAGGCAGGAGCGGGTCGGCTGCATCGTATTCGCGCCGCTGGCCAACGGCTTGCTGACCGGCAAATACCTGGACGGCATTCCCGCCGATTCCCGCATGGCCAAGGACGGGCGGTATCTGCGCCCCGAAAGCCTGACCGACGAAAAGCTCGAAAAGATCCGCGCGCTCAAAAAAATCGCCGATGGCCGCGGCCAAAAGCTGCATCATCTGGCCCTGCAGTGGGTGCTGCGCGATCCGGTGGTCACCTCCGCCCTCATCGGCGCGAGCCGTCCGGAGCAGATCGCCGATAACGTGCAGGCGCTCAGCGCCCCGCCCCTGACGGAAGAAGAACTGCGCTTGATCGAGGAAGCGCTTCGATAAACAGAGATATCAAAAACCGCGCATCTCCGTATCGTTGGAGGACGCGCGGTTTTGCTTTGTTTTGCAGGATCAGGCTTTTTTCAGCTCGTCGATCAGCTGCTGAACCTTTTCACGGGAGGCGAAATTGAGGGGAGAGAAGCGGCCCTCCATCGCTTGTTCAAGCTTTTCCAGGGCGTCCTGCTTTTTGCCCTCTTCCAGGTCGTACTGGGCCAGGAAATAGAGGGTGTCGATCTGGCTGTCCTTGATTTCGTGGGCTTTTTCAAAATACTGCCTGGCGGTTTCCTTATCGTCCAGCAGCCGATAATAGGTCTGGCCCAGGTTATCCAGCACCACCGGGTCCTCGTCGTCGTAATCCAGGGCTTCCTGGTTGTAGCTGAGCGCCTTTTCCTTGTCGCCCGCCTCGATATAAAGGAAGCCCAGGGATTGATAGGTCAGGCCGCACGGGCCCTTGCGGTGGGAAGCCTCCAGCAGCTGGACAGCCTTTTCCAATTCGCCCAGCTTATACTGCGCGACGGCGTAATCCATCAGCAGTTCCTGGCGTCTGGACGGGTCCAGATCCGGGGCTTTTTCGGCTTTTTTCAGGATCTCCTTGACCCGAAGATAGTTTTCCTCGCCGCCCTCGCGCAGCAGAAGCACGCTGAGGGGCAGCATATACGCGGCGGAAACATACCCGTTTTTATACAGCTCTTCATAAGCGGCGCGGGCTTCGTCCGTCCGCCCCTTCTGGTGCGCCATCAGCGCTTTCCTGGCCTTGAACCCATCCATCAATCCCATAATGCTGTTCCTTTCCTCGCGCTTTGAGCATCAAGCGCTGATACCGTTTCTGCAGGGCCGCCATATCGCTGTCCGGCTGTTCGGCGGCGATGAGAATGGCCTTCCTTGTATATTCGATGGCGGCCGGGATATTCCTTTTTTTGTGCTCGCAGATTTTCGCCATGGCGATGAGCGGCGTGACGCCGCCCTGCCGGTCGCGGATCATGCGGGCATAAACATTGGCCGCGCCGTCCCAGTCGCCGTCCCGGCGCAGGCTGTCCGCCATGCGGCTGCGGGCCAGGATGCTCATGCTTCCCTTGTCCGCGGCGCGGTAGCACATCCGGGCGTTTTCGTGCCTTCCTCGCTTTTCCATCACGCGGCCCAGGCTGAAAACATCCTCCGGCTCCTGCGCCAGCAAGGGCGCATCATGCAGCCGAAGCAGCCTGTCCAGGATATGCGCGAGCGAAATGATGTCCTGCGCGTTATGCTCCAGGATATCTTGAAGAAGCGAGAAATCCTTGGTTTTCAGAAATGAAAAATACCTTTCCGGCACCAGCGCCCCGGGCAGGTCGTCCACCCGCTCCAGGCCGAGCACCGCCACCTCCAGGCTGGTCAGATTGCATTTTTTGAGCCGCAGCTTCCATACGCGGCGGGAGGCTGGCAGCAGGTCCACATGGGGCTTCGGCGTCCATTGCTCCCGCATGCGGTTCATGGTGAAGCGCGCTTCCAGCATGGGCAGATCGAACGTGGCCCCATTGAACGTGCAAAGCAGCGCGCTCCTTTGCACGTCCTTGGAAACATGGGAAAGCAGGAACGCTTCTTCGTCGTAATCCCGCATCAGGTACTGCCGAACCAGGAAGCCTTCCCCGTCGAAAAAGCCGATGCCCACCAGGAACGCCACCGTGCCCGCCCCGTGGGAGAGGCCGGTGGTTTCCGTATCCAGAAAGCAGACGTCCTCCCGGCGGCAGTCGCCGTACGCCTTACCCTGCATCACGCCCAGGCAGTCGCCGGAGAGGACGGGGGGCAGGGAGAACATTTCCGGCGGGATGCGCGTTTCCTTCACCATGCAGTCAACGGGCGCGCTTTTTACCGGCGCGTTTTTTGCCGGCCCGGCCGCGGCCTTTAATTTGTCACGCAGCGACAGCATCGAAAGTCCCTCTGATCGGTCAATAGAAAATGGAGTATTCTTCCTCGCCATCCTCGCCGTACCGCACGATGGTGGCGTTCCGGGGCCTGGCGCGGTAGCGGATCAGGGCTTCCAGGGAGGTGCCCTGCGCTTCGTATTCGGCCACGTACGCCTGCCATTCCTCGGTGAATTCCTCGAGCGAAAGCCGGTTTTCCATGATATAGGCCGCGGCCTCCGGGCCCACATAGCGGAAATGCCAGGGCTCAAACTTGATCTTGGTGATTTCTTCCTTATCCTCCAAATACCGCAGGATAAAGCCGAACTCGTGGCAGTGCGCCTTCATCCACTGCGCTTCCGCGGTGGCGGCGAATTCCTTGTTCATGCCGTCCTTGAGCGTCCAGGCGTAGTTGAGCACATCCACGCCCAGGCCGGTCTGATGGTCGCTGGCCCCGGGGTAGGAAACCAGGCCGTCGTCCTTGCCGTGGTTTTTTTCCAGGCGGGTATTGTACATGTATTTCTGGGTGCTGTACGCCCGGTACGCGCTTTTGAGGTACAGGGTATAGCCCGCCTCGGACGCCGCCTCGAACATGGCGCTCAGGGCGATGCTGGCCGCTTCGCGCAGCTCCATCGCGTCCGTGCCCTTGGCGCGCCGAACGGTGGTTTTCACCAGGTCGTCCGGCACAAAGCTGCTGTCGAGCAGGTGATCCCGGTTCGCCAGGGTGATATACTTTTCATAATCGTAGATGATTTCCGGGGCCAAAGGATACGCCCACGCGGGCGGCTCCTCCAGCGCGAAAGCCGGGGCCGCCAACAGAAAAAGCGACAGCGCGGCGCACAAAGCGCACAGTTTCCGGATCATTTCGTCCTCTCCTCATCCTTGAGCGCGTACTGGGCCTGACGCAGCTGTTGGATATAGTATTCAAAGGGAATATCGAGCGCGTATATTCTTTCCGCGTGCTCCACGCCCACATAGCGGATATGCCAGGGCTCGTACTGATAGCCGGTGATCTCCTCCCATTCCGCCTTGTAGCGGATGATGAAGCCGAAGCGATGGCAGTTTTCCGCCACCCATTGGCCCTCCAAAGAATCCCCGAAGGATGCGTTCAGCCCCGGGCTCTTTTTCCTTCCGATGTCCATGGCCAGGCCGAGCTGATGCTCGCTGCAGCCCGGGGGAGCGGATACGCGCAGGGCGTTCTTTTTCCCCACGAGATTGATTTTGTTTTGATGGATATCCCGCTGCTTGCCGTAGCTTCTGTATCCGGAGACCGCGATCAGGCGATAACCCATTTCGTCCTGCGCGGCCTGGAACAGCTGCTCCAGGGCCTTCGCCGCCTCGGCGCGCAGGGTGATATCGCTGTAGAGGCAGTCCACCTGCGGCTTGACCAGGTCGTTTGGCACATAGTCTTTCCCGATGCTGTATTCCCGGTTGACCAAAAACAGATTGCCGCCCAGGCTCATTTCGCTCACGTACCTGTCCACGGCGCCCTGGCCCAGGGAAAGCAGCGTCAGCAGCAGGGAAATCAGCTTAATCAGCATTCGTTCCTCCTGACGCTCAGCTTTGGATCAAATCGCCGTAACGCGCGGCGATCTGGCCCGCGGCCTCCCTGGACAGCATCACCCGCGCCCGGGTGCCCGTATCCTCGTGCGTTTCTTCGATAATCCGGCCTTTTGCCCGCAGCTCGTTCATCACGCCGTACTGCGAGAAGGGGATCAGCAGCGTCAATTCCTGCTCGGAGGAGCGAAGCTCCCTGGCCACGGCGGCAAGCAGCGCGTCCATGCCCGCCCCGGACTTGGCCGAAACCCTTAGCGCCCCGGGCATCACGGGCAGGATCTCTTCGCCGGGCGCAAGCAGATCGCACTTGTTCATCACGTCGATCCGGGGCTGGGTATCCGCGCCGATCTGGGCAAGCACTTCCTCCACCACCCGGCGCTGCTCGACGCGGTCGGGGTTCGACGCGTCGGACACGATCACGAGCAGGTCGCTGAGCGCCGCTTCCTCCAAGGTGGATTTGAAGGCCTCCACCAGTTCATGGGGCAGCTTGCTGATAAAGCCCACGGTATCCACCAGCAGAAATTCGCCGCCGTCGGGCATTTCCACCCGGCGGGATACGGCGTCCAGCGTCGCGAACAGCTTGTTTTCCGCGTACACGCCCGCGCCGGTGATCGTGTTGAGGATGGTGGATTTGCCCGTGTTCGTATAGCCGACCAGGGATACGATGGGGATCTGGGTCTTTTCGCGGTTCTTCCGGCGCAGATTGCGCTGCTTCTGCAGCGTTTCCAGCTCCCGGTTCAGGCTGGTGATCTGCTCCCGGATACGGCGGCGGTCGATTTCCAGCTTGGTTTCGCCGGGGCCGCGCGTGCCGATGCCGCCGCCCAGGCGGCTGAGAATGAGGCCCTGGCCAAGCAGCCTGCCCGAGCGGTATTTGAGAAGCGCCAGCTGCACCTGCAATTTGCCCTCGCCGCTTTGCGCGCGCTGGGCGAAAATATCCAGGATCAGGGTGGTCCGGTCGATCACCTTGACGCCGATGGTCTCTTCAAGGTTCTTGGTCTGCGCGCCGGTCAATTCGTCGTCAAAGATCACCACGTCCGCTTCCACGGCCTGGGCCTGCAATTGCAGCTCCATCGCCTTGCCGCTGCCGACGAAGGTCGCGGAATCGGGCTTCTGGCGTTTCTGGAAGCACCGGGCGACCACCACGGCGCCCGCGCTTTCGGCCAGCGCCGCCAATTCGTCCAGGGATTTTTCCGTATCGATGCCGACCAGCAGCGCGCGCTCCGGCATCTCCAGCGTGTCCGCGTCGTCCCCTTCGAGGACGCGCTTTTCGGACAGACGGATTTCTTCCATCCATTTTTCCTGCGGAAGCTTTTTGAAGGGGTAGACGTCCGTGATTTCGACGCCCGGCACGCCGTTTACGCGCTCGGTCAAAAACGCGGCGCTGACGCCGGTCACGCGCGCGTCGGCGCCGACGCCCACGGCGCAGATGCTGTCCAGCATCAGGGAACGCAGCGCGGCGAGATCCACCTCGGATAAACGCGCGTCCCCGCCGGGATGGGTATGGATGCAGCGCACGCAGGAAAGGCGCTTGCTGTTCCGCCGGAGCCTGAGATCCATGAGCGGCACGCTGTCCGTCACGCCCACGATCACATCCAGCACATCGCCGTCCCGGCTCACATACACGGCGATTTCCCGGTTCAAAGCGCACGAATGCCGCGCGAGCTCGGTCAAAAGGTCGCGCGGCGCGTATTCATTCCAGTCAAAGGGGCAATCGTAAATCGCCTTCAGCTCGTTCAGCTGGGTATCCCGGATACCCGTCAGGTTGCCATGTACTTTGTTTTCCGGCATCTTTTCTCCTTGCGTCCAGGAGAAAGACAGGGATTATTCCGCTTCCTCCGGATGATTCTTCAAATAGTCCTCCACCGCCGCGTGGATGGCCTCCTCCGCCAGGAGCGAGCAGTGCATCTTCACCGGGGGAAGCCCGTCCAGGGCTTCCGCCACGGCCTGGTTGGTCAGCTGCAGCGCTTCCTTGAGCGATTTGCCCTTTACCATTTCCGTGGCCATGGAGCTGGTGGCGATCGCGGCCCCGCAGCCGAAGGTCTTGAATTTCACATCCGCGATGATCCCGTTTTCAACCTTCAGATACATCCGCATGATATCGCCGCACTTGGCGTTGCCCACGGTGCCCACGCCGTTCGCGTCGGGGATCTCGCCCACGTTGCGGGGGTTTTCAAAATGATCCATTACTTTTTCGCTGTACATGATGCTTTTTCCTTCCTGCTTGCCGCATTTCCACGGAAATTTACAGATTATTTACGCTGGCCGCGAATGAAATCGTCGTACATGGGGGACATGGCGCGCAGCTTTTCCACGATGTCGGGCAGCACGCGCAGCACCTCGTCCACCTCTTCCTCCGTATTGCCGTCCGAGAGCGAAAGGCGCAGGCTCCCGTGCGCCACCTCGTGCGGCAGCCCGATGGCGAGCAGCACATGCGAAGGATCCAGGCTCCCGCTGGTGCAGGCGGAGCCTGAGGAGCCGGCGATACCCGCCAGATCGAGCCGAAGCAGCAGCGCTTCGCCCTCCACATATTGGATGGAAACGTTCACGTTGCCGGGCAGGCGATAGAGGGAATGCCCGTTCAAACGGGAATACGGGATCCGGGAAAGGATGCCCTGAATGAGCCGATCCCGCATGGCGATCAGGCGCATGCCGTTTTCTTCGATGCTGTCCACGGCCTTCTTCATGGCCGCGGCCATGCCGACGGCGCCGGGCACGTTTTCCGTGCTGGCCCGCCGTCCGCGCTCCTGCGCGCCGCCATGCAGGAAGATATCCACCTTCGTGCCCGTGCGGATATAGAGCGCGCCGATGCCCTTGGGGCCGTGGAACTTATGGCCGGAGAGGGACAGCATGTCCACGCCCCAGGAATCCACATCCACCGGGATCGCGCCGACCGCCTGCACCGCGTCGCAGTGGAAGATGATCTTATGCGCTTTGGCGATCTTTCCGATTTCGCTGATCGGTTCGATCGTGCCGATTTCGTTGTTCGCGGCCATGATCGAAATCAGGATGGTCTGATCGGTGATCGCGGCTTCCACATCCCGCGGATTGACGAGGCCGTATTCGTCCACGGGCAGGTAGGTCACCCGGAAGCCCTGCTTTTCCAGCCATTCGCAGGTATGCAGCACCGCGTGATGCTCGATCTGGCTGGTGATGATATGGCTGCCCTTTTTCCGGTTTGCGTAAGCGGCGCCTTTGATTGCCCAGTTATCGCTTTCCGTGCCGCCGGAGGTAAAATAGATTTCCTGGGCTTTGGCGCCCAGGCACTCCGCCACCGTGCGCCGCGCTTCCTCCAGGGTTTTCCTGGCGTCCCTGCCCGTTCCGTGAATGCTGGACGCATTGCCGAAATGATCCCCGAAGCACGGCAGCATGGCGGAGAGCGCTTCCGGGCAAATGGCCGTGGTGGCGGCGTTGTCCATATAGATCCGATCCATTGTTTGAGCTCCTTTGAGGCGGGATGGAAAGCGCGTTTTCCGCCCTCTCCATATTCCAACCGTTTTAGTAGGATTTTCGTCCGTAAGCATAGCATGTTCCTCTGTTTTTGTCAAGGCCATCCGCTTCGGACGGCGCTTTGGAAGGGATCGAGGCCGTGAAAATGTAACATTTTTCGCGGAGGCGGGAAAACGAGCCGATTTTTCCCCATTTTTTTTGGGGAAAAAATGCAGTTTGCTTGACAGCGGGGCTTTCATGCACTAAAATGCTATATAACGGATATGGTTTTCCCGGCGTACTTTTTGCGCGCCTTTAGGAAGGAGGGAAGGGGAATGACTTTTGCCCGCAGTGGTTTGCGGTCCGCATGGATCGCGGTGCTGCTTCTTGCGCTGGTCATGCTTCTTGGCACGGCGGCTTTGGCAGAGGATAACGACCCGGTTAATTTTTCGATCCAGGTGACCCCTGAAACGATGACAGCCCCGGGCGAGGTAAGCGTTTCGCTCCGGGTTTCCAATACCAGCGATGAAGATATGATCGCCCCGGTTTCCCTGTTCGATCCCGCGGGGAACGCGGTCACCACCTTTGGCGACGGCGGCTCGTACCTGCTCAAATCCGGCGATTCAAAATCCTGGGAAGGCAAATGGAACGTGACCCAGGCGCAGCTGGACGCGGGCAGCATCGCCTATACGCTTCGCTACCATCTGGAAGACGAGACCGGCACGCTGGTTGAGTTTTCGCGCCAGGCCGTCGCGCGATTGGAGTTTACGGGCGAAAGGATCAACCTTTCCGTGACCCGCACCATCAACCCCCAGGTTGTGCGCTCCGGCGGCAAAGCCACGGTAACGTATGAGCTTTACAACAGCGGCAACGTGGATCTGACGGACGTCCGCGTGCAGGAGAAGATCGCGCGCAACGCCAAGACCGTCAAATCCCTGCCCGTGGGCGAACGCGCGACCGTATCCTTTGAAAGCCGCATCGGCAGCGCGGATCTGACCAGCAACGCTTCCATTACCTTCAAAGCGGTCGGCACCTCCAAGACCTTGACCCAGCAGGTGGAGGACGCGCTGATCCCCCTGGCCAAGCCCAACCTGAAAATCGAGCTGACCGCGCCGGAAAACGGCGTCAACGTGGGCGAAGCGGCAAAGCTGGTCATCACCTTTATCAACGCCGGCAACGTTTCCTATTCCAACGTGACGGTCACGGAGGCCAAGCGCGGCGAGATCCTGACCAACCTTTCCATTCCCGCGGGCGCGACGGTGACCGAGGAAAAGGAATTCATCCTGATGGAGCCCACGGATTTCAAGGTGACGGCCACGCTGCCGGACAATACCGGCGAAACCAAGACCCTGACCTCCAACGAAGTGCGCGTGGGCGTGTATGACCCGGAAAAGCAGCTGCTGCTGACGCTGAATCTGACCGCCGACCAGGAGACTGTGCCTTCGGCCCCCGCGGATGTCCGCTTCCACCTGACCGTGACCAACAACAGCAACATCAAGGCCGAAAAGATCACGATCAGCCATGGCACCAAGTTTATTTACACCATCGACGCGCTGGAGCCGGGCGCCAGCGTCACGCTCGACCGCGACGTTCGCATTTCCCAGGCGGGCCAGTTCCGCTTCACCGCGTCCCTCAAGGATTCGCTCAACAACACCGTCACCTTTGATTCCAACACCATCCGCATTTCCTACTTTACGCCGACCGCCGCGCCGACCCAGCCGGTGATCGTGACGGTCGCGCCGCCCGTAAAGGTTACGGCGGTGCCCGCCGATCCGATGCTGAGCCAGGGCCGCAGCTGGCTGTTCACCGGAGGAGCCGCGATAGCGGGGCTGTTCGGATTGACGTTCCTGCTTTTCCTGGTGAGCACCATCGTGCGTCTGATCAAAAAGCATAAGTCCAACACCGCGTACGACCACCTGGAGCTGGCCGAGCGCCGGGATTATACGGAGCCTTCGGATGAGGACGATGAGGAAGTCGCCTTTGAAGAAGAAACCGTTACGACCAACGAACCCGAAGAAACCGTTTCCCTCTCCCGCGAAGAAAAGCGCAAGGAAGCGGAGCTGCCCCACGAAAAGCTGCTCAATTCGATGGATCAGACCGTCGTGATCGATTCCATGGATGCCCCCGCGGCGGACGACGAGGGCGGTTACCGCGTGTCCCGCACCCAGGAAGCGGCCCCGGAGGAAGCCAAGGCCGCTGATCCCGATGCCGGACAGCCCAAATCAGCGATCGGCACGCCCAAGCGCGCACAGCTGAGCGAAGCTTCGCTGAACCGTGACGAGGAAACCATCGCTGTTCCCAAAGCGCCCCGCCGTCGGCGCAATGCCCGCAAGGAAGACGGTGAATGATCTTTCGTATCTGCTTCGCCCCGCCCGGCAATATCGGTCGGGGCGATTCTGCTTTTCGGGGGAACAAAGGATGGGCTGTATGAAGAAAAAGAAGCTGTTGATCGTGGATGGGCAGGGCGGCGGCATCGGAAGGCAGCTGGTGGAAGCGGTGCTCTCCGCCGGGCTGGAGATAGAGATCACCGCCGTCGGCGCCAACGCCGCGGCGACCGCCGCCATGCTCAAGGCAGGCGCGCCGCAGGCTGCCACCGGCGAGAACGCCGTGGTGGTGTGCGCAAGGACCGCCGACTGCATCGCAGGCCCGGTGGGCATCGCAATCGCGGATTCGCTGCTGGGCGAGATCACCCCGCGCATGGCCCTGGCCATCGGCCAAAGCCCGGCAAGGAAGCTGCTGCTGCCGGTGAATCACTGCGGGAATATCATCGTGGGCGTGGAAGATTTGTCGCTGCGGCGCCTGATGGGGGAGACCGTGCGGCTGCTGCGGGAATGGACGGCGGAGAGCGAAGCCTGATCTGCCCGCTGTTTTGCGTTATCTGCCTGAAAGCGTAAAGGTTTTGCATTTTCTTTTTCCAAATTCAGCATGAGGGATAAGTTTGAAACAAAGCTTGTGAAAAAATGGGCTTGCCTGGCGCTGGCCGTCCTGCTTGTGTGCGGATCGGGGACGGCGCTCGCCGAGCCCTCCGAAACGCTGAAAAAGGTCGCGGGCGGGTTTCAGAGCTTAAGCGCCGTCCCGAACACCCATTATCTGCTTGCCAAGTCTTCCAAGTCCTCTTCCTGGGGCTTGATCGATTCGGCGGGCAAACAGCTGTGTCCATACAAATTTCCTTATCTTTCTTATCTCTCCTACGGGTGCCTGCAAGCTTCGCGCTATGAAGTAAGCAAGAAGCATCCCCTGCTCAACGAGCGCTCGGCAAACCGTTTGGCCCTGGTGGCTTTGGACGGCACGATGATTTCCGATTACGCGTACGGATATTTTCAAATCTACAACGAATACTGGGCTGGCGCGTGGGTGCTGGAGCCCGGGACGGAGGAAGACAGCGATTACCAGGCGGACAAAGCGCACTTTTTCCGTTTGGTCCGGTGCGATCTGTTTTTCCTGGGAACGCCGGAAGGGGAAGCGCCGAGGCTGGTTTCTTCTTTTGCCCGGGATGAATTTCTCAAAGCTTCCGGCCATGGGCGCTATCTTTCCGTGCAGGACCGGCAGGAGCGGGTAACGATCCTTGAACCGGACGGAACGGCGCATGAAACCCAGAACAAAAAGGCCGCAGACGGCGTTTACCAAATCAGGTACCTGACCATCGTGAACAGCCTGACCGACGAAATGATCGCCGAAGGTTATTCGGGGGTTAAGGAAGTGCAGACGGCAAACGGCCTTCTCCTGGTCGGCACCCGAACGGATTATTCCGGCGCAAAGACGAATTCCATCCTCGATCTGGCGGGCCAAGAATTGATGGCGGAGACCTACGCCTCCGTATCCGCGATTTCCGGGGATTATGTGCTGCTGAAGAAAGACGAGCTTTTTGGCCTGTATTCCCTGAAGGAAAACCGAGAGCTGCTCCCCTGCGATTACGACGAGATCCTCCTCAACAAAAACGGCGTGGATCCTTATGTGTCCCGTGGCTATCTGGGGGCCGTGAAGGACGGCGAATGCCATATCATTTCCGCCGCGACCGGCGAGACCGTGCGGATATTTGTCCGCAAGGCCAAATGGGAAATGCTGGGCCTGCTTTACTATCGGCAGACGAAATCGCAGCTGCATTATTATTCGCCGGTCGACGGCCATCACGAGGATCCCCTGGGCGCGCTGGAGAGCAAGCAAGGAAGCGGCTATCTGCTGGCGGTCAAGATAGAAGGCCGGCATTATGTCGTGAATTGGCAGGGCAAAACGCTGATGAAAGGATCGCGCGACGCTTACGCCGTTACCCCCGACGACAGCGTGATCGTCAAAACCGATTCCGGGTACGAGCTCTATCGGCTGGTATCCAAATAAACCTGAGCCTGACCATCGGGCGGCCCATGAAGTGCGGGCCGCTCCTTATTTTTGAGCGCATCTGCTGTCAAAATACGGAAAAAACAAAAAATATAAAAAAGAATTAACAGATCAGGGGCAGACAAAAAGGCTGTTTTCAGGTATAATCATATCAGGAAATTATTGCCGCGGAAGGGCGGCGGAGCATATCACATACCATAGGAGGAGAAGAAAATGAAGCGAATCATGGCTTTCATCACGGCCCTGGCTCTGCTTCTGTCCATGACGGGAAGCGCGCTGGCGGACGGCGCGGCTGCTCCCTACAGGACGGGAAGCGCTGCGCACACGCACAACTGGGTGCTCCAGGATATCGACTACACCGGCTGCACGTCCCCGGCGTATTATGTGTACGTCTGCTCCTGCGGCGAATCCAAGGTGGAGGAAAGGCCGGGCCCGGGGCACGATTACAAGCAGACCATCGTTCAGGCGCCAACGTGCACGGAGGGCGGCTACGCTTCCTACACCTGCACCCGCTGCGGCGACAGCTATCGCGAGCAGCTCAAAGCCCTGGGCCACAACTGGAGCTCCTGGAAGCAGACCCAAAAGCCCACCTGCGTCCAGGATGGCACGGAGGAACGCACCTGCTCCCGCTGCGGCAAGAAAGAAAGCCGCACCGTGGCGGCCAACGGCAGCCATGAATGGGGCGATTGGAAGGTGGATGAGCCGGGCACCTGCGTGACGCTGGAGCTGCGCGAGCGCAAGTGCATCCGCTGCGGCACCATTGATTATTCTTACTGGGGCTACGGCGACCATTCCTGGGGCGAATGGGAAACCGTGCGCGAGCCGTCGGACGGCCAAAAGGGCCTGCGCCGCCGCGTGTGCAAATACAGCGCCAGCCACGTGGAGGAAGAGGAATTTGACGCGGACGGCAACACCTTTGGCGGCGTGACGGCCGCCCCCATCCCCGATGTCCCCGCGCCCGACTCGCCGGATCCCACGCCCGGGATGCCCGCCGCGGTGACGCCGGAAATAACCGAGGATTACACCTATCCGTACATCGATCTGGACATTGTCCATCCGGACGGCCCCTTCAAGCCGGGCGACAGCTTTGAAGCAACGCTGACGCTGAGGAGCAGTTCCTCGATAATGCTGTACCTCGTGGGCTATTACGCGGTCCTGGGCAGCGAAGAAACCGACGCCGGGCTGCCTATACCCGCCACCCTGGCCCCCTACGAGGAATATTCCTGGACCCAGACCATCTATGTGACGGAGGCGGATTTCCAGGATTCCGATACCCTGAACCGCTATTGGGGCGCGGAATACAGCAACGGCAAGGGCTATTCCGACGTTGACACCGCGACGCTGAGCGTGCCGCTGACCACCGGCGAGGCGCCGGAACCGGGCGTGTCCGACGAACCCGTTGAATTCCTCGTCCTCAGCTTCGTGCAGACCAGCGCCGTGCAGTCCGCCTACATGGAGGGCAATGACGTCACCTTCGATGTGACGCTGGAAAACAAGGGGCAAACGGACCTTTTCGACTGCCAGGTGCAGATGGACGATCAGATCATGATGGATAAGATCGTGTACGGCTATCTGGCCGCGGGCGCGAGCACCACGCGCACCTTTACCGCGCACATCATCGGCGCGCACGAGGACGCCGGCCACGCGCTGATCTCCTGGTCCGGCTGGGGCTATGACGCTTCCGGCATGCCGATCTACAGCAACGACGAGCAGATCGATCTGCCCACCGCCATCTCCGTGCCGCCGGATCCGGGCCCCGTCGTGATGTACGCGCTGGAATTGCGGGAGGAATGGGTGGACGGCCCCACGCTGCTGAATCTGCACGATTCCGCGGAAATCAAGCTGACCGCGGTCAACAATTCCGACGAAACGCTCTATGACGTGCGCATCTTTGAGGACTGGGATTCCGGCGCCTCCTTCTCCACCAATGCCGCCCCGCTGGCGCCCGGCGAAGAATTCAAAGTGACCAGCAACGTTTACATTACCCTGGACGACTGGAACTACGCCAAGGCGAATGGCGGCGAAGTCTATGCGCACTGGAAGGCCGTCGGCTATACCGAAAATCAGGTGGATGTGACCAGCAACGTATGCGATGAACGCTTCGTGATCGTGCATGAGGAGGGCACAGACGAAGGCGAGCTCGCCATTGTCAGCGTGAACGCGGAGTCCGGCGCGGGCAAACAGGCCGGCGATTGGATCGGGTGCGAAGTGACGGTCAAGAACACCGGCAAGGCGAGCGTTTTATTCAACGAATTGATTGTGAGCAGCGCGGTCGCGGGCGACGAATACGATTTCAGCGCATTCCCGATTGCCGCGGGCCAGACCATCGCCCCGGACGAAAGCGCGACGGGCACCGTGCTGGTGAAGGTGACGGACGGCGATATGGGGGCCGGGGCGCTGCGCCGCACGTTTGAAGCCCGCTATGACTTTGACGGCATGGAATACGTGACCAACGCCAAATCCGTTGATGTGCCGCTGGATATCTATGGCCATGAAACGGAGGACGGGCCGGAGCTGAGCCTGTATGTGGTCAGCCTGGACGCCGAGCCCTTCAGCTTTGACGACGCGGGCCAGACGGGCACCAAGACCTACCGGGCCGTCGTGAGCAATATCGGCAAAGAACGCTGCGACGTATCCGATATCGTGATTACCACCGCGGGGGGAACCTTTACGCAGTCGTTCGGCCCCTATCCGCTCTTCCCCGGGGACGATACACCCGATCTTTACCTGTATAACAGCTTCGACGCGGGCGAATTGGATACGAACGGCAAATTGCACATCTCGTTTATCGCCCATGGCGAATGGGGCGAGAAAACGTATTCCTCCAACCCCGTGGAATTCACGCACGACGTATCCGGCGACCCGCCTGTTCCGCCCGTGGAAAGCGGCGTGGCCATCCATAAAGTTGAGAACAGCGCTTCGGCCAATCCCAACGGCTATGTGCTGGGCGAACAGGTCAGTTACTGGTTCGTGGTGGCAAACAACAGCGACGTGGATCTGCCTGCCGTATCGATCTATGACCCGCTGTTCGGCAGCGATCCCGTCGCCGTGATTTCCGTGCCCGCCCATGGGCATAATTACGATGTGGTCTTCTCCCATAGCGTTACGCAGCAGGATGTGGACAATAAGCAGATCGTGAATACCGCCACCGCCAAATGGACTGATCCGGAAACCGGCGAGGAAAGGACGGCCGTCAGCGATACGGTCATCGTACCCACCCTCGATCCGAACAACGACGTGGGCAACGTATCCATCTACATCACGCTCGAAAAGGGCCCGGACAACGGCAGCTACTATGTGAAGGGCGAAGTGGTCCCCATTCGCGTGGACTGGGCCAACAGCAGCAAGGTGCAGCTGCAATATGTGTCGGTATACGATTACGAGGCGATGATGCTGGGAGTCGCGCCCGTCACCGGAGGTTATCTGGCGGATGACATCGTCATGAACCCCGGCGATACGGGCACCTTCAGCTTCAACTACACGGTCTCCGACTGTGACGCGGAGCTCACCAAGTATATTTACGACTGGGCGTATATTTCGGGCTACGATTCGGAGGGACACTATTACTACGCGGAAGATGAGCAGAAGCGCGACGCGGATATCGACGCGCCCGATCCCGAAATCAAGACGCCCGAGCTGAAGGTGGAGAAGGTGGAAATCAGCAAGCCCGCGAACGGCAAGTATTACGTCGAGGGCGAAACCATCACCTACAACATCTTCGTCACCAATACCGGCAACGCAGAGCTGACCGACGTGACCGTGGGCGACAGCCTGAGCGACACCTTCATGGGCGCTTTCGCCACCATCACCACCCTGCATCCTACGGAAACCTACAAATATAAGTTCAGCTACGTCGTCAAGGCCGAGGACGTGGCGGCCGGCAAGGTGGTCAACTATGGCCTGGGCTATTACACCTGCGGCATGCTGATCGACGTGCCCGTGGTGTCCGATCCCGTGGAGAGCCCCACCGCGCCCGATCCCGTACCCGTGCCGCCCAAAACGCCCACCGGCACCATCAAGACCCCGATCGTGGCCGAGGGCAAGGAAGACGCCTGCATCCTGACGCTCAAGAACCGCGTCGACGGCACGGCGGAATATGAGCAGCACCTGTGCAAAAAGCATGCCGCCCTCTATGCCGCCGCCAAGGACAGCAACACCGCCGCCGCATGGCGTCAGGCCGCCGATCAATGGCGCGCCGAGCTGGAAGAAATGTACCAACTGATCCTCAAGGCCTCCACCGGCAGCGCCCGCATGACCGTCATGGCCGACCGCGCCACGTTCTACGCGTACGTCGATGTGTACAAGGCCATGATCCAGGCCATGGACTACCGCAGCGCGGAGAGCGCCGCCGCGGAAAAGGCCGCAGCGGAAATGATGATGGGCCAGTGCGCCGAACTGTGCTACCTCATCCATTACGCGCCGGACGCGCGCATGGACAGCCTGGTGACCGGCTCCTACGGCGCCGAGACCGCGGGCGGCCCCGCCGGGACAAAGTGCTTTATCAGCGCGGTCCCTGTGGACGACAGCACCCTGCGCTTCACCGAGCGGCTCTGCGACGAGCATATCGTCCAGGATCGCTATGCCCTCTCCCTCGTTCGCCAGGCCAGGACCCGCGTGGGCTTTGCCGAGGCGTTCATCAACGCCCGCCGCTCCTGGCAGTCTGCCCTCAACGCGCAGGTGTCCGCCCAGTACAAGAGCGCCGAAAAGGAAACCCGCAGGGTCATCAGCGCCTGCCGGAATCTGTTTGATTCGCTCCTGAAGAACCGCGAGGCGTTCTATACCTACCTCTATCCCAACAATCCCGAGATCGTCGCCGAGATCATGAACCGCAGCGTCGTCGTGGACGTGATGAGGAGATGTAAGTAAAAAAACAAGGAGGGAACCGCGCTTGCGTTCCAGGCGCGGTTCCCTCCAAAGCTTTTGGCTTCGGCCAATTTTCCTCGGTTGAAAAAGCAAGAATCAAAGGAGGATCAGGCATGCCCAAGATCGCTTTTATGGGTGCGGGCTCTACGGTATTCGCCAAGAACGTGCTGGGGGACAGCATCCTCACGCCCGCGCTGGAAAGCAGCGTGATCGCGCTTTACGACATCGACGCGGAGCGCCTGGAGGAATCCCGCGCCATGCTGAACGCCATCAACCAAAATTACGGCGCGAAGGCGTGCATCGAAGCCTACCTGGGCGTCGAAAACAGGAAGGACGCCCTGCGCGGCGCGAATTACGTGGTCAACGCCATCCAGGTGGGCGGGTACGAGCCGTGCACGGTGACGGATTTTGAGATCCCGAAAAAATACGGCCTGCGCCAGACGATCGCGGACACGCTGGGCGTGGGCGGCGTGTTCCGCGCGCTGCGCACCATACCGGTGATGCTGGATTTCGCCCGGGACATGGAGGAAGTGTGCCCGGACGCGTGGCTGCTCAACTATACCAACCCCATGGCGATGCTGACCGGGGCCATGCTGCGGCTGACGAACGTGCGCACCGTGGGGCTTTGCCACAGCGTGCAGGTCTGCGCGTCCACGCTGCTTTGCGAGCTGGGCATGGAATACAGCGACACGGTGCAGCAGAAAATCGCGGGCATCAACCACCAGGCCTGGCTGCTGGAGATCAGCAGGGACGGGAAGGACTTGTACCCGGAGATCCGGCGCAGGGCGAAGCTGTTCAACGAGGGAAAGCTGGACCGCGGCACGCTGGAGGAGTTCACCGCGGTTTGCGCCGCCCGGATGGGGACCACCGCGGACAAGCTGGACGACGGCCAGCGCAAGTGGATCAAGGACGGCTATGACGACTATCGGGCCACCGGCAAGCATGGCGATATGGTGCGCATCGAAATGCTGAACCGCTTTGGCTACTACCTCACCGAATCCAGCGAGCATACCAGCGAATACACGCCCTGGTTCATCAAGGACAGGTATCCCGAGCTGATCGACCGCTTCCGCATCCCGCTGGACGAATATCCGCGCCGCTGCGTCAGCCAGATCGAGCACTGGAAGGAGCGCAGGAACGAGCTGATTGCCAACCCGCTTTTGACCCATACGCGCACCCGCGAATACGCCAGCTCCATCATGGAAGCGATGGAAACCAATAAGCCCTTTAAGATCGGCGGGAACGTGCTCAACACCGGCCTGATCACCAACCTGCCGCGAAACGCCTGCGTGGAGGTGCCGTGTCTGGTGGATAAGAACGGCGTGACGCCCTGCTATGTCGGCGATCTGCCCGAGCAGTGCGCCGCCCTGAACCGCACCAACATCAACGTGCAATTGCTCACCATCGAAGCGGCCCGCACCCTCAAAAAGGATTATATCTACCAGGCTGTCATGATGGACCCGCACACCGCCGCCGAGCTGTCCATCGACGATATCGTGGCCATGTGCGACGATCTGATCGACGCGCACGGAGACTGGCTGCCCAAATTCCATTGAGCCGCGATATAGCGAGGTTCATACTTATCAAAGCAAACTCCATCGCGCGAAGCGCATATCACGCCCCGAAGGGGCATATCGAACGCGTAGCGTATATCGAAACGCTTTAGCGTTATCTCGAGCGCCGCAGGCGCTTATAAATGCCCTTCGCGCGAGCAAATATAGCGGATAATCATTGAAACCGTCGGTGCGGCATGGTATACTGATGCATATGCCGCGGCTGCGAAAACACGGCAGGAGGAGGCCCTTTCCATGTTCCTGAAAAAATGCGCCGCGCTGGTTCTTGCGCTGATGATGCTCGTTCCGTCCCTCGCGCTGGGCGAGGAAATCCCCTCCTATCAGCCCGGGGATACGATCGATCTGGTGTTCACCGTGACGGAGAATCCGCATCACGCGGTCGGCGCGACGCTGAAGCTGGAGTATGACCACGACGTATTTGAACTGATCCCCTCCAGCTATGTGCAGAACGACGCGCCCATTATGAGCATCAACATTTACGGCATCCCGGTCGGGGAAGCCGTGCCGGTATCCTTCCTCGTACGGCCGAACGCCCCGGGCGGCGAATATGAAATCAAAATCCTGGTGGAGCAGGCCGCCGATATCGATGAAAATTTGGTGGATGGTTTTGCTTTCTCCTCCTATCAGGTGCAAATTGCCAGCGCGCAGGACATTTTGGCCGCGGAAGACGAGGCCCTGCGCCAGCAATTGGAGGAAGCGCTCCGGGCCCTGGAGGAAGAAAAGGCCTATGCCGCGCAGCTGCAGGAGCAGATCGCGGCCCTGGCCGGCGAAAAGGACGACGCGCTCAAGACCGCCGAAACCGCCACTGCCGCCGTGAGCGATCTGGAAGCCAAGCTGGCCGCCGCGGTCGAAGAAGCACAGGCGACCCTGAGCACCTACACCGCGGACGCGGAAGCCAAGTACGGCGCTGTGTTCGCCGCCACCGAGGTGGAACTGAACGGCGCCAAGGCCCCCGGCAACCGGACCGAAGAGACCAACCTGGGCGACCTGATCACCGACGCCATGGT
>JAFXZO010000022.1 GCA_017541205.1 Clostridia bacterium | reverse complement strand
CATGGTGATCGCGAACCGCGCCAGCGTCGCCGGGGCCCAGGGCGGTTGCCAGGCCGAATGCGGCAGCGCCGCCGCCATGGCCGCCGCCGCGCTGGCGGAGCTGATGGGCGGCACGCCCGCCCAATGCGCCGACGCCTGCGCCATCGCCATTGCCAGCCAGCTCGGCCTGGTGTGCGATCCCGTGGCGGGCCTGGTCGAAATCCCCTGCATCAAGCGCAACGTTTCGGGCGTCATGATCGCTTTCTCCAGCGCAGATATGGCCCTGGCCGGCATCGAGGCCCGCATCCCGGCGGACGAATGCCTGGACGCCATGCGCGAGGTCGGCGACGCGCTGCCCGCTTCCCTCAAGGAAACCGCCGAGGGCGGGCTTGCCGCAACGCCCACCGGCCGAAGGCTGCGCGATCTGGTGTTCGGCGCAAAAGAATAGCGTCCTTTTTTGCCGGGCTCCCGTACGGAAACGCCGAGCGCCGGGCTGGACAAAGCGTGACGGAGGGGGCGTGCACACGCGCGCCCCCTGATTAAAACAGCGACGTCTGCTCGTATTTTTCCGGAAAAGCCTGCAGATAGGCAAAGCAATCGTCCGGCCGATACAGCATGCCGTGCTTTTCGCAGGCGGATCGAAACAGAGCCGTCAGCTTCCGGCTGTTCGGGCTGGGGAGCTCGTACGCGTTTCCGTAGAGATGGACATAGCGCTCCTTAAGCCCCGGAAAATGCCGGTCCAGCGCGGCGTAATAGTATTCCCGGTCGCCGTCCCGCAGCGTCAGGCCCATGCCAAAGCAGATGATCCCTTTCACGCGGGCCTGCGCGCATGCGTCCAGGAGGGGGCGGACGTTTTCTTCCGTATCGTTGATAAAGGGCAGAATGGGGCAGAGCCATACGATCGTGGGAATGTTCCTCTGCCGCAGGATTTCCAGGACCTCGATGCGCCGTTTGGTATTGCATACGTTCGGCTCGATGATGCCGCACAGCGTATCGTCCCAGGTCGTCAGCGTGATCTGCACGACGCATTTCGTCCGGCGGTTGATTTCGTCCAGCAGGTCGATATCCTGCAGGATGCGGTCCGATTTGGTTTGGATGGCCGCGCCGAAGCCGTGGCGCAGGATCGTTTGAAGGCATTGCCGGGTAAGGCGCAGCTGTTCTTCGCAGTGTATATACGGATCGGACATGGAGCCGGTGCCGATCATGCACGGCTGCCGCTTGGACGAAAGCGCCTTTTCCAACAGCTCCGGCGCGTTGCGCTTCACCTCCACGTCCTCAAAGGCGTGCGTGAACTGATAGCACCTGCTGCGGCTGTCGCAGTAGATGCAGCCATGGGTGCACCCGCGGTAAATATTCATGCCATAGAAGCCTTTTGAGCCGGTCAGGATCCCTTTCGCGTTCACAAAATGCATGGCCGTATACGCTCCGTTCCGTATGCTGATCCCGGGAGGATCCTATTATAGCATATTTTCGGACGCCCGGCTGATTTTTCTTGCCGCATTTTCCATAAACAGTCATTATTTCCGAAAGATATTGCGTCTTCTTTGCTTTTATGATAAAATATTCCTACAATTATTAGGGCTGTGTTTGCGATACTTGTTCGACGGCTCCCGGCCGGGCCGGAGGAAAAACGGACGCTCCGCGATTTGCACGAGAGGGGAGATGACAAATGGCGCCATGGATCGTTTATGGCATGGTATTCGTCGGCGCTGCCGTGATGGTTTATAATATCTGCGGATTTGTTCAGTTTGCCAGGTACATCAAAGGCAGGAAGAACTGGGGCGAGGAAACCAATATCCTCTATGTCCCGATTTTTCTGCTGGTGATGTTTTTGTTTGGGTATCTGGCCGTGGGCGTTTTCGGCAAGCCCGATCTGATCGTCGCCGGCATTCTGTTTGGCGGCAGTTTATTCGTTTGCGTGATGTACCGGCTGCTCCTGCGCATCACCCGCCGCATCATCGAAAGCGAAAAGCTGGAGGTTGAGCTGCTGGCCTGGAGCAAAGCAGCAGGGCCGGCCTTATCAGCTGCTGCTGACGGATTATAAGATGCCCGGCATGAACGGCCTGGAATTGATCGGGGCGCTGCGCGCCTATGACCAGGGGGAGACCCCCGTGATCATGCTGACGGGCTATAACTGGGATATCATCGAGGAGGAGGCGTGGGCCAAGGGCGTGAACGGCATTCTGGCAAAGCCCCTGTTCCCCGATCTCCTCCTTCGGGAAATCAGCGCCGTGCTTGGGAAGAAAAACGATCCGGAAGCCAAAGCGCCCATGGCAAAGGGGAAAGAAGCCTCCGCCGGGGCGGCGCTTGCGGGCAGGCGCGTCCTCATGGCCGAGGACGTGGAGCAGAACGCGGAGATCCTGGCCGACCTGCTTGAAATGGATGATATCCTCTCCGAGCACGCCGAAAACGGACAGCGTGCCGTTGAAATGTTCGCAAAGAGCGAGCCGGGGTATTACGATATGATCCTGATGGACGTGCGCATGCCCATCATGGACGGCCTGGAGGCCACCCGCGCGATCCGCGCCCTGGAGCGCGACGACGCCAAGGCCATCCCGATCATCGCCATGGCCGCCAATGTCTTCGATGAAGACGTGGAGCGTTCCCTGCAGGCGGGCATGAATGCGCATCTATCCAAACCGGTAGAGCCGGAAAGGCTTTATGAAACCATGGCGCTGCTCATCCAGCGATCATAAAACATTTGAAAGGGGATCATCAGCATGGGCGTACTATCCAAGCATCATCGTTTCCGGGAAGCGGGGCAAGGCGCGAATGTCAACAACGTGGAGCGCTTTGGCGAGCCTGTCAAATCGCTCTTCACCTCCACCAAGGTGTTCACCCTGCATCACCACATCGACATCACCGACGATCATGAGCAAATCGTTTATCAGGCCAACACCAAGTTCCCTTCCATCCACGATAAAACGGACATCACCGACGCCGGCGGCAGGCACATCTCCCATATCGAGCGTAAGCTCTTCACCCTCCACGAGCGCCATTTCGTCACCATGGAAAACGGCAAGAGCTTTGAACTGTCCAACGAGCTTTGGCATCTCTATAAGGATGTGACCAACATCGAAGGCCTGGGCTGGCAGCTGCGCGGCAATATCTACGGCCTCAACTTTGAAATCTATGATAAGGCGGATAACGTGATCGCCGTGATCGGGCAGAAGATGTTCTCCATGCACGATAAATACTGCATCGACATCTACCAGCCCGAGCACGAGGAAATCCTGGTGACCGTCCTGGTGACCCTCCAGCACATGATCCGGGACCGCCAGGCCTCCTCGTCCATTTCCTTCTCCTCCGGGTCGTCCAATTGACGGATCCATTCCCCAAACGGGTTTTCTCGGAAAAACCGGGAGAACGCTGATACAGGCAATCCATCTTTGTTCGATGACGTCCCGAGCGAAGCGCGGGGATCTGAAAGCAGGCTGCCCATGCCGCTTTCAGATCCTTTTTTTGATCCATGCCTGCTTTTCTTTGGACGGCGCAGGCCTTTCGGCCATGCGCTGCGTTCATTTGCCCCGTTTATTGTCCGTCTCCTGCCTCGATCGCAAAAAACGGCGCAAAAACGCACTTTCCGGCTATTGACAGCGCAAGAGACGGCAATTATAATAGGAAAGAATCTGAGAACCGGCAGGCGCGGAACGCCCAGCCCGGCCCTTGGAATACTTATCATTCTCACAGGAGGAGGCTTCCCCTTATGTCAGCGGTGTGGTATATCATCGTTCTCGGCGTGGTCGCCATCGCCATCGCCTATGTAGCGTACAACTACATGCGCATTCGCAAGATGCCGGAAGGCACCCGGGAAATGGCGGAAATGGCCGGTATCATCCGTTCCGGCGCGAACACCTTCATGAAAACCGAATACCGGACCATCGTGATCGTCGTGATCCTGCTGGCCGCGGTATTCAGCCTGTTTGTTGAAAAATACAGCGGCATCACCTTCCTCTTCGGCGCGCTGATGAGCAGCTGCGCCTGCGTGGTGGGCATGCGGTCCGCTACGTTCGCCAACGTGCGCACGGCCAACAGGGCCCGCGAAAGCCTGTCCATCGGGGAAACCGTGAAGGTCGCGCTCTGCGGCGGCAGCATTTCCGGCCTGTCCGTACAGGCGCTGGGCCTGCTCGGCCTGGTCGCCACCCTGCTGATCTTCGGCAATGTGCGCCACGATGTGGTCGGCGGCGGCATCCTGGCCTCCCTGGAGGGCGTGAACCCCACCATCATGCACGTGTCCACCTACTCCCTGGGCTGCTCCCTGGTCGCCATGTTCAACCGCGTGGCCGGCGGCAACTACACCAAGGCCGCGGACATTTCCGCCGACATCCTGGCCAAGGTCCGCAACGACCTGCCGGAGGACGACAGCCGCGTGCCCAACGTGATCGCGGACTTCATCGGCGACAACGTGAACGACATCGCCGGCAACTGCTCCGACCTGCTGGAATCCTTCGTTGCCACGATCTCCGCTTCCCTGATGATCGCCGTGATCCTGTTCCAGCAGTATGAAACCCATTTCGCCGGCAACATGGAAGCCCTGGAAGGGATTTTCAAAGGCACCATCACGTATCCCGTCCTGCTGGCGGGCGTCGGCCTGGTCAGCTGCCTGCTGGGCCTGTTCTACGCGGACCGCAAGAAGATGGGCGACAACCCCTCCCGCGAGCTGAACCTGGCCACCTGGATCTCCGCCGGGCTGACGATGGTGCTCGGCTTTGGCGTTTGCGCCCTGTGCTTCGCCAGCGTGGACGCGGAATCGCTCAAGAGCGTGTACGGCTGGGCCGCCGGCTGGGTCTCTCCCTGGATCTGCGCGGTGCTGGGCATTGCCAGCGGCGTTGCCATCGGCTCCATCACCGAATACTATACCTCCACCGATTATAAACCCACCCGCACCCTGGCGGAAATGGCCCCCGAAGGCGAGGCCTTCGTGGTCACCAAGGGCGACGCCGTGGGTTCCCGCAGCGTGCTGCTGCCCGTGCTGGTGATCGGCATCGCGCTGTTCGTTTCCGGCAAGCTGGCCGGCATCTACGGCGTTGCCACCGCCGCCCTGGGCATGCTGGCCTTCGTGGGCGCGACCGTGTCCATCGACGCCTTCGGCCCCATCGCCGATAACGCCGGCGGCCTGGCCGAGAGCTGCCACCTGGACGCCAACGTGCGCGTCATCACCGATAAGCTGGACGCCGTGGGCAACACCACCGCCGCCGTCGGCAAGGGCTTTGCCATCGGCTCCGCCGCGTTTGCCACCGTGTCACTGATCGTATCCTACGTGGGCAACTATTCCTCCGAAATGAACCTGAACATCGCTTCCTTCGTGGTCGTGGCCGGCGCGATCATCGGCGGCGCGCTGGTGGAATACTTCTCCGCCATGCTGACCGATAACACCATCGAATCCGCCAAGCTCATGGCCGACGAGGGCGATAAGCAGCTGACACCCGAGGTGCTGGCCGGCAAAAAGACACCGGACTATAACCGCATGATCCAGCTGGCCGCGAAGCAGGCCCTCAAAAAGATGCTGGTGCCTTCCGTGCTCGCCATGATCATCCCCGTGGTGGGCGGCTTCCTCTTCGGCGTGGATTTCGTCGGCGGCCTGCTCATCGGCGCGACCATCGTGGCCATTCCCCGCGCCATCTTCATGGGCAACTCCGGCGGCGCGTTCGACAACGCCAAGAAATACATCGAATCCGGCGCGCTCGAGGGCCATGGCAAGGGCACCGCTGCGCATAAGGCCGCCGTTACCGGCGACACCGTGGGCGATACCCGCAAGGACGTCGTGGGCGTGGCCCTGGACATCTTCATCAAGACCATGTCCACCGTCGCCAACACCCTGGTCAGCGTGTTCCGCAACATCACCCTGATCCGGTAATACCGCACCCCCAATAACGCCCGCCCCCGGAAAACGCGTTCTTTCCGGGGGCGTTTCCATACAAAAACGGCCACGCCGGGAAAAACCCGGCATGGCCGATCGATCATAAAGGGAAATTACTTCTTTCCGCGGGGCGCGCACCAATCGTAGTTCTTCAGGTTCAGGCTCAGGTGGCGGGGGAGACCTTCAACCATCATGGGCGTATAGTGGCCCTGGATCAGGGGACGCACATAGTCCAGGAATTCTTCGGTGACGTAGTTGCCTTCCTTGTTGATCCACTTGCGCGGAACCAGCTTTTCGCCGTTGGCGATGCGGTGCACGTCATAGACGCCGGTCGCGCTCTGGTAAGGATCGTCGGACACGCGGTCGATCACGACCATCACGCCGGAGGAGCCTTCGTCGGCAGCCTTCACGGTGGCGCCGCCCACGTTGAACGCTTCGTCCACGTCGATCTTGCTGGCCAGGTGAGCCGCGGCGCGCTGCAGGGTGGAGAGCTCGACCGCGCGGGTCTTGCAGCCCAATTCGTTCTTGACCACGTTGGCCAGGTAAGCGGCGGTGCCGCTCATCTGGATATGGCCGAACGCGTCGGTGGTGGCGCTGCTGGTGGCGTATTCGCACACGTACTTGCCTTCCGCGGTCTTGATGCCTTCGGAAACGACGGCCACGATGACGTCCTTCTTTTCCAGGAGCTTTTTCACTTCTTCCACGAAGCCTTCAATGCTGAAGGGCAGCTCGGGCAGATAAATGAGATCGGGGCCTTCGCAGTCCTCGCTGCGGGAGAGGCCGGCGGCGCCGGTCAGCCAGCCAGCGTTGCGGCCCATGATTTCCACGATGTTCACGTTCTTCTTCTTGTAGGAGAAGCCCATCGCGTCGCAGATGATTTCCTTGGTGGAGGTGGCGATGTATTTGGCGGCGCTGCCGAAGCCGGGGGTATGGTCGGTGATCGCCAGGTCGTTATCGATGGTCTTGGGGCAGCCGACGAACTTCTGCTTCGCGCCGGTCAGCAGGGAGTAGTCAAACAGCTTGCGGATGGTGTCCATGGAGTCGTTGCCGCCGATGTAGATGAACACTTCGATATCCAGCTTGTCCAGCAGCACGAAGATCCGCTCGTAAACGGCCTTGTCTTCATGGATTTCCGGCAGCT
>JAFXZO010000021.1 GCA_017541205.1 Clostridia bacterium | reverse complement strand
CCATCCCGCAGCGTATCATAGAGCAACACGCTCATGCCCAGGCAGGAGAAAAATACGAGCGCGGCCATGACGGCCCGGACGGCGCGCCCCTTGAGGACCGAAGAAACCGCCGCGCAGATCAGGGGAAGCAAGATCAAAGGCAAGGGAAGGTTCTGCCACCAGATCATCCTTATTTTCCCTCCCTGCGTATCATTTCAGCGATCTCATCGATGTCCAGGGTATGATAGCGCTGATAAAGCCGCACCGTAAGAGCGAGCATCACCGCCGTCACGCTGACGCCGACCACGATCCCGGTCAGCACCAGGCCGGCGGGAAGCGGGTTCACATACGCGGCGGCCTCGTTCACGCCCTCTTTATAGATCGGCGCTAACCTGGATTCAATATAGCCGTAAGACGCCAAAAACAGGTAAATGCCCGTATCCATCATGGAGAAGCCGATGATCTTTTTGATGAGGTTTTTGTTCATCAGGAGCAGCGTGAACCCGATGCCGAAAAGCGTCAGGGCCGTGATCTCGTCAAAATGCAGATAAACCGCTTTCAGCAATCAGAATTCCCCCTTCCTGAACATGGTATAAAGGCCGTACATGGTGCAGGCGACAACGCACCCGACCGCGATATTGAGCGGAAGCAAAAGCCCGCCGGAGAGGATATCGCCCGGCGTTCCCGTTCCGATCCCGGATTCCAGATGGTTTGCGCCTGTGAAAAAGTGATACCCCTTGGCAAGGGAATAAAACAAAAGGGCGCATACGGAAACGGCGCGAAAGGTTTTATAGGTGAAGAACCGCTGAATTTTCTTATATCCAAAGGCGTTTTGATAGAGGATCAGCCCGGCCCCGAGCACCGCGCCGCCCGAAAACCCGCCGCCCGGCGACAGATGGCCGTTCAGAATGATATAGACGCCGAATACGAATACGATCGGCGTCAGGATCCTCGCCGCGCACTGCAGGATCAGATCATTCTTCGGCTCAAAATTCCTGTCCCGCGCATCCGCGAGCAGGCGAAGCTTTTCATCCTTTTCGCCGTAAATGCTCAGCAGCAGCAGAACGCCGCACAAAGCAATGAACAGCACGTGCGATTCGCCCAGCGTATCAAACCCGCGGTAATCCAGGATAATGCCTGTTACGATGTTCATCGCGCCGGTTTCGACTTTGGTATGTTCCACATAAAACCGGGTCAAGTCGCTGTCGATCAGCGTTTCCGCGCCGCCGAATTTAGGCAGCCGAAGCGCGGCGAACAGCAAAAGCGCGATCAGGGAAACGCACAGCGCCGCCGCCAGCAGCTTATACCACCAGCGATCCGTCCAGGACGCGGCGGTTTCGTTTTCGTTCTTTTTTCTCCGCGCATCGGCGTTTTTCTTTTTCCGCTTCTTTGCGGACGCTTTTTTCAGCGGGACGTTTGCGGCCCTCTCATCGTCGGAAAGCGTATCCTGCATTTGATCCGACAGCGCGTCGTCGCCGTTTTCCAGCCAGTTCAGCAGTCCGGAAAAGGCGTCACGCTTTTGTTTGCTCATGCGCCTTTTCCTCCTTCTTGCGGATCGCGTCGATCTTTTTGAGCGCGGCGAACAGCAGAATGGACGATACGCCCGCGCCGACTGCGGCCTCCGTGATCGCCAGATCCGGCGACTGCAGCAGCATCCAAACGACGGAGACCGCCAGCCCCTGCGCCATAAAAATGATGACGGAGGACAAAAGATTTTTGTTCAGCGCCACCGCAATGCTGCACGCGATGATGAACAAAAGCAGGATCACATTCAGGATTTCCATTCCTTCGCCTCCGCTTCAAACTGTTTTTTATCGGTTTCGCGGACGAGCCGCCCGATCAGGTGGGTGCAGACCGGGCTGGTGATCCAAAAAAACGTCACAATGCACAGGATCTTGACCGTCACCTGATCAAATCCCGCATATACGACGGCAGCGAGCGAAAGCAGCAATAAACCCAGCGTATCGCCGATCCCGGCGGGATGCAGGCGGTTGATGACGAAGCGGAAGCGGTTGACGCCCAGGAGCGCCGTGAGCAGGAAAAAAAGCCCCGCAGCCAGCAGCGCCGCGCACAAAAGGAATCGCGCCCATTCAAGCATCCTTATCACCTTCCTTCTGCATGCTTGCCCTGTGGATACCGATATAGATCCTGCAAAGCAGGACCACCGCAAGGAAGCTGAGCAGCGCGTAAATCAGCGCAATGTCGATCAGATAGCCTTCATTCAGCAGAAGCGCCAGAAACAGGATCAAGCCGATGGTAATGGTCCCGGTCATGTTGACGGCGATGATCCGATCCGCCGCGGACGGCCCTTTGATTGCGCGGTACAGGCAGACGAAGAGCATCAGGCTCAATACGATCATGGCCCCTTGAAACAGATAAGCGTATGCGTCAGCCATGCAGCGCCTCCTCGATCTTTTTGAGCCGGCGCTCAAACACGTTTTCATCCAGCCCCTGCGCGGTTTTCCCGGTCAGGCAGTGTACGGTCAGCTCGTTATCCACGCAGGATAAGGAAATCGTTCCCGGGGTCAGGGTGATGGCGTTCGCGAGGGCCATTTTCGCGAAGCTTGTTTTCAGGTCCGTCTGGATATGCCGAACAACCGGTTCCGGCCTGCCTTTCCAAACAACGGGGATCATGTGGATATTCGCCTTGACGATTTCCCATATCACCGTGCAAAGGAACAGCGCGATCCTGGGCGAAACGCGGTACAGCATTCCCTCTTTTTTGAGCGACCAATCGCACGCGCGGCAAAGAAAAAGGAACGCGGCAGCCGTGACGGCAGCGCCAATGCAGGCGATTTCCACCGTAAACCGCCCGTTTAATGCCAGCCAGAATAAAAAAATCAGCAGCGCCATGCCTGTCTCCCGTTCCTTCCCGTATGCATTCTGTTGGGAAGCCCTATTTCTACTAAAAAAACTTTGCCCTTTCTGACAAAAACAGTATACACGAAGAGATGCATAGAAACAATACCCGGCAGGGAAAAACTATAGTAGAAATTTTGACGGAAGCAATACGTTTCATGATTGCTTTCACAAAATTTCATAATCGCTCTACGCGCTGTGCGCATATTCGCTTTGCGCCGCCTTGACGAAGTGGAAGGATATGGTTATAATAGAAACAGAGAAGGTGATCGAATGAATGTGCTGAATCGATTGGAGCGTGCGCTGGGTCGTCATTATATCCGCGATTTGATGAAATACCTGTGCATCGCCATGCTGGGCGTATTTATCCTGGAGTTTCTGCCGCTGCCAAAGAGCGCGGTAAACCTGCTGTATTTTGACCGCGATTTGATCCTGCGGGGCGAAATCTGGCGTGTGATCACGTTTGTTTTCCTTCCGCCGACGGGCAGCCTGCTGTGGATCTTGTTTTCTCTGTACTTTTACTATTTCCTCGGCTCCAGCCTGGAACGCCACTGGGGCAGCGCGCGGTTCAACATCTACTACGGAATCGGGATCGTTGGCAATATCATCGCCGGGTTTTTGACGGGCTACACGACGAACACCTACCTGAATACGTCGCTGCTGCTTGCTTTTGCGGTTCTATACCCGGAAATGGAATTTTTGCTGTTTTTCTTCCTGCCGGTCAAGGTGAAATGGATCGGCTGGGCGTGGGGCGCTTATCTGGTCTATCAGCTGATCGTGATGGGCTGGGCTTATAAGGCGGCGCTGGTCTTCTCGTTCCTGCCCTTCGTGCTGTTCTTCGGCAAACAGGCTTATTTGCAGATGAAGATGGATTTGAGGCGGTTCAAACGCTGGATCAATATCAACCTGCTGAAAAAATAAAAAGGAGTGGATGCAAATGACCCGGACAAAAGCCGTTATCCTGGCGGCCGGCAAGGGCTCCAGGCTCAAAAGCGAGCAAGCGGATATCCCAAAGGCGCTAAGGAAAGTGGGCGATAAAACGCTGATCGAGCATGTGCTTGCCGGGATCGACTTTGTCAAGCCGGAGGACGTCACCATCGTGATCGGCGTATTGGGTGAAAAGATTCAGGCGCACCTGGGCGATCAATTCAATTATGCCTGGCAGAAGGAACAAAAGGGAACGGCCCATGCGATGCTCTGCGCAGAGGAAAAGGCCTCGGGCTTCGACGGGCCGGTATTGTGCCTGTACTGCGATATGCCCCTGCTTTCCAGGGCCACCTATTCCCGCATGGTGGAAGAACACTTGGCAAATCACGCCGCGAACACCCTGCTCGCCGCGAGGATCCATCCCATTCCGGCCTTTGGCCGCCTGATCCGGGATGAAAAGGGAGAGCTCTGCGATATCGTGGAGGAGAGCGCCTGCACGCCCGAACAGAAATTGATCGACGAAGTCAACGTCGGCATTCAGGTGATGCAGGGCGATGTGATGTGGGACGCGCTCAAAAAAGTGGAAAACAACAACCCCAAGCACGAGTATTACCTGACCGGCGTGGTCAAGGTGCTGCATGATATGGGGCTTAAGCAGCATGCCGTCGTGACCGCCGATACCCCGGAATACTGGGGCGTCAATTCCATGGAAGAGCTGGAAAAGGTGGAAAACTACATGAAGTCCCAGCGCGGCTGAGCCACCCAGCGATCGTCAAGGGGAATCGTTCTTGTGAAAAAGAGCGGTTCCCCTTGCTTGCATTCGGGAAGAATTGCCGGTATAATAGGCGTAGCGAGCCCGCAGGGGCTGTTGAAAGGAGGGCGGCCGCGTGAACCTGCCACAGCTTTTGGAGAAACTGAAAAACGATCCTTTCTTTATGGAAAACGTGACCGCCTGGCGCACGCTGCCGCCTCGCGAAGCCCGGTACGCGCCCTGGCCGGAGGGGATCGATCCGCGCCTGCCCCTGGCCCTTGGCCGGCACGGCGTGCATCAGCTGTATACGCATCAGGCGGAATGCTTCGCCGCGTCCCAGGCGGGCAGGGATTACGTGGTCGTTACGCCCACCGCGTCCGGAAAAACGCTGTGCTATAATCTGCCGGTGCTGGCGGAGATTTTGAAAAACCCGGACGCCCGGGCCTTGTATCTGTTCCCGACCAAGGCCCTGTCCGCCGATCAGGTGAGCGAGCTCTATGAACTGATCGAACAGCTTCAAGTCGATATCAAAACCTTCACGTATGACGGCGATACCCCCGCGGCCGCGCGGCGCGCCGTTCGGCAGGCCGGGCACGTCGTGGTCACGAACCCGGATATGCTGCACAGCGGCATCCTGCCGCAGCATACCAAATGGGTGAAGCTGTTTGAAAACCTGAAATACATCGTCGTGGACGAGATCCATTCCTACCGCGGCGTATTCGGAAGCAACCTGGCCAATGTGCTGAGGCGTCTTGTGCGCCTTTGCGCGTTTTACGGCAGCCATCCGCAGTTCATCCTGTGCAGCGCGACCATCCAAAACCCCAAGGAGCTCGCGGAAACCCTGATCGGCCGGGAAGTGGCCCTGATCGACAACAACGGCGCGCCGTCCGGCGAAAAACACTACATTTTTTACAACCCGCCCGTGGTCAATGCGCAGTTGGGCATCCGCAAAGGGGTGCTGGCCGAAACCCGGGCCATCGCGTCCATGCTGGTGAAAAACGGCGTCCAGAGCATCGTCTTCGCCAAGAGCCGCCTTCAGGTGGAGGTGATGACCCGGCAGCTCAAGGAGCTGGTGTCCGATCCCGTCGGCAACAGCGGCAAGGTGCGCGGGTACAGGGGCGGATACCTGCCCAGCGAACGAAGGGAGATCGAAAAGGGCCTTCGCGCGGGAAATATCCAGGCCGTGGTATCCACGAACGCATTGGAGCTGGGGATCGATATCGGCGCGCTGGAAGCGTGCGTTCTGTGCGGGTATCCCGGCACCATTGCCAGCACCTGGCAGCAGTCCGGCCGCGCGGGACGCAGGCACGGCGTCAGCGCCACGTTCATGGTCGCGTCCTCCAACGCCCTGGACCAGTTTATCGTGACCCATCCGGATTACTTCTTCGGCCAGCCCGCGGAAAACGCGCTGCTCAACCCGGACAACCTGTATATCCTGCTCAGCCATTTCAAGTGCGCCGCGTATGAATTGCCCTTCAAGGAAGGGGAAACCCTTGGCAACGCAGCGGGCGGCGAAGAAATGCTGGATTTCCTGTGCGAAAGCAGCATCTTAAGGAAAGTGGGGGATACCTACCACTGGATGGCGGAGGATTTTCCAGCCAGCGAAATGAGCCTGCGCACAGCCATGACCGAAAACTTTCTCATCAACGATATCACCGATCCCGCGCATCCAAGGATCGTGGGGGAGATGGACCGGTTCACCGCGCCCATGCTGCTTCATCCCAACGCGATTTATATGCATGAAGGCCAAACCTACCAGGTGGAGGAGCTGGACTTTGACGCGTGCAAGGCGTTCATCCGCCGGGTCAATGTGGATTATTACACAGACGCGGACCTGAACGTGAGCCTGAGCCTGCTGGATATTGAAAAAGAAGAGCGGAATGCGGCGCTTGGCGAAGTAAAGGTGGCCGCGCTGGTCAAGATCTTCAAGAAAATGAAGTTCGACACCAATGAAAACGTGGGGTTTGGCCCGGTGCGCCTGCCGGAAACGGAAATGCATACGACCGCCATGTGGCGCACGGTGCCGGATGAGATCGCTGAAAAATACGAAAAGGACGATCTGCAAAGCGGCATGCTGGGCATCGCGAACCTGCTCAGGATCCTGACGCCCCTGTATCTCATGTGTTCGCCCCGGGATATTGCCGTCAGCTATCAGGTGAAATGCCCCTTCACCGAAAAGCCTACCCTGATCCTGTACGACAATTGCCCGGGCGGCGTCGGCCTTGCCGAAAAGGCGTTCCGGATGCGGGATATCCTATTGACGCACGCGCTGACCCTGGTTTCCGATTGCCCGTGTCCGCAGGGATGCCCGTCCTGCGTCGGGCCGGTGGGCGAAATCGGAACGCGGGGCAAGGAAATGGCCAGGCGGCTGCTGGAGGATTTGCTCAATGACCATTCATGAATTGGTGGAATTGCAGCGGGATGCGGCGTACGCGCTCATGCCAAGGCCGATCGAAGAGCGGCTGGATCAACTGGATCTGTTGCGCGCCGCCATCGTGCAGCGGGAGGATGCGATCTGTCAGGCGCTGCAAATGGATCTTGGCAAGAGCCGCGAGGAAGCGTATATGACGGAGATCGGCATCGTGCAATCCGAAATCTCCTACATCATGCGGCATTTGTCCCGCTGGGCCAGACCGAAAAGGACCCTTGCGCCGCTTACGCATTTCCCCGCAAAAAACTATATCCTGAAGGAGCCCTACGGGGTCGTCCTGATCATGGCGCCCTGGAATTATCCGTTCCAGCTCATCATGAACCCCTTTGTCGGGGCGATCGCCGCGGGCAATCACTGCATCCTTAAGCCCAGCAATTATGCTCCTTATACGAGCCAGGTGATCGCCGATCTGGTTTCCGCCATATTCCCACAGGAGCAGGCAGCCGTGATCCTGGGCGGCAGGAATGAAAACCAGATGCTGCTGGAGGAGCGGTTCGATTCCATTTTCTTTACCGGCGGCGTGCGGGTCGGGAAGCTGGTGCTGGAAAAGGCCGCCCGGTACGCGACGCCCGTTACCCTGGAGCTTGGCGGAAAAAGCCCCTGTATCGTGGATCATACCGCGGATATCGGGATCGCCGCCCGGCGGATCGCCTTCGGCAAAGCTCTCAATTCCGGCCAGACCTGCGTTGCCCCGGATTATGTGCTGGTGCAGGAAAAAAGCAGGGATAAGCTGATGAAAGCCATCGCAGACTGCTGGCAGCAGTTTTACGGGAACGCGCTGAAAAACCCGCAATGGCCGAAAATGATCAACGAAAGGCACTATCAGCGCGTCATGAACCTGATCGCGGGGGAGGAAGCGTACTGCGGCGGGGTAGGCGACGGGCAAAGGATCGCGCCGACGATCCTGATGAACGTTTCCTGGAATTCGCCCGTTATGCAGGAAGAAATCTTCGGGCCCGTTCTGCCGGTGATGACCTTTCGGGACATCGAGGAAGTCCTGCCGATCATCAACAGCCGGGAAAAGCCCCTGGCGCTGTATCTGTTCACCAGGAGCCAGGCCGTACAGGAAAGGATCCTCAAAAAAGTGCCCTTTGGCGGCGGCTGCGTCAACGATACCGTGATCCACCTTTCCTCCAGCCGCCTGCCCTTTGGCGGCGTCGGGCAAAGCGGCATGGGCAAGTATCACGGCAAGGCGTCTTTTGATACCTTCACGCATGAAAAATCCGTCGTGATCAAAGCGAATCACCCGGATATCCAAATGCGCTATCCGCCGTACAACAGCAAAAAACTGAGGCTCATCAAAAAACTGATGCGGTAATCACAAAGGGGGTTCGTTATGCCGTCCCTGGAAGCGTATCGGCGCGGGCTTGATTATTCCTACGCGCCCGGCTTGTTTCCGAGCCTGGAAGCAATGACCAAACGGCCAGGCGCCGTCCGCCGCCTGCTTTTATCGTCCCGCGGACAAAGCAGCGAAGGCGTTGGGAAACTGACCGAGCTTGCGAACGCCCGCCATATTCGCGTCGAGATCGCGGACAAAGCGCTTTCGCGGATCTCCGGCAAAGAAAACTGCTTTGCCGCCGCTGTGTTTGAAAAACAGCAGTCTGCGCTCGAAAACCAGGATCATATCGTATTGCACCATATTTCCGATCAGGGCAATTTGGGCACCATCCTGCGCACCGCCCTTGGCTTTGGCTACCATGACGTCGCCATCATCCGGCCGGCGGCGGATGTGTTTGATCCCAAGGTGGTCCGCGCCAGCATGGGCGCGCTGTTTTCCCTGCGGGTGCGGGAATATGAAGATTTTATCGCCTATCGGCAGGAATTCCCCGCGCACGCGGCGTACCCTTTCATGCTGGATGGATCGGCGCAGATGGACGGGGAAGCGGAAAACCCCCTGCGCCCCTGCGCGCTGATCTTTGGCAATGAAGGCGCGGGGCTGCCGAGCGAATTCCAGCAGGTGGGCAGGCCCGTGCGCATCCCCAGCAGCGCGGAAGTGGATTCGCTCAATCTGGCCATCGCAGCGGCTATCGGCATGTATGCTTTCAGGAGGAAATAAAGATGTGCGACAGGGAAATGATCCGCGCCCAGGTGACCAAAGCGATTTTGGATCTGGCCAAAGCAGCGGCTTTACGCGAAGGGAGCCAAATCGTGATCGGCTGCTCGACCAGCGAAATCACGGGCGGGCAGATCGGCAAAGCCAGCGCGCCGGAAATCGGCGAATGCGTTGCGGAGGCTGTCATCAGCGTTTGCGAGCAAAAAGGCTTTATTCCCATTTTTCAGTGCTGCGAGCATTTGAACCGGAGCCTTGTGATGCCGCTTCAAGCGGCGCTGGAGAGCCGCTATACCCGGGTATGCGCCATCCCGCAGCCCAAGGCGGGCGGCAGCGTTCCGGCGGCGGCGTGGAAAAGGCTGAAAGCGCCCTGCCTTGTGATGGCGGCGCAGGCTGACGCGGGCCTCGATATCGGCGATACGCTGATCGGCATGCACTTAAAGCCCGTCGCCGTTCCGTACCGCGGCGAAATCAAAAAGATCGGCTGCGCAAATTTAGTGTGCGCTTTTACCCGGCTGCCTTACGTGGGCGGCGAGCGGGCAGTCTATAAAGAAGGCTGATGAACGAATGCAGATCCGGGAAGCGGAAAAGGGCGATCTTTCGGCTTTATTGACACTCTATCTACATCTGCATGAAACGCGGGTGCCGGACATGGACGCGCGCGTGATGGGCGTTTGGGAAAGCATCATGCGCGATAAAAACCATCATCTGATCGTATGCGTGGAGGAGGGAAAGATCGTTTCCTCCTGCGTTTGCGTTGTCGTTCCCAATCTGACGAGGAACGCGCGTCCCTACGCGCTGATCGAAAACGTGGTCACGCATCCGGATTTTCGCAGGAAAGGCCTTGCTTCCGCCTGCCTTGCCCGCGCGGCGGAAATCGCGAAAGAGAAAAATTGCTACAAAATCATGCTGCTGACCGGCGCGAAAGACGTTTCGACGCTGGATTTCTACCGCAAAGCGGGCTTTAACAGCAGCGATAAAACGGCGTTTATCCAATGGCTGTAAATCTATCTTGGGAGGAAATTTCTTTTGGCTGACCTTGTTGTGATCGGCGCCGGCCACGCGGGATGCGAGGCGGCGCTGTGCGGGGCCCGGATGGGCCTTGATACGGTCCTGCTGACGCTCAACCTCGAATCTGTCGCGCTGATGCCCTGCAACCCTTCCATCGGCGGAACGGGCAAAGGGCACCTGGTGCGCGAAGTGGACGCGCTGGGCGGCGAAATGGGGCTTGCCGCGGATGACGTGACGCTGCAAAGCCGGATGCTGAACCGCGGAAAAGGCCCGGCGGTGCATTCCCTGCGCGTTCAGGCGGATAAGCGGGCGTATCATCTGCGAATGCTCAAAACGCTTTTCAACCAGGAACATTTGACCCTTCGTCAAGGCGAAGCGGCGGAAATCATCACCCGAAACGGCAAGGTATCCGGCGTCAAAACCCAAACCGGCGACGTGATCCCCTGCCGGGCGGCGGTGGTCTGCACGGGGGTATACTTAAAAAGCCGCATCATCATCGGGGAAGCTGAATGGGACGCGGGGCCGCAGGGCTTGATGCCGGCGAATCACCTGAGCGCGTCCCTTGCAGACCTTGGCTTTCCCATCCGCCGCTTCAAAACCGGCACGCCGGCTCGGGTCGCGGAAAACAGCATTGATTTTGACAAAATGGAGCCGCAGCTCGGGGATGAGCCCGTCGTTCCGTTTTCCTTCCTGACGGATACGCCGCCGATCAATAAAGCGAAGTGCTATCTCACCTGGACGAACGAAGAAACGCACCGCATCATCCGGGAAAACCTGCACCGCGCCCCCATGTTTACAGGCCAGATCAACGGTACCGGCGCGCGCTACTGCCCTTCCATCGAAACGAAGATCGTACGCTTTGCCGATAAGGACCGGCACCAGATCTTTATGGAACCGGAGGGGGACGGGTATCCCGAGTGGTATGTGCAGGGCATGAGCTCCTCCATGCCGGAGGACGTGCAATGGGATATGTACCGAACCATTCCGGGCCTGGAGCACTGCATCCTGACCCGTCTTGCCTATGCCATCGAATACGACTGCATCGATCCGCTGACGCTGACGCCGTATCTGGGCGCGCGCCATATCGCGGGCTTGTATCTTGCGGGACAGGTGAACGGAACCTCCGGCTATGAAGAGGCCGCTGCGCAGGGCATTTACGCGGCGATCAACGCGTGCCTTTACTGCATGGAAAAAGAGCCGTTCCTGCTCACGAGGGATCAGGCGTACATCGGCGTTATGGTGGACGATCTGACCACCAAGGGAACGGACGAGCCTTACCGCATGATGACCAGCCGGGCAGAGCACAGGCTGTATCTTCGGCAGGACAACGCGGACCTTCGCCTGACCTTCAAGGCGCGGGATATCGGGCTGATTTCGGATGAGCGCATGCGCCGGGCCGAAAGGAAACAAGCCGAAACGGAAGAGCTGATAAAACGCCTGGCCGAAGCCGGCATGGAAAAGGAGCTTCGCCATCCGGACGCGCACCTGACATTGCCCGCCGGCTGGGAATACGGCGAAGGCGCGAGGGAGCAGGCGGAGATCCAGATCAAATACGAAGGATATCTCCAAAAGGAAATGGCCCAGATCAGGCAGACCCGGGCCATGGAAGAAACGAAAATCCCGGAAGATACCGACTATCTGTCCATTGATTCGCTTCGGCTGGAAGCAAGGGAAAAGTTGAAGGCGCGCCGCCCGCTGTCGCTTGGCCAGGCCAGCCGCATCCCCGGCGTGAACCCGGCGGATATCGCGGTGCTGATGGTGTGGCTGAAAAGAAGAAAAGATCAATGAATAAGGCTTGGGCCGGGAAGCGCTGAATGCTGCCCGGCCCTTCCTCATTTCAGGATATTTTTGCTTTCCAGAAGCGTCTGGACTTTTCCGAAGTATTGTTCCACCTCCGCGTCCGTCAGCTTCATATGCTTTTGCAGCATGGCGACGATTTTGACCGGCCGCACCCGGGCGTAATACTTGACGGCGTCCACGTTCTGCCGCCAGGCCTGCATGGTAAAATGCGGCCAGCGCGCAAGATGGCGGGGGAGCAGCGTTTCCAGCAGTTCTTCCCAGGGCTGAAAATGGGCGTCCACATAGTCCCATTGGAAGGACAATTCCAGCACCTGTGCAAATCGGGTCAGGAATCTGGCTTTCATTTCCGGCACGTTCAGCAGCGCCGCCAGCGGCTCATGCCGAAACCCCTGGATCTTATCGCTCACTTTTTTGATGTAGTAATTCATTGGCCCGGAATCCATGGAAAGGAAGCCGGCCTCCACGTCAAAGAGCAGATATTTCCATTTTCCGTCCGGCACGCGGTACACGCGCACGTTGGTAAAATCGTTATTGCCGATGATGATTTCAAAGGCGGTATGGGTAAACAGGCTGTCAATATCCAGGTTATCGAGAACGTATTGCAGGTTTTCAGGGTCGTTCAGGTCTTTTTTTCTGCAAAATTCGCACAGGGCCAGCCAATCCTCATTGCTGCCGTTCTGCACAAAATTGTCGCGGCCCGTGCGGGCCAGAATGTCGATCTGGTCGATCTGCTTTTCGTCGGTGACGTTTTCCCACTGCGCCACAAAGTATTTGTTGATCTTTTCGCGCAGGTTGTAATGCCCCCAGTATTCGCCGTTGATATAAACCTCGATCGCCAGGGCGTCCTGGTAAATGATGCCGAGCGGCTCCGCGAGGGAGGAAATCACGGGATCGCGCAGACGGGTTGAAAACGCGTCCGAATTCGCGCCGCGGAGCAGGAGGGATTTATAGCTTTCGTAATCCCGGTTGGGGAAGGGGTTAAAGGAAAACTCCCCCGGGCCGTATGCTTTTCTGGCGTAGATGGCGATGGTTTTTTGCGCGTTTTGCCGCGCGGAATGGCCCGCCGTCGTAAAGGTGCCCATCTGGTTGATCTCGCATTCGCCGTCCAGGTTAAAGTATTCGATGTTGACGGGGTATTCCCAATCGTGCTCATAGTTGGGATAGCTGGAGCTTGCCCCTTTGACGAGCAGGCCGGTCTTTTTATCGAACAGGTATTTTTCATCGGTAATCAGGGAAATGACCGGCACGGGCTGCTCCTGGCCCAGAATATAGGTCGCGGCCACGGTTTCGGACGGCACCTCGCCCTCCCCAAACGCGCGGACGCGGAGCACGGCGGTCTTGGAAAACGTCAGCCCATCCGCCGGAAAGAGGGAAGATTTTTGCGTGGGGGTCGATCCGTCCAGGGTGTAGCGAAGCGCGGCGTCTTCCTCCTGGAAGGCGAATACCGTCACGGCCGCGTCGTAAAATCCGCCCGGCGTTTGGATCACGGGTTTTTCCGAACGGGCTGGATACCCTTCCTTCGCGTTGGGCTTTCCCGGCGTCGCCTCGGCAAAATACAGGTATTCGCTTTTGCCCTCCGGGATGCCCCAGGATACATTGCCGTACTGCGCGGGGATCGAAAGGGAAAAGACGGTGGTCTCCCCGTCCTTATCGGTCAAATAAACGTTTTCGCCGGACGAGGAAAGCTTGAAATTCGCGTAATACGTGCCGTTTTTGCCGGGACTCATCTCTTCGCCCGTGCAGTAGACGAGGATATAGCCGTTGGCCTTGATGGTCGTATTGGCTGGAAAAGCCCATTTGGTGGGCTTTTTCGCTTTGTCGGAAAGATAATAGCCGCTTATGTCCACGGCTTTGGAGCCGGTGTTGTGCAGCTCGATCCAGTCATAGGCTTCGCCGTCGTTCGTATAGACGCCGTTGGACGTCATCACTTCGCTGATGACGATATCCGCGCAGGCCGAGGAAGCAAAAAACACAAGAAAGAGAAAAATGACGAGAATACTGAACCGTCTGAATAAAAGCATGGTCTCCTCCAAGATCAGAAAGCGGGATAGGGCGAATCCTTTTTCTTCTTTTTTTCCGGATCGATGAACTCCACTTCCATCCGGTCAAAGGGCACGTCCTCCAGAAAATGCTCCTTCAAAAACCGGGCTTGAGAAAACTGATCCCAATCCCGCTCGTGGCGCGCAAGCACCATGGGTTTTCCAACGTCCATCTGGCGGCAGGCGATGTTCAGCGCGTCCTGCCAATCCGCGTGAAGGCAGGGGACGGTCACATCCTTATCGATCCGGTTCCTTTTGATAAGCCGAACCCAAATTCCGGCAGGCACGAAGCATCATCCCCTTTTCGGTAATCGTTTTTTCATGGGAATGCCTGTATTATGACATAGATTGTTCATTATTGCAAGCGGCGCTTTGATTGACAAATCAGGCCGATTCCCATAAAATATGGAGGTGATCATTCTATGCGGAAGGAAGCCGGTGATCCTGTTGACGCTGCAGCAGCTGCATTATATCATCACCATTTCGGAAACGGGCTCCCTGAACAAAGCGGCATACAAGCTCTATGTTTCCCAGCCGTCCCTGACCAGCGCGGTCAAGGAGCTGGAAAAGGAAATCGGCATCGTGATCTTTAACCGGAGCGGCAAGGGCGTCACGCTCACGGCGGAGGGGCTCAAATTCCTGCCCTACGCCCGCCAGGTATACAGCCAATATCAGAACCTGATGGACGCGTACAGCCAGCAGGGCCTGCACAAGCAGCAGTTCGCCGTTTCCACCCAGCATTATTCCTTCGCGGTGAAAGCGTTCGTGGAGCTGGCAAGGAACCTGGACGTTGCGGAATACGAATTCGCCATCCGGGAGACCCGCACCCGGGATATTATCGAGGACGTCGCTTCCTCCCGAAGCGAGATCGGCATCCTGTATCTGAATGATTTTAATCGGCGGGCGCTGCTGAAGCTTCTTCAATCCGCCAATTTGCAGTTTGCTTCGCTCATCCGCTGCCAGGCGTTCGTGTACCTGTGGAAGGGGCATCCGCTCGCGAAACAGAAGGAAATCACATACGAAGATTTGCTGCCCTATCCCTGCCTTTCCTTTGAGCAGGGGGACAACAGCAATTTCTATCTGTCCGAAGAGATCCTTTCCACGAACGAGTATCCCCGCATCATCAAATGCTGCGACCGGGCGACGGTCCTGAACCTGATGGTTGGCCTGAACGGGTATACGCTCTGCTCCGGCATCATCTGCGAGGAGCTCAACGGCGGCGATTATGTGGCCGTTCCTTATCAGGAAGAGGGCGTGAACGCCGACAGCATGATGGAAATCGGCATTGTGACGAGAAAAAACAGCGTGCTCAGCCCCCTGGGTGAAAAGTACATTGCGGAAATCAAACGGTATTTGGGCCTAAAGGAAAATGCGTGACGCATGCGCGTAAAGAGGTAAGAACGTGAAGAAACAAAAGCTGCTTATGGGGATCCTTTTGATAACGGCGCTGCTTGCGCTCCTTTCCGTTTCGCTTGCGGAGCAGGCCCGCGTCATGACGCCGGGCGGCGCCCTCAACATCCGAAAAACGCCGGATGAAAAGGGAAAGCTGGTGGACAGCGTGCCCAACAAATCGTTGGTGGAAGTGGAAGAAACGGGGGAAATCTGGAGCAAGATCACCTATAAAAAGAAAACGGGGTATGTGAAAACGGAATACCTGCGTCTGCCTGAAAACATGCTGGGCAAAACGGTGTATCCGGACGGCGGCACGCTTCTTATGTACGCAGAACCCAGCGAGGACGCCGCGCTGTCCCTTGTGCTTTCTCCCATGCAGGGGGTGAGGGTCACGGTGGTAGCCGACGGCTGGGCGCATGTATATTACGGCGAAGAAAGCGGTTATGCGAAAACGGAACGGTTTTCCTATCAGTATGAGGAACCGGGAGACGGCCTGTCCTGGATCAGTGAAAGCGCGACCGTCGTCAATGCGTGCGAATTAAAAAAGACCGCCGATTCCGGCAGCGCGGCGCTAAAGAATCTGAATGCCGGCGAGCAGGTCCTGGTAACGGTGATCGATAAGGAACAATGCCTGGTGCGGGCGGGGGACGCCTGGGGCTACGCGCCAAAGAACGCCCTTTCCCTGTCGGGCCCCGGCGACAAGGCGGACGTGGCCGGATCACTTACGCCCTCCGAAGCAGCCCAGAAAGCGGAAGCGGCGCTGAAAAAGAAATACAAAGCGTTCGCGAAGGAAAAGCTGTACTGCGCCTTGGCCGCGTCGGACGAAAAAGACGGCGCTTCAGGTCCTTTCTATCATTGCGGCTTCTATGACGATCAGGACCAATATCTGTACGGCGCGCTGGTTGACGCGGAAAAAGGCGACGTCGTCTTCCTGGCCCATTATGACGGCTTCCTTCCGCCGGTCAAGGCCTCCGCGCTGCTTCCCGAGGGCGAAATGGAGATCGTTTTCAGCGCGGATACGCTGGCGATCGGGGACGTGCTGGATATCACGGTAAACGCCTGGACCAGCCATGAAAGCAAATATATCCTCTCCAGGAACGGGCAGCGTATCATCGAAACGGAGATCGGAGGGCATTTTACCGCCGCTTACCGCCCGAGGGAAGCGGGCAGCTATAAGCTGACCGTTACCGTAAAGGATGAAAACGGGCTCTCCGCCACGCAGGAAAAGGAATTCCTGGTGGACGGAACACTGCCCGTCAAAAGCGGGATCGCCTCCATATACAGCCAGAAAGACGGCTGGTGGGCGGATAAGCAGTATCGCCACAGCAACCTGCAAAAATCAGGCTGCGCCATTTTCACCCTTTCCCACGCGCTGCAAAGGATGGGCGTAACGGATGAAAGCACCCTGCCCGAAAACCTGGCCGTCAAATACGCGTTCTGCCTTATCAAGGGCGAAGGCACCAGCAATGAACTGCTCATCAATTCCGCGGCCAAAGCATACGGGTTTTCCACCCGCGGCGCGCTGTATGTCGAAAAAAAGCAGATCCTGGACCTGCTGAGCAAAGGCGCGCTGTTCAGCTTTTCCATTGTCCGCGGGCATATCGCGATGGTCTGCGGCGTGTCGGAGGACGGCACGATGATGAAAGTGGTGGATTCCGCGCCGTCGGCCACGTTTGAGCGCATCGTGAACGCGTCCCAGTATTACAGGCTGCGCAGCGGCATGTTCCGCGCCGCCCTCACCCTGGATGACCTGCCGGGCGCCCGCTGGTTCTTTGAAACGGATGAATACGGCGGCCTGGAATACTGGCTGCCGACGGAATACGTGGTCAAGCGCGGCGTAAGGCTCATCATGCCGGGCGGGGAATAACGGAACAGAAGCGTGTGAAAAATGATGAAAATACTGTTTGTATGCCTTGGCAATATCTGCCGAAGCCCCATGGCGGAATACATATTCCGGGACATGGTTTCCAGGCGCGGCTTAACGGAAAAGCTTGCATGCGCCTCCGCGGCGATCAGCAGCGAGGAATTGGGGAATCCCGTCTATCCGCCCGCGAAAAAGAAGCTCAAAACCCTCGGCATCCAATGCGATGAGAAACGGGCGCGTCAGATCACCAAAAAAGATTATGAAGCGTTCGATCTGCTGATCGGGATGGAAAACCGGCATTTGAACAGCATGCGCCGGCTGTACGGCGGGGATCCGGACGGGAAAATCCATTTGCTGCTTTCTTTTTCAAGCGCGCCGCGGGATATAGACGATCCTTGGTATACCGACGATTTTGACACGGCGTGCCGGGAGATCCGGGAAGGCTGCGAATGCCTGCTGGATTATCTGATACGTCGATACGGTTGGAATGCGTAAGCGGGTTCATTCGGCCTCGGTCCAGGCTTCGCGGAAACGCGCCCTGGCCCGTTTTTCTTTTCTGGATACGCTGCACTGCGGGACGCGGAGGGCGCCTGCCAATTCCGTCTGCGTTTTTCCGAAGAAATAGCGCAGCGATAAAAGCTCGCTTTCATCCTTTGGCATGCGGGACAAAATATCCCTGACGCAAAAGCGGATGAACCACTTTTCAGCGGCAGGGTCCGGAATGGAAAGGAGCAAATCGCCCGTTTCATCATACTTGGGGCCTTTTTCCATCTCCAGCAGCAAGCATAGATCCGCGGGGGAGACGCCGGCCGCATCCGCCGCTCTGGCGATCGAGGGCATACGCCCGTTTTTTTTGAAATAGCTTTCCTGATAATCCTTCGCTTTTTTGACCGCCGCGCGGGAACGCCACCCAAGCTCATGGGAGAAGGCCTTTTTCATTTCGCCCAGGATCACCGGCACCGCGTATGTGGAAAAGCGGACGCCCGCCTCCGGGCGAAATCTTCGGATGGCTTTTACAAGGCCGATGCATCCCTGCTGAAACGCGTCCTGAGAATACGAAAACCGGCGGCAAAGCGCCTGAACCAAAGGAATATGCTGCCGAACCAGGCTTTTCAGGGCCGGCGCGTCTCCGGCCTGCGCCAATAAGTACATACGCTTCAACGCTCTTTCAGCCGCTTTTTCATGCGGACCGTCGTGCCTTCGCCGGGAAAAGAATCCACGTGCACCTGGTCCATAAACGTCTGCATCACGGAAAAACCCATGCCGGAGCGTTCCTTTTCCGGCTGCGTGGTGAAAAAGGGCTGCATGGCTTTCTCGATATCCGCGATGCCGCGTCCTCTGTCGGAAACGGTGATATCCAGCGTGCCGTCCATCGCCAATTCCGCACTGATCGAAACGGTGCCGGGCTTTTCGCCGTACCCATGCACGATCGCGTTGGTGACGGCCTCGCTGACCGCGGTTTTGATATCGGCCAGCACGTCCAAGGTAGGATCAAGCTGCACGGCAAAGGCGCTCACGGCGACCCGGGCAAAGCTTTCGTTTTCCGGCATGCTCAAAAATTCCAGCTTCATTTGATTGATGATTTGCATCGATTGTCGCCTCCGTCAGATCGTTTTGATGATTTGGTCCATTCCGGACAGGAGAAAGACTTTTTCTACCTGCGGGTTCATGTTTTTGACGGCGACTGTGCCGCCTCGCCGGCTGATCGTGCGGTAGCGGCCAAGGATCACGCCGATCCCGGATGAATCCATAAACGTCATTTCTTTCAGATCCATCACAAGCTTTTTGACGCCGGGATCAGCAAGCAGCAGGTCCAGCTCCCGCCGGATCTTCTGCGATGAAAAATGGTCCAGCTCGCCCGTGATGCGGACAACCAGCGTGCTTTGCTTCCGTTCATGCTCCATGCTCCATCCCTCCTGACTGTACCTGGCTGCATTCATTCTGGAAAGGATATGTACTATCCTTCCGCGAAAAATGGATATTTATGCGGTTGAACACAGAAACGTTCGACATTTTTTTGATTATTCGGCAAATACAGGTTGTCATATTGAATTTGTTCTAGTATAATGGCAAAGATCCCGAATGATATTGAAAACGGAGGATACCGCTATGCTCACGGACATCGAGATCGCCCAGGCAACCCCCATGAAGCCCATTTATGAAATTGCCCGGAATGCCGGCATCAACGAAGATTTATTGGAGCCGTACGGAAAATACAAGGCGAAGCTGGACGCGACGACCATTCGGCGAAAGGATAAAAAAGACGGAAAGCTGATTCTGGTCACGGCCATTACGCCGACGCCTGCCGGAGAAGGAAAAACCACCACCACCATCGGCCTTGCGGATGGGTTAAGGAAGCTGGGCAAGCAATCGATCGTCGCCCTGCGCGAGCCGTCGCTTGGCCCGGTGTTCGGCGTCAAGGGCGGCGCGGCGGGCGGCGGATACGCCCAGGTCGTGCCGATGGAGGACATCAACCTGCATTTCACCGGCGATTTCCATGCGATCGGCGCGGCGAACAACCTGCTTGCCGCCATGCTGGATAATCATATTCATCAGGGCAACAGCCTGAACATTGATCCGCGCAGGATCGTGTGGCGGCGCTGCGTGGACATGAACGACCGGCAGCTGCGCAATATCGTGGATGGCTTGGGCGGACGGGTCAACGGCGTGCCGCGCGAGGATGGCTACGATATCACCGTGGCGTCCGAAATCATGGCGGTGCTCTGCCTTTCGGACAGCCTGACCGATCTGAAGGAAAGGCTCGGGCGCATGGTGGTCACATATACGTATGACGAACAGCCGGTGACGGCGGGGCAGCTGAAAGCGGCGGGCGCGATGACCGCGCTGCTCAGGGACGCCTTGAAGCCCAACCTCGTGCAGACCCTGGAGGGAACGCCGGCGATCGTGCACGGCGGCCCGTTCGCCAATATTGCCCATGGCTGCAATTCCATCATGGCCACGCGCACGGCGCTCAAGCTTGGCGATTATATCGTTACGGAAGCCGGCTTCGGGGCGGACCTTGGCGCGGAAAAATTCCTGGATATTAAGTGCCGGATCAATGATCTGAAGCCCGATGCGGTGGTCGTGGTTGCGACGGTGCGGGCGCTCAAAATGCATGGAGGACTGCCAAAGACCGAGCTCGGCCATGAGGATCTCAACGCGCTCAGAAAGGGCCTGCCGAACCTTTTGCAGCATGTGGAAAACATGACGCAGGTGTACGGCCTGCCCTGCGTGGTCGCGATCAACCGCTTCCCGAACGATACCGAACGGGAGCTTCGGCTCATTGAGGACGAATGCAGGGCGCTGCATGTGAACGTTGCGCTCAGCGAGGTTTGGGCGAAAGGCGGCGAAGGCGGCGTAAAGCTGGCCGAAGAAGTGGTTCGCCTGTGCGATGCGGAAAACCGTTTTCAGTTCAGCTATCCGCTCGAAATGCCGATCGAAGAGAAGATCAGCGCGATCGTCAGGCGCATTTACCATGGCGACGGCGTTCAACTCACCCCGAACGCCAAAAAGCAAATTGCCCAGCTGGAAAAGCTCGGGTTTGGCGGACTGCCGGTCTGCATGGCGAAAACGCAGTATTCCTTCTCCGACGATCCTTCGCTGCTCGGCGCGCCCAAGGGCTTTTTGGTGACGGTCCGTTCTGTCCGCGTTTCCGCGGGCGCGGGCTTTATTGTGGCTTTGACCGGCGATATCATGACCATGCCGGGCCTGCCCAAAGCTCCGGCCGCAGAAAAGATCGATGTGGATGAAAACGGCAGGATCACGGGCCTTTTCTGACCGCGTGCTCCGGGGATGCCCCATGGCTTCAGGCTGTGGGGCTTTTTTGCGTTTTTATCATATCATATCTTGTTTTTTCCAGTGTTTCCGGCTATAATGGGGCAAGCGCAAGAATTTGCGTTCTTTATGCAACACTTTTTTAAGGAGGGTTTGACTATGGAAAACGAGAACGAACGCACCAATTTTATTTGGGACGCCATTGACGAAGATCTGAGGGAAGGGCGCGCCCAGCAGGTGCACACCCGTTTTCCCCCTGAACCCAACGGCTATCCCCACATCGGCCACTGCAAGGCGCTGGTGACGGATTTCGGAACTGCGGAAAAGTACGGGGGCCTGTGCAATCTGCGCTTTGACGATACCAACCCTGCCAAGGAAGATACCGAGTATGCCGAAGCCATCAAGACAGACATCGAATGGCTGGGCTTCCATTGGACGGGCGGCTTGTATTACGCCAGTGATTATTATCAGCGCCTGTATGATATCGCAGAAGATTTCATCCTGCGCGGGCTCGCGTATGTGGATGAGCTCACTTCCGACGAAATGCGCGAATACCGCGGCACGCTGACTTCGCCAGGCAAAAATTCTCCCTGGCGCGACAGACCGATCGAAGAAAACCTTTCCCTCTTCCGCCGGATGAAGGCCGGCGAATTCCCGGAAGGGCGGTACATCCTGCGCGCGAAAATCGATATGGCGTCCCCCAACATGAACATGCGCGACCCGGCCATGTACCGCATCCTTTACAAAGAGCATTGGCGCACGGGCAATACCTGGTGCATTTACCCCATGTACGATTTCGCGCATCCCCTTTCCGACGCGTTTGAAGGGATCACGTATTCGCTCTGTTCCCTGGAATTTGAGGATCATCGCCCGCTGTACGATTGGTTCGTGGAAAAGGCGGGCTTCCGCGCAGGCGACGGGAAAGGCTATTTTGGCCCCAGGCAGATCGAATTCGCCCGCCTCAACATCACGCGCACCGTGATGAGCAAGCGCCATCTTCGCCGCCTGGTGGAAGAAGGCTTCGTCAACGGCTGGGACGATCCTCGCATGCCGACCCTGACCGCCATGCGCCGCAGGGGTTATCCCGGCAGCGCCATCCGCGCGTTCGTGGAGCAGGTTGGCCTGGCGAAGGCGGATTCCACGGTGGACGTTCGGATGCTGGACGCATGCGTGCGGGACGCCGTCGGCGATTCCGCGCCGCGCGTCATGGCCGTGCTGAACCCCGTCAAGGTCGTTTTGACCAACGTGCCGGATGACTGGACGGATACCCTGCCCATGGAAAACCATCCCGATCACCCGGAAATGGGCGAAAGGGAAGTGACGATCAGCAAGGAAATCTGGATCGAGAAGGAAGACTTTGAGGAAGACCCGCCGAAAAAGTTTTTCCGCCTGAAGCCCGAGGGCGAAGTGCGCCTCAAGGGGGCGTACATCATCAAATGCGTTTCCGTCGCGCACGCCCCCGACGGCAGCATCGACCACATCGAGTGCAGCGTGGATCTTGATTCCCGTTCCGGCTCCGAAGGGGCCAACCGCAAGGTCAAGGGCACGATCCACTGGGTCAACGCCCGGGACTGCGCCTCCTTTGAAGCCCGGCTCTACGACCAGCTGATGACCGAGGCGTGGGATACCGCGTCCGCCGAGGAAAAGAAAGACGTGACCGCCTTCGTGAACCCCAATTCCCTGGAGATCGTGAACGGCTATTGCGAGCATACGCTTGTGAACGCGAAAGTCGGCGATACCTTCCAGTTCCTGCGGATGGGCTACTTCTGCAAGGATAAAGACTCCACGGCGGAAAAAAGCGTCTATAACCGCGTGGTCAGCCTCAAGGACGGCTATAAACCGGAAAAGTAAGCATGGAGGGGGAGGGATGTACAATGAAGCGGATTTGTCTGGCGCTGTTCATTGCTCTTTCTGTCCTGTGCCTTGCAGCCTCCTGCGCCGCGGAAGCGTCACCTTCCTCCACCGTTCCGCCGCAGGATGCGTCTTCCGTGGATTATCTCTTCGGGTCGGGAATCGAAAAGGTGAATGAAGACTGCCGTTCCCTGATGGACGGCATTGGCTCCGCGAATAACTACCCCGATTATTCCATGACCTCCTGGCCTGTGGCGAATGGACGCAGAGAGCCGATATGGAGCGATTTCAGCCCCAAGAATTCCAACTACATCCCGGAGTTTTTCGGGCAGATCACCTCCGGCAAGGACAGAAACGGCGTCACATACCTCCGCTACGAAATCGAACTGCTCGATCTGTCCATCGACGATTGGCGGTTTTCTATCGTCAATTCCGGCGTTCTTCTGGAATGCGAATACGTGGACGGGGCGTATATTTCGGAATACTTCCATGAAGACTTTTTTTCACCGGAAGAATATATCCTGGGACGGGATCTGGCGCCGAACGTATCCGTCAGCTTCCATTTTTCGGTGAATGGGGAAAGGACCCAGACCTGGATCTCCTGGGAGGACGACGATTATGCCATCGACTGGGTCTATCATTACTACCGGGATAACGGATCGAATATCAATCTGATGAAAATGCATTGGAAAGCGGACGGAGGAAGCGTGTACGCCCTCTATGACGCCGACAGCGGAAATGCCGTGGACGCGATCATCGCGACGGAAAAATAAAAAACTACTCAGAATAAGAAAAGAGGATAAAACCGATGGAAGTCAGAACAAGATTCGCCCCGTCCCCGACGGGCTTCATGCATCTGGGAGGCGTGCGCACGGCGCTTTACGCCTATCTGTTTGCCAAGAAAAACGGCGGAAAATTCATCCTGCGCATCGAGGATACCGATCAGGAGCGCTTCGTGGAAGGCGCTACCGAGGTGATTTATGACACCCTGCGGGACTGCGGCATCCTATGGGACGAGGGACCCGATATCGGCGGCGATTACGGACCCTATATCCAAAGCGAGCGTAAAAGCCTGTATCTGCCCTACGCGCAGGAATTGGTGGAAAAGGGCGCGGCCTATTACTGCTTCTGCACCAAGGAAGAGATCGAAGAGCGCCGGGCCGCGGCGGAAGCGAAAGGCGAAGTATTCAAGTACGACAAGCACTGCCTGAACCTTTCCAAAGAGGAAGTGAAGCAAAAGCTGGATGCCGGCGTGCCCTATGTGATCCGCATGAACGCGCCCACAGACGGCGTCAGCACCTACCAGGACCTGGTGTTTGGCGAAATGAGCTTCCCAAACAGCGACTGCATGGACGACATGGTGCTCATCAAGCAGGACGGTATGCCCACCTACAACTTCGCAAACGTGATCGACGATCATCTGATGGGCATCACCCACGTGATCCGCGGCATGGAATATCTGAGCTCTACGCCCCGGTACAATTTCCTGTACAGCGCTTTCGGCTGGGATATCCCGGAATATATCCACCTGACCACCGTCATGCGCGACGCGCAGCATAAGCTTTCCAAACGCGACGGCGACGCCTATTACAGCGATTTCATCGACAAGGGCTTCCTGAAGGAAGCGCTGGTCAATTATCTGGCTCTGGTAGGCTGGAATCCCGGGACGGACCAGGAATTCTTTACCATGGATGAATTGGTGGAAGCCTTCGATGTGAAGCACCTGAACAAATCCCCCGGCATTTTCGACGTGACCAAATTGGAGTGGATGAACAGCCAGTACGTGCAGAAGATGGATTTCGAGCAATACCTGGCCATGGCGACGCCCTGGTTCGATCAGGTGCTGGCGAACAAGGGCGCCGATTACCGCCGTCTGGCCGAGCTGATGCAGAGCCGCACGGACATTTTCAGCCGCATCCCGGATAAGATCGCGTTTCTGGCCCAGATGCCGGATTATGACACTTCGATCTTCTTTAACAAGAAGCAAAAGAGCGATGAGAGCGTGGCCAAAGAGGTGCTGCCCCTGCTCCTGCCGGTGCTGGAAGGCATTCAAGACTGGACGGAGCAGAACATCCACGACGTGGTGATGGCCAAGATCCCGGAATGGGGCAAAAAGAACGGCGCGGTGCTCTGGCCGATGCGCATCGCCATTTCCGGCCAGGAATCCACCCCCGGCGGCGCCTTTGAAATCGCTTATCTGCTGGGTAAGGACGAAACGATCCGGCGGATGAAGGATTCGATCCGAAAATTGTAACAAATTTGTAAGAATACAGCCTTAAGAAATTTGAAAAAATGGTTGACATTCGTCATTTATGATGGTATCATGATATGGTTGTCCGCAATATGCAGACAACATGTTCTTGTGCCGGCAGGCGGAGGGATGAAGATGCCCGAACGGCTGAAAAAACATGGCATGCGTGTGGTTGGCGCCCGTCAGGTGATGCGCGCGATACAGGCGCAGAAAGCGGAAGCAGTATTCCTCGCCATGGACGCCGATAAAGCGCTCAGAATGCAGATCGAAAGCGCGGCGAAAGAGAAGGGAACGCCGATTCACATGGTATCCACCATGGAAGAAATCGCCCATCTTTGCCGGGTAGACGTGCCGAGCGCCGCCGCCTGCGTCATCAGGAACATCAATGCTTAGACTATATATCCCTGAGGGTTGCGGGGATTTTATAGGAGGAGATCCGGCAAAACCGGCTCCGAACAATTATCAGGAGGTGCTTCCATGCCCACGATCAATCAGTTGATCCGCAAGGGAAGAGAAAAGGTTGTCAACAAGTCAACCGCGCCCATCCTGCAGGGTTGCCCGCAAAAGCGCGGCGTGTGCCTGAGCGTCAAAACCACGACGCCCAAGAAGCCCAATTCGGCTCTGCGCAAAATCGCGAGGATTCGCCTGACCAATTCCATCGAAGGTACTTGCTACATTCCTGGCATCGGTCACAACCTGCAGGAGCACTCCGTCGTGCTGATCCGCGGCGGCCGTGTGCGCGATCTGCCCGGCGTCCGTTACCACATCATTCGCGGTGCGTTGGACACGGCCGGCGTTGCCAAGCGCATGCAGGGCCGTTCGCTCTACGGCGCCAAGCGCCCCAAGAAATAAGGAACTTATCGCCATCAAATGAGCCGCTGCAGAGGCAGGAACCCAAGGCGGAACCGCCCGCGGAGAGGAACATCCGCCGAAAGGCCGCTTGAACAATTGCCCCGCACCGACCGAGGAACGGCATGATGCTGACATGCTGTGGACGGCTCGATGGGATACGTTACGAATTTGAGGAGGGAACTACATGCCCCGTCGTGGATTTATTCCCAAGCGCGAAGTGCTCCCCGATCCTGTTCATGGGACGGTTGTAGTCACTAAGCTCATTAACCAGATCATGCTCGACGGCAAGCGCGGCGTGGCCCAGCAGGTCTGCTACAACGCCTTCGATATGATTAAGGAAAAGACCGGCAAAGAGGCCAACGAAGTGTTCCAGCAGGCGCTGAACAACGTGATGCCTCAGCTGGAAGTTAAGGCCCGCCGCGTCGGCGGCGCCACCTATCAGGTGCCTGTGGAGATCCGGCCTGAACGCCGGCAGACCCTGGCCCTGCGCTGGATCGTTGATTTTTCCCGCAAGCGCGGCGAAAAGACCATGGCTGAACGCCTGGCCAACGAACTGATGGAAGCTGCCAATAATGCCGGCAACGCCGTCAAGCGCAAGGAAGAAATGCACCGCATGGCCGAAGCCAACAAGGCTTTCGCCCATTATCGCTGGTAAGCCTTCTTTTCGGAAGCGCGTTATCAGGATCGTCATTTGTCAGGCATTAGAAGAGGAGAACGCTGAAACATGCCAAGAAGTCACCCGCTTGATAAAGTCCGCAACATCGGCATCATGGCCCATATCGATGCGGGCAAAACCACAACCAGCGAGCGCATCCTGTTCTATACCGGAAGAACACATCGCCTGGGTGAGGTTCATGAAGGCGCGGCCACCATGGACTGGATGGAAGAGGAGCAGGAACGTGGCATCACGATTACCTCCGCCGCTACCACCTGCCAGTGGAAAGGGTATCGCATCAATCTGATCGATACGCCGGGCCATGTTGATTTCACGGTTGAAGTGGAACGTTCCCTGCGCGTATTGGACGGCGCCGTTGCCGTCTTCTGCGCCAAAGGCGGCGTTGAGCCCCAGAGCGAGACCGTCTGGCGCCAGGCCAATAAGTATCACGTGCCGCGCATTGCCTACGTCAACAAAATGGACATTACCGGCGCTGATTTCCACCGCGTTGTGGATATGATGCGCACCCGCCTCAACACCAAGGCCGTACCGATCCAAATGCCCATCGGAAAGGAAAACAATTTCCGCGGCATCATTGATCTGGTCAGGATGAAGGCGGAGGTCTATTACGACGACGAAGGCAAGGATATCCGGGAAGAGGAGATCCCCGCCGAACTTCTGGACGAGGCGAAGCAGCTTCGCGAGGAAATGGTGGAAGCCGCGGCAGAGCAGAAAGACGAGTTCATGGAAAAATTCCTCAGCGGCGACGAGCTGTCCGAGGATGAAATCAATGAAGCGCTTCGCTTGGGTACCTTGTCCTGCGCCCTGACACCCGTGCTCTGCGGCACATCGTACCGCAATAAAGGCGTTCAGCCTTTGCTGGACGCGGTGCTTGCGTATCTGCCCTCGCCCTTGGATGTGCCCCCGGTTTCCGGGATCGTCAAGGACGGGGAAAAGGAAACTGTCCGTCATGCGGACGATAAAGAACCCTTTTCCGCGCTGGCGTTCAAGATCGCAGCCGATCCCTTCGTCGGGAAGCTCGCGTTCTTCCGGGTCTATTCCGGCACCATCAACAGCGGCAGCTACGTTTACAACTCCACCAAGAAGAAGCGGGAACGCTTCAGCCGCATCATGATGATGCACGCGAACCACCGCGAGGACGTTGAAACCGTGTATTCCGGCGAGATCGCCGCCGCAGTCGGCCTCAAGGACACGACGACCGGCGATACGCTGTGCGATGAGAGCCATCCCATTGTGCTGGAATCCATGGAATTCCCCGATCCCGTGATCCAGGTCGCCATCGAGCCCAAGACCAAAGCCGGCCAGGACAAGATGGCGCTGGCGCTGCAGCGTTTGGCTGAAGAAGACCCGACCTTCAAGACCTATACAGACAAAGAAACGGGCCAGACCATCATCGCCGGCATGGGCGAGCTTCACCTGGAAATCATCGTCGACAGGATGCTGCGCGAATTCAAGGTGGAAGCGGTCGTCGGCAAGCCGCAGGTGGCTTACCGCGAAACGATCACCAAGGCGGTTACCGCCGAAGGACGCTTCGTTCGCCAAACGGGCGGCCACGGCCAGTATGGTCACTGTGTTATCGAAATTTCGCCTCAGGAACCCGGCAAGGGATATGCCTTTGAAAACAGGATCGTGGGCGGCGTGATTCCCAAGGAATTCATCGCGCCCATCGACGCCGGCATCCGGGAAGCCGCCGGCTCCGGCCTCTTGGGCGGTTTCGAGGTGGTCGATTTCAAAGCGGCTGTCATTGACGGCAGCTACCACGAAGTAGACTCCTCCGAAGTGGCGTTCAAAATCGCCGGTTCCATGGCTTTTAAGGAAGCCTTGGAAAAAGCGGACGAACGTTTGCTCGAGCCCATGATGAAGGTCGAGACGATCGTTCCCGATCAGTATCTGGGCGATGTGGTGGGCGATCTGAACGCCCGCCGGGGCAAGATCGATAACATCGAAACCCGTCTGGGCGAACAAAGCGTGCACAGCTTCGTTCCCCTGAGCGAAATGTTTGGCTACGCGACGGATCTTCGCTCCCGCACGCAGGGCCGCGGCATGTATACCATGCAGTTCGATCATTACGAAGAAGTGCCCAAGTCGGTAGCGGAAAGGGTAGTAGGCAAACGAGACTAATTTACTGCTGTTTTCAATCTGAATCATAACAGGAGGATTCACCAAAATGGCAAAGGAAAAATTTGAGCGCAATAAGCCTCATGTAAACATCGGCACGATCGGCCACGTTGACCACGGCAAGACGACGCTGACGGCCGCGATCACGATGGTGCTGGCGGCGGGCGGACATGCCCAGGCCATGAAGTATGACGAAATCGACAAAGCGCCCGAAGAGAAGGCGCGCGGCATCACCATCAACACGGCGCACGTGGAATACGAGACGGACACCCGTCACTAT
>JAFXZO010000020.1 GCA_017541205.1 Clostridia bacterium | reverse complement strand
CGAAGCGGAGCGCCAGCGAAGCGGAGTGGAGGGATCTCCCTCCCTGCTGGGCGATTGACTCTGAGATCCCTCGGCTGCGCTTCGCCTCTCAGCTCCGCTTCGCTCGGGATGACATTTGAGGGCTCTCTTTCCCTAAGTTTCCGTGAAGAGCCACTTTTTTTGCCTTTTTTGATTCTGTTTGCCGTTCTATGATTCAAAAAAGGACGGAGATGATTTCCGCAAATCAAACGCGCACGAACGCTTTGACGGTGGCCATTTTGCCGCTTTCGCCGTATGCGAGGGGCCGGATCGTATACGCCCCGACCGCCGCGGGCACGATGAAGGTTTCCGCGTAATGCACGGGGAAGGGAGCAAACGCGCCTGTCGGGCTCTCCACCACGGCTTCCCGCCCCTCCACCAGATTCAGCACGTTCAGATTGTCCCGGGTGTCATGCTGAACCGGCGCGTCAAACCAGTGCCGCCGCGTTTCGATGAACTCCCGTTCGTGCAGGCCGGTGCGCTCCTCCGTCACGTGGGCGTCCTGCGAAAGCGTCTCCACGCGGTTGACCAGATTCCTCTTCACCCAGTCGGTATCCCTGTCAAACTGGATATTGCGCATCCCATGCTCCAGATGGATGGGCCGCGGCCTGCCGTCCAGGCCCAGCCGCCCCCAATCCCACAGCTTGAAGGTAAAGATGTAGGGCGTGGCGCTGATTTCCAGCACCATGCAGTCCTTCCCGGAGCAATGGACGGTGCCGCCGGGGATCAGAAAATGATCGTGCTTGTGCGCGGGGAGGGCGTTGACGAACTTTTCCGCGTCAAACCGGCCCGTGGTTTGGCTTTCCGCCAGGGCGCGATGCAGGTCCTCCCGCCGCGCGCCGTTTTTGCACCCCAAATAGACGCAGGTGTTTTCCCCTGCGTCCAGCAGATAATAGCTCTCGTCCTGGGTATAGTGCATGCCGAACCGATCCTGGATGTACTCGGTCAGGGGATGCACCTGAAGGCTCAGGTTTCCGCCTCCCATGGTATCCAGCAGGTCGAACCGGATGGGAAATTCCGCGCCGAAGCGGGCGTGGGTTTTATCCCCCAACAGCTCGCGGGGGTGATAAAACACCAGATCAATGGCCGGGATCTCCAGCACGACGCCGCCGACCTCCAGCAGCAGGCTGTTTTCTTCCGGAACGCAGTCGAAGCTCCAGGCGTAATTCTTCGTTTCCTGCGGCAGGCCGAATTTTTCTTTCATCCATTGGCCGCCCCAAACGCCCGGATCGAAATACGGCTTGACCCGGAAGGGCCGCGCCGCCGCCGTATCCAATCCGCGGCGGAAGGCTTCGCCCGTCATCAGCCTGGGCTCGGCCTCGTCGTTGGCGTCCAGCACATAATCCATGCGGGCAAACAGATCCCGCTTGTGCCTGTCCAAAACCCGCCAGTCAATAAAAAAAGCGCGCTTGTATTTCCGCAGAAAATCTTCCCCGTAATTGTCATCCAGCCAATTGGCGAGGCGGCCGGAACGGAACCGCAATTGGATTTCCCAGCGGGCCATGTCCGCGTACACGAGAACGTCCGGCCGGCACAGGTACGCCGCGCCTACGCCGAACACCAGCACGAGGCCCCGCGCGTGGGCCGCTGCCGCGCGCAGGGCGTCCGCCTTTTCGGGCTCGAAAAAATCCGCCAAACGATGATGGGACAGCACCCCGAACACCCGGTCGTCCGTAATATGGAAGCGCAGCATATCCAGCGCTTTTTCCCTGCTGATTGCCGCGTCCGACGCGCAAAATACCGCGTCGGGCCGGAGAAGCTCTCTAAGCTTCGCCAGGATCTCTTTTTCCCATACGCCGTGATAGCAATCCACGCACAGCACCGTTTTGTCCGCGTCCCGCGCCCGGACCGCTTCCCGAAGCTCCCGGCCGATCGCTTCCCAGCCCGCGAGGGCATAGGCCTTTTCGTCCGCCGCCACATGAATCTGGGGATATAAATCATAATTGCTCTGAAAGCGCATGCTTACCTCTTTTCAAACAGACTGGAAAGGCCCAGCGCAACGGAGGCTTCCGGGTTTTCCGCGGCTGTGACGCGCACGCGGCCCCCGGGCGTCCAGGCGTACCGATCCACATGCTCCTGGATGGCCGTCCGCAGCGCGCCGATGCGGGAAGCGCCGCCGCTTAAGATCAGCAGCTCGGGATCATAAGCGTGCACCAGATTGGCCGCGCCCACGCACAGCGCGCGGCAGACGCTATGGAACACGTCTTTGCACACCGCGTCGCCCGCCTCAACGCCTTCCGCCAGCGTGCGGTAATCGATGCGCTCCGCTTTTTGCAGGACGCTGCGTTCAAAGCCCGGATGCTCGCGGGCAAGGCCGGGCAGCGCCCAGGTGCCCGCATACGCCTCCAGACAGCCCGCGTTGCCGCAGGTGCATCTGCGCGGCTGTTCATGGGCGATGGCGATGTGGCCGCCCAGGATTCCCATGCTCCCGTGCTTTCCGGTCAGCAGCCGTCCCTCAGACCAAACCGCCGTGCCCACGCCGGTACCCACCATGAGCAGCGCCGCGCTGTCCGCGCCCCGGCCCGCGCCGTAGGCCATTTCCCCGCAGAGGGCCGCCGCCGCGTCGTTGATGAGGATCAGCTCCAGCCCGAACCGCTCCTTCGCCCAGCGGGCAAAATCCGTCTCCGCCGCGTCCGTGTATTTATCGTTGATGCACAGCACCCGCCGGTTTTGCATATCCACGATGCCGGGATACGCAAAGCCGATCCCCCTGCAGCCGGAAATGCCGGCCATCCTGCGGGCCTGCGCTTCAACGGTCTCCAGCACCGCCCGCATGGGGATATCGTGGCTGATGGGAAAAATAGTCATCTCCTGCACGCGGCCCGCGTCCACAATGGCCAATTTGACCCTGGAACCGCCCAAATCGATGCCCAGTATCTTCATTTTCTTTTCTCCGCGGCTGCGAAAACCGATTTTTTTTCATGATTATCCGCCGTACTGCGCCACGAACCGGTCCGTCCCTGTCAGAATTTCTTCCGCGGAAAGGCGTCCGGACAGCTCCAGCACCCGGATGGGCGATGCCTGGATGTATTCCCGGAAGCCCTCCAGCACGTTGCCGGGCAGGGTGCAGGGCGCATAATGGTCCAATCCGTTCGCGGCGTCGTGGATATGCATGCCCACAATATTGCGTTTCACCCGGCCGCTCAGGGGCAGCTGCTGCAGGCCCATTTCGATCATCATAATGGCATGGCCCGTATCCAGCCAGATCCCGGCCGGGCTGCCCTCGAACCGCTCCGCGATGATCTCAAACTCGCTGAAAACGGGCACCTGATGGCACATGGCCCGGTTTTCCATGCCCAGCTTCACAGGCAGATGATCCCGGACGACATAATCGCACAGTTCTTCCACGCTTTTGAGCATCCGGCTGATATACGGCGCAGACGCGCGTCTAAGGACCATCTCCTCCCGGAGCGCGCGGTATTGTTCGCCGTCCGTCTGATGCGCGGCGATGAGTTTTTTCAACGGGATATCATATTCCGCCGGCGGGAGGGGCACCTCCGTCGGGTGAAACACCACGGCCCGGGCGCCCAGACGGCAGGCCCAGTCGATGGAGCGTTTGCTCCATTCCACCGACTGGGCGCGAAGGGTCTCGTCTTCGTATCCCAGCAGCACGGAATCGGTGCCGAAGCGCTCGTCCCCTACTTCCGGAAATACGTTATGCACGCTGACCGCCTGTATGAGGCCCTGCCCGATATACCGCTGAATGGCGGGCAGCCATTCCGGCTTCACCCGGTAGTTGAGCTCCGTTTTCCGGAACCCCAGCGCCAGCAGCTGATCCATCAGCTCCTCGCCGGAAGCAGCCTTCCGGTAGTTCCACATGGTGGACAGGGCCAGATCCTTTTTGGCAAAGGACATCTTTCGTTACTCCTTTTCAGCAGCTGTCTTCTTCTTATCTATCGCGTCCTGATCGTAATCGAAGCCGCGCAGGCGCAGTTCCTCCGCGAAATGGCAGGCCACCATGCGGCCGTCCACCTCCTGGAGCTGGGGCACCTCCCGGGCGCATTTTTCCTGGCAGTAGCGGCAGCGCTCATGGAAATAGCAGCCGGAGGGAGGATTGGCGGGGTTGGGGATCTCGCCCTGGAGGGGGATGCGCTCGATCCTGATATCGGGATCGGCCACAGGCACAGCGGAAAGCAGCGCTTCCGTGTAGGGGTGCCGGGGGCGGGAAAACAGCTGTTCCGTTTCGCCGAACTCCACCAGCCGTCCCAGGTACATGACCCCCACCTTGTCGCTGATATGCTCCACCACGCTCAGATCGTGGCTGATGAAAATGTAGGTCAGCTCCAGCTCTTTCTGCAGGTCTTTGAGCAGATTGATGATCTGGGCCTGGATGGACACGTCCAGGGCGCTGACGGCCTCATCGCATACGATCACCTGCGGGTTGAGGATCAAAGCCCGGGCCGTGCCGATGCGCTGGCGCTGGCCGCCGGAAAAGGCATGGGGATAACGCTTGAGATAGGTGGTATTGAGCCCCACCTTTTTTGCGATTTCAATGACCTTTTTTTCCACCTCTGCCTTGGGCATTTTGGGGTAGTTGGCCCGAAGGGGCTCCGCGATGATATCAATGACCGTCATTCGGGGATCCAGCGAAGAATAGGGATCCTGAAAGATCATCTGGATATCCTTGCGCACCTTTTTCATGTCCGCCTTGTTCAGGCGCAGGAAATCATAGGTCCGGCCGTCGCGGGCGGTGTACAGCACGTCGCCTTCGCTGGCTTCGATCGCCCGCACGACGCAGCGGCCCAGGGTGGTTTTTCCGCAGCCGGATTCGCCCACGATGCCGATGGTTTCGCCTTTTTTCACATCGAAGGATACGTCCGTCACCGCGCGGACGCACACGCCCTTGGAGGTAAAGCGTTTGGAAATGTGGCTGACCCGCAGGATCACGTCCTTTTCTCCCGGGGACGGCTTTTTGGATTCGTTGGCGGCGGCCGTTTCTTTCCCGCTCATTTCGCTTTTTCCTCCTTTCGGCAATGCACGCAGGCAGCGCAGTGGGTGCCCTCCAGGCAGTACAGGTCAGGCTCGGCCTGATCGCAGGTTCCTTCCACCCGCGCGTCGCACCGGTCATAAAACCCGCAGCCGGGTTTGAGGTTCAGCGCCAGGGGCACGGTGCCCTCGATGGAATACAGCCGGTCCAGCTTGCGGCTGCCGATCTTGTGCACGCTGCCCATCAGGCCGCGGGTATACGGATGCCGCGGATACTTGTAGATTTCCCGGGCGGTGCCCGTTTCCACGATGCGGCCCAGGTACATCACCGCGACCCGGTCGCACATCTTGGCCACCGTTCCCAGATCGTGGGTGATAAACAGGATGGCCATGCCCAGCTCCTTCTGCAATTGCTGCATCAGCTCCAGGATCTGGGCCTGGATGGTCACGTCCAGGGCGGTGGTCGGCTCGTCGGCGATCAGCAGCCGGGGCTTGCACACCAGGGCCATGGCGATCAGCGCCCGCTGCAGCATGCCGCCGGAAAACTCATGCGGGTATTGGTCATAGCGTTTTTCCGCGTTGGCGATGCCGACCTTTTTCATCATTTCCAGGGTGATGGCCTTGGATTCCTTCTTGTCCCTGGTGATGTGCAGCATGGTGCATTCGTTGATCTGGTTGCCGATGGTGTACATGGGCGAAAAGGCCACCATGGGCTCCTGGAAAATCATCGAGATCTGCTTGCCGCGGATGGCGCGGATGGGCTTGCCCCGGGGATCCAGCTTCAGCAGGTCGATCACCTGGCCGCCGTCCCCGCGGAACAGGATCTCGCCGTCGGAATGGCACTTTTTTTCGTTGATGCCCATGATGGCTTTGCTGGTCAGGCTCTTGCCGCAGCCGGATTCCCCGACCAGGCCCAGCGTTTCCCCCGGGCGGATATCAAAGGAGACGCCCCGGACCGGGGTCAGCGTCCCCTCGTCCATTTTGATGCTGACATGCAAATCCCGGACCTGGATGATGGGTTCTTGCTGCTCGCTCATTTTAGGCACCTCCTTACTTATAGGGATCCGCGGCGTCACGCATGCCGTCGCCCAGGAAATTGAAGGCAAGCACCGTGAGCACAACGAAGAACAGCGGGATCAGGCACCAGGGATGCATGGCGATGCTGGATACGTCCTGGGCTTCCTTGAGCAGCACGCCCCAGCTGGTGGCCGGCGCCTGGATGCCAAGCCCCAGGAAGCTCATGCTGGTTTCGCCGATGATCATGGAGGGGATGCCAAGCGTGAGGTTTACGATCAGGTAGCTCATAAAGCCGGGCACCATGTGCTTGAGGATGATCTTCATATCGCTGACCCCGGCAAGCTTGGCGGCCATCACATAATCCTCGTTCTTAAGGGACATGAACTTGCCGCGCACCACGCGCGCGAGGCCCGTCCAGCTGATCAGGGACAGGATGACGGTGATAAGCAGATACATCTGCACCGGCGGGATACCGGCGGGGATGGCGGCGGAAAGGGCCATCCACAGGGGCAGGGAGGGCAGGGAGTTGAGCACCTCGATGATGCGCTGGATCACGTTATCGATCCAGCCGCCAAAGTAGCCGGAGACGGAGCCGATCAGCAGGCCAAGCACGAAGCTGATCATCGTGCCTGCGAAGGGAATGGTCAGGGAAACCTGGCTTCCCAGGATGATGCGGCTGAACAGATCCCTCCCCATGCTGTCCGCGCCGAAGAGGAAGACCTTTGCGCTGCCCTCCACCCCGAATAAATGCAGATCCGATTCAAAGATGCCCAGGATCTTGTACGAAGCGCCGTGAACGAACCAGCGGATGCGAAGCGGCGTGGTTTCGTCCGTTACGATGTTGGTGGGCGGCACGTACTGTTCCCCGCGTTCCTTGGCCGCGCGCTGGGCGGCGCTTTTTTCCGCCACGCTCATTTTGACCGTCTGCTTTTCCGTCCGGTAAATGAAGGGGCCGACGTATTTCCCGTCGTGGGAGAAATGGATGGCGGAGGGCGGCAGGTCTTTGGAGTTGGCGTCGTAATCGGTCAGGCTGTAGGGGGCCAGAAAATCCCCGAACAGGGCGACGAAATAGAGAAAGCCCAGGATGACCAGCGAGATCCGGGCCAGCTTATGTCGCCCCAGCTTCCTGGCCATGAGCTGCCATTGGGAGGCCAGATAGTATTTTTCTTCTTTTTTTCTGGCCTTCTCCGCCTTCTTCTGCGCGCGAAGCGCTTTTTTATCAAGAACGGCCTGATTTTCATGCTCGGACATGATTATTCAGCCCTCCTTCCGGAAAAGCGGATGCGCGGATCCAGGCAGGCCAGCAGGATATCCGACAGCAGCGTGCCCAGCACGATCAAAAAGCCCATCACCAGCAGGATGGTGCCCGCCAGGTACATGTCCTGCGCCTTCAGCGCCTCATACAGCATGGGCCCGACCAGCTGCAGGTTCATCACGATGGCGGAAATGGTGGAGCCGTTGAAAATATGGGAAAGCACGCCGCTCAGGCCGGAAACGGTGGGGTTCAGGGCCGCCCGCAGGCAGTATTTGTATACGATGCGGCGCTCGGAAACGCCCTTGGCCCGGGCGCACAGCACGTAATTCCGCCCCAATTCGTCCAGCATCTGGGCGCGCATGGAACGCAGCGTGCCGCAGGTGCCGGAGGTGCCGATCACGATGATCGGGATCGCCATGCGGCCCCAGAAATCACCCCGGCCCAGCACCTCCCACCATTGCATGGTGCCCTGCTGCAGGCCGACCAGCACTTCGCTGGTATACAGCCCGATGAAGGCGGTGCCCGTCCATATATACGTGCCGTACATCAGCAGGATCGCGAAGAGGAAATTCGGGATGGCCATGCCGATAAAGCCGATGAAGGTGAAGCAGTAATCCCCGATGGAATACTGGTGCACCGCGCTGTAAATGCCGATCGGTATACCGACCAGGTAGTTGAACAGCATCGTGACCAGCGACACCACGATCGTCATCGGCAGCACGGAGGCAATGGTGGACCACACAGGCGCCTCAAACTTGAAGGAGTAGCCAAAGTCAAAGCGGGTGATGATGTTCCACATCCACTTGAAGTACTGGGTGAACCAAGGCTGATCCAGGCCATAGCGCTCCTTCAGACTGTCCAGTTCGCTCTCGTCCACGATCTGTCCTTCCGCCTTCAGGCCCGCAACGTACGAGGTGAGGTAGTCGCCGGGCGGCAGCTGGATGATGAAGAAAATCACCAGGGACATGATCAGCAGGATCGGAATGAATGTCAGGACGCGCTTAAGGATATACTGACCCATATGCGCACGCCTCCTTGCGTTCATGTATCACGGCAGCGGGACAAAGGCCGTCGGGGTTTCCCGCGCAAAAAAAGCGAAGCGGGAAGGCGAGCTGCCGCCTTCCCGCCCCTTAAGGTTTACTCGTCAAATAACGTTTTCAGGGCAATTATTTTTCCACCCACAGGCAGGCGAAGTTCGCCAGGCCCAGATCACGGAATTCGTCGCAGGCGATGCCGTCCTCGCGGAAGTTATGCATCGCGGAATTGACGGCGTACACGGCGGGGTTGGCGGAGGTGAAGCCAATCTCGTAGATGCCTTCCCGGAAGCATTCGAGCAGCTGCAGCGCCAGCTCTTCCTTCTGTTCGGAGGTGGTGGCGTTCTTCATGTTGGTGTAGATTTCCAGCATGGCCTTCACGTCTTCCGGCGGCTCCACGGCGCCTTCGCGGCCCTTGCCGTCCAGGGAATTCAGATACCACAGGCCGAACGCGGTGCCCCATACGCAGTAGTCGCGAAGCGGCACGAAGTAGTCGGGACGCAGGGAGATGGACACGGTGTCAAAGTTTTCGTAGTTCAGCACGATTTCATGCTCGTTGGCCGCGCGCATTTCTTCCATGATGGAGCGGTCATACATACGGGTGGTCACGTCGAGGCCGGCCTTATTGAAGTCGTTTTTGAGCAGCTCGGCCAGGGCGGCGTCCGCTTCGTTCTGGTACTGCAGGTTCAGCGTCAGCTTCGTGCCGTCCGCGAAGGCCCAGAAGCCGTCCGCGCCTTTGACCAGGCCGCAGCCTTCCAGCAGGGCAGCCGCTTCTTCCGGGTTCTGCTCGGTCCACTTCTTGGTCCATTCGGGATCATAGCCCTGAGCGCCTTCGGGCGGCGCGGACTGGGCGGGATCGGTGTAGCCGTTGTCGATCAGGGAAGCGATCTGCGCGCGGTCCACGAGGATGGACAGGGCGTGACGGAAGTTCACATTCTGGAACAGGGGGCGTTTGAGATCGTCCTTGACGGCCAGGTTCAGCTGCATGGATTGGCTGGTCCAGCTGGTGGAGGACCATTCGACCAGGTTCACCTTGGCGTCGGAGGCCAGAATGGTGTCCACGTCGGCCAGGGCCACGGAGCCGATATCGGCGGTGCCGTCCATGATCCACAGCAGGGCCTGGGAATCATCGCTGTAGCGGCGGAAGTGCAGTTCGTCGATGTAGGGCAGCTGCTTGCCTTCGGCGTCCACCTTCCAGTAGTAGGGATTGCGCTTCCATACGCACATTTCGGCGTTGAAATCGCCGTCGATCTGCCAGGCGCGCAGGGTGGGCCGGCCGACCACGATCCAGTAGTAGTAGGTGTAGCTGTTGCCCAGGGCCTTCATGTCGGAGAAGCCCAGCGCCTGGGCGTAGGCGTCCTTTTCCTCGGCGGTCTTGTTCTCATCCTTGTATACGGCCACGTGCTCTTCCAGCCAATGCTTGGGCGCGAAGAACCATTTGCCGTTGATGGCCAGCTCGCGGAGGAATTCCGGCTTGGAGGAGGCGAAGGTCATGGTAAAGGTATAATCGTCAACGGCCTCGAATTTGGCAAGCTGCATTTCGCCGTTTTCATCGGCGGCTTTCACGGCTTCCCAGGCGCTCTTGCCGGTGAAGCCGGTGAGCAGGCAGTCTTCATAGAAGAAGCGGCAGTCTTCGGTGGTGAAGGGCACGCCGTCGGACCACTTCATGCCTTCGCGCAGGTGGATGGTCCACACGGTGCAGTCTTCGTTCACTTCATAGCCCTTGGCCACGTTGGGCTCCACGGTGCCGTCGGTGCGGAAACGGAAGAGCGCTTCTTCGGTGGGCTTGCCGGGGCCCCACTTGGAGGAGCCGCCCTGCATCAGGGTGATATAATCCGTGTACTGGCCGATGTCCGCCACTTCCTCCACCATGACGTCGGAAGCGATGGGAAGCCGCTCCGCCACGGCGGGCAGATCCTGACCGTCCAGATAGGGGGACTGGGTGTAGGCAGCTGCTTCCTCAGCGGATGCAAAGGATGCCAGGGACATCAGCATCACCAGGGCCAGCAGCGCGGAAATGATTCTCCGGGTCTTCATGGTTCGTTTCCTCCTTTATTTTCACCGCAATGGATGCGGATCGATACGATGGTGTTCGGCGGCGGATCAGGGATGGCGGTCCAGGCGGGCCGCGCGAATGGATATTTTTTGGTTTACAGGCGTGTAGGCGGTAAAGAACACCGTGTAGTGATGCTCGCTGAGCGGATAGGCCCCGCCCATCCGGTCTCTTACGTCGTGCGCCCCGAAGGCGCTCTCCAGCACGATGGTTTCCCCGCCCGGCCCCGCGGCTTCCACCGTGCCGCTGAGCACGTTGATGCTTTCCCCCGCTTTGGTGCGCTGGATAAAATGCTCGGTGCGCACGTACCCGCCGGGAAGGAAGGAAAACTCGCAGCGGAAGGGCAGCTGATCGATGCCGGACGTGCGGATGTACAGATCGACGCCGTCCGCCTGCTTTACGATTTCCAACGCTGTGTCCAGCGGCAGCCCCTCCGTCTTTGGCCGCGTATGCGGGTTGTCCATGGCCCACCAATCGCTGGTGGCGGGCTTTTCGGGGAAGGGCAGGTAGTACCAGCCGGCGGCGTGCGCCTTCATCACGTAGCCCGTTTCGGTTTTTTCCAGGGTGTCCGCCAGGAAATTCCGCCGGTCGCAGAGGTTGGAATAAACGGTCATGTACAGGCTGAAGGCCCCGTGCTGGAAGTACAGGCAATTGGCCTTGCCCTTGAGCAGGGAGCAGCTCCAGCTTCCCTGACGGATGCGGGCGATGCAGCTGTCCTCAAACAACCGGTCGATCCTGTCGATGGGGGGCGCGTACCCCTCCTTTTCGCCGTACCCGTCCATTTCCGGGAACAGCAGCACCCATTCCACGCCGGGCGGTATCGCGCCGCGGCGTTCGCAATCCTGCCAGATGAAGCCCGCCATGCGGCCCAGGTCCTCCCGGCCCAGAAGATAGCCCGTCAGCAAATAGAGGATATAGTAGGTGTCCGCATAGACCTTTTTGCCCATATCCTGGCGGGTGGAATTGTTGGTGAACACGGAATGATCCGGATCAAAATAGCAGTACATCATTTCCAAGTTCCGGGCGGCGGCCTCCAGGAAGGCTTTGTCCCCCGTGGCCAGATACAGCCGGATCATCTGATCGTCGTTCACCTGGTTGTAATTTCCGGCGCTGCGCTCGGCAAATTCGCCGTCCGCGTTGATATCCAGCCCTTCCCGGAGATACTGGTCGGCCCGCAGGCCCAATTCCCGGTTCCCGGTGATTTTTTCGCAGCTTTTCAGGCACGCGGCGATGGCCCAGCGGTGGTTGGGCGTGTGGAAGCCCCCCGCCGCAATGCCCCGGGACGCGCTGTCGATCAGCGCGTACATGGCGCTTCGGATCTCCTCCAACCCTTCCGCTTCGCATTTTTCCAGCAGCCACCAGCCGTTCAGCATGGCGTTCACCATGAACGCCGTATCGGGCGGGGACGCGAAATTGCAGGGGGACAGATCAAAGCAGCCGTCGGGCCGCTGATGCCGCTCCATATAGACCAGATCCCGCGCAATGGCCGCCTTCAGCGTTTCATTCAAATACCAGCGGCTGGCCTTCGTAACGTAAGCGGCCACCATGTCGCCCAGATAAAAACCGCTTTGGCGGGGCTCCACATGGAACTCCTCCGTCCAGAATCCGCCGAAACGGCCGTCCCCTTCTTCGGTGATCTGCCGGGGCAGCAGCCGGGCGATGCGCCCGTCCAGGTCCCGCAGCAATGCTTTCAGATGTGCCATGCTTTTTGTCCGCCTTTATCCCCCGACGGGGTTATCCGCCAACGATCCTCACTTGTACCCTGATTATAGCAGACGCTTGGGATTTTTGCAACGGGGTTTTCAAAAAAATTACAAAAACTTACTCATGAATTGGATAACTTTTGCCTTTCTTGCCCTTCCTCGGAGCCTTCTTCCGCTTCATGCAGCAGCTCCGTCAGCATCAGGAAGGTGAGCCCCTGGCCGTAGGCGGTGGGCTGAATGGGCACATGGCGGTAGAAATCCCGGTCGCGGCCCATGGGGGTGCCGTAGGAAACGCCCTGCACTTCGCCGTTTTCCGCCACCTGCTTCAGCACGCCATCCGCCGCCCGGCGGGCGCAGGGCCCGTATTCCGCCCGGGGCAGAATCCCCAGCCGCACGCCCTTCAAGAGCCCGTAGGCGATCGCCGCGCTGCCGCTGGTTTCCAGGTAAGACTCGGGATCGTCCAGGAGCGTGTGCCATAGGCCGCTTTGAGGATCCTGGCAGGCCTTCAAGGCTTCGCACTGGCTGACAAAGGTATTGCGGATCAGCGTTTTCACGCTGCCTTCCTCCAGCCATTCCAGAAAATCCGCGCCGCCGGCGGTGAACCAACTGTTGCCCCGGCACCAGTAAGCCCCCGCGAAATGATGGCCGCCCCGGAAGCAGTAGCCGTGATACCACAGATGATCCTTCTGGCTGTGCAGGTATTTGATGTGCAGCAGAAACTGATATTTTGCCTCCTCCTGCCAGTCCTGCCGGCCCAGCGCCTCGCCGGCCCGGTACAGGAACAGCACGGTCATGAACAGCGTGTCGTCCCAGATCTGCTGCGCGTTGAAATCGTCGGAGGTGACGTGCTGAAAGCCGCCCTCCTCCGTTCGGGGCAGGCCGTTCATGATCCATTCCGCCCATTCCGCGATGACGCCGCGATACTTTTTCTCCCGCGTGATTTCATAGAGGAAGGCCAGGCCCAGCATGGGCGCCGTGGTATTGATGTTGCGGGAGGGAAGGCCCAAGGCCAGCCGCCGATCGTACCAGGCGGCGATCTGCCGCTTCAGCGCCGGTTCTTTCCCGGCCAGATACACCTTCATCATGGCGTACAGGGCCACGCCCTGGGGCCATTCCCAGGTGTCCAGCGTCAGATGGTCGTGAAGATCCCCGTCGCCCCGCACGGACAGCAATCGATCCATGACCCGATGGGCAATTTCCTGATAAATGGACATTTTGTTTGCTCCTTTTCCCATTTTCATGGCGATTATACCAGATTGACCAGAACAATTCAACCAATAATCAAATAATTTTATCAAAACTTGCTCAAAATTACTTTACAAATTCCAAAAAAGTTGTACAATAGAGAACAGGATCATAAGGAGGGAAGCTCCGTGAAGGCAAGCCGTATTCTTGATATGGAAAAATATATTACCGTAAAAGGCACCGTTTCCATGGAGGAGTTGCAGCGCCAGTTCCATGTATCCGCCAACACCGTGCGGCGGGACATTGCGGAGCTGCTGCGGCGGGACGCCGTGGAAAAGGTCTATGGGGGCGTGTGCGCCAAGCATACCGGCCAGGCGCTGACCCCCTATGAAATGCGCCGCATCAGCGGCGAGGAAGCCAAGGAGCAGATCGGCCGGGCCGCCGCGGCGCTGGTCGGCGACGGCGACGTGATTTTTATCGATTCCGGCACCACCACGCTGCACGTGATCGACTATCTGCAGGACAAGCGGGACGTGACCGTGATCACCCACAACCTGGGCGCCATCGTTCGGGCGCTGCCCTATGAGAACATTCATGTGATCGTGCTGCCCGGTTCGCTGCGCCGGAAAACCAATTCCATGACCGGCAGCGACAGCGTGAAGGCCATGAAAAAATACAACATCCGTTCCGCCTTCATGGCGGCCACCGGCCTGTCCGTTCACGGAGCCACCAATTCCTCCGCCCAGGAATACGATATCAAGCAGGCCGCCGTGGAGTGCAGCGACCGGGTGTATCTGCTGGTGGACCGGCGCAAATTCGGCGTCACCGGCATGATGACCTTCGCGGGGGTAGACAGCTTTGACGCGGTCGTTACCAATGAAGCGCCTGACGAAGTCTATCAGGCCCTGCTTCGGGAAAACGGCGTAGCGCTGATCCTGCCCGATCCCGCCGAACCCATCCATTCCTAAAAGGAGAAGCATATGCCTCTATGCAATATGACTGACCTTATGCGGGCCGCGGAGGAGCGTTCCAAAGCCGTGGGCGCGTTTTCCGTATCCTCCCTGGAAATGATCCGGGGCACGGTGCGGGCGGCGGAGGAAATGAACACCCCCGTCATCCTGCAGGTAGCCCAGGTGCGGCTGCCCCATGCCCCGCTGTACCTGCTGGGCAGCGCCATGCTGACGGCCGCGCGCCACGCCCGGGTGCCCGTCGCGGTGCACCTGGACCACGGCGTTGCCCTGCCCTGCATCCGCGAAGCGCTGGAAATGGGCTTCACCTCCGTCATGTTTGACGGAAGCAGCCTGCCCTTAGAGGAAAACATGCAGACGACCCGCCGGGTGATCGCCATGGCGCGGCCTTACGGCGCTTCGGTGGAAGCGGAAATCGGCGTCATCGGCAAAACGGAAGGCGGGCAAGAGCGGGCCGCTGTTTGCGCTTCCGTGGAAGACAGCCTGCGTTTCCTGAAGGAAACGGGGGTGGACGCTCTGGCGGTGGCCATCGGCAACGCGCACGGGGTCTACACCGGCGCGCCTAAGCTGCATTTCGATATCCTGGCGGCGATCCGGCGGCAGGACCGAACGCCCCTGGTGCTTCACGGCGGCACCGGCATCAGCGATGAAGATTTCCGCCGCTGCATCGAAAACGGCGTGCGAAAAATCAACATCGCCACCGCCGCCTACGGGGCCGTGTACGAAGCGGCCCGGAACGCTTCCGATTATTTTCACATGAGCGACCGGATGGAAGAAGCCGCCTGCCAGGTGGCCAAACGGCATATCGGCGTATTCGGCGCGTTTTCTCTGTCGTGAAGCGCCGCTTTTGAGGAGGATGCAATGAACGATTTGTTTGATCGGCGGGGCGCGAGCCTGGACATCATTCCCGTGGGGCGCGTGGCCATTGATTTCAATCCCACGGACATGAACCGTCCCTTGTCCCAGAGCGCCCATTTCAACAAGTATCTGGGGGGCTCGCCCGCCAACATCGCCGTGGGAATGGCTCGGTTCGGCCGCAGGGTAGGGTTCCTGGGCAAGGTGAGCGACGACAGCTTCGGGGATTTTGTGACGGATTATTTCCGCGAGGAGGGCATCGACTGCTCCCATATCACCCGCTGCAGGAACGGGGAAAAGCTGGGGCTCACCTTTACGGAGATCCTGAGCCCCACCCAAAGCTCCATCCTGATGTACCGGGAAGGCGCGGCGGACCTGATGCTGCATCCGGACGACGTAGACGAAGCGTACGTGGCCTCCTCCCGCTCCCTGCTCATCAGCGGCACTTCCCTGTGCGCAAGCCCCACCCGGGAAGCGGCACTCAAAGCCCTGACCTTCGCGGAAAAAAACGGCGTCACCGTGATCTTTGACGCCGATTACCGGGCATACACCTGGAAAAACAAGGACGAAATCGCGATATACACCTCCCTGGCGGCGCGGAAAGCCGATATCGTGCTGGGCAGCCGGGAGGAATTCGACCTGATGGAAAGGCTCGTCGGCCTGGACGGCACGGACGAAGCCTCCGCCGCCTGGTGGCTCACGCAAAAGCCCCGGATCCTGGTGATCAAGCATGGAAAAGAAGGCAGCCGCTGCTACACGCGCGAAGGGGCCTATCAGGTACGGCCCTTCCCCGTAAACGCCATGAAGGGCTTTGGCGGCGGGGACGGCTATGCCAGCGCCTTCCTGCACGGGCTCATGAGCGGAAAAGCCCTGCCCGAAGCCCTGGAAATGGGCAGCGCCTCCGCCGCCATGCTGGTGGCCAGCCACGCCTGCAGCCGGGATATGCCCACGGAAAACGCGCTTATGCAGTTTATCCGGGAAAAGAAAACCCAATGCGAAAACGTGGTCACCGCCCTGTGACCACCCCGCCCTCATTGAAAGAACAGGAGAATCAGCCATGGAAGAATTGAAAGTCATGCGCCCCTTCATCAACGGTCAGTTCGTCGAAAGCGAATCCAGCAAATTCAACACCATTTACGATCCCTCCGCCGGCAGGCCCATCGCCCAGGTGCCGTGCTGCACGAAGAAAGAAGTGGAGCAGGCCATCGCCTGCGCCAAGGCAGCCTATCCCGCCTGGCGGGACACGCCGGTGCGCAAGCGCGCCGCCATCATGATGAAGCTGCGGAACCTGATCGAAGCGCATATGGACGAATTGACGCTTCTGTGCGCAACCGAAAACGGCAAATGCTGGAGCGAAGCCGCCGGCGACGTGGGCAAAGCCCTGGAAATGACGGAGCTGGCCTGCTCCGCCCCCTCCCTGCTCATGGGCGAAAGCCTGATGAACACCTCCGCCGGTTATGACACCACCCTGTACCGCGAGCCCATCGGCGTGTTCGCCGGCATCGCGCCCTGGAACTTCCCCGCCATGATCCCGGTCGGCTGGATGGCCCCGCTGTGCATCGTGTGCGGCAACGCGTTCGTTTTGAAGCCGGCCTCCACCACGCCCATGACCAGCCTGAAAATCGCGGAGCTGTACAGGGAGGCGGGGGTCCCCGACGGCATTTTCAATATCGTGCCCTGCTCGCGGAACGAAGCCGAAATCTTCCTCACCCATCCCGACGTGAAAGGCGTCACCTTCGTGGGCTCCACCGCCGTGGGCCGGCACGTGTACGCAACCGCCGCCGCGAACGGCAAGCGGGTGCAGTGCCTGTGCGAAGCAAAAAACCACGCGCTGGTGCTCCGGGACGCGCCCATCACCCGCACCGCCGCCGGCATCATGAATTCCGCCTTCGGCTGCGCGGGCGAGCGCTGCATGGCCCTGCCGGTGGTGGTGGCGGAAGAAGCCGTCGCCGATCGATTGGTGGACGAGATCGTGCGCCTGTGCAGGCAGCAGAAGGTCGGCCCCGCCTACGATAAATCCAGCAAGCTCGGCCCTGTGGGCAGCAAGGGCCATCAGCAGTTCATCCTGGACTGGATCGAAAAGGGCGTCAGCGAAGGGGCGCAATTGGTGCTGGACGGCCGGGGCGTGAAGGTGGAAGGCTACGAGGACGGGTATTACATCGGCCACACCGTTTTCGATCACGTCACCGAGGAGATGACCGTGGGCGCCCGGGAAATCTTCGGCCCGGTGCTGTGCATCAAACGGGTGAAGGATTTTGAAGAGGGCATCCGGCTGATGAACCGCAACCCCTTCGCCAACGGCTCCGTCATCTTCACCCAGAGCGGCTATTACGCCCGGGAGTTCGCCCGGCGTACCGACGGCGGCATGGTGGGCGTGAACGTGGGCATCCCCGTGCCCATGGGCGTGTTCCCCTTCAGCGGCCATAAGCAAAGCTTCTTCGGCGATCTGCACTGCCACGGCAAGGACGCCTTCCGCTTCTACACCGAAAGCAAGACCGTCACCGTCCGCTGGTTCGATGAGGAAGAAATGAAAAAAGAGCAGGTGTCCACCTGGGACGGCTCGCTGTGAACGGCGTGGAATTTGGCGCGCGGCGTTATATAGCGTTTATACACAGAAAAAACTGCGCCGAATGCTTGCAAATGACAGGAAGGAGAGGCGCCCATGGATCATGACAGAACGGATGAATTGCGGGACATGCTCGAAGACGCGCTGGAGGATATGAAGGACGAGCTTCTGGATGAAATGAACGAAACCGTTCAGGAAGCCGTCAATGATTCCATTTCCGAAATCGTGACCGAAGCCCTGGAAGCGTATTTCGCTTCCCACGAATTTGCCATGGCGGACGGTACGGTGATCCGGCCGAAAGAATACCTGAAGGTACTGAGCCCGGATAAACGGAAGCTGCTTCCCTGCTACGGCGGGCTGAAGGCGGACGGAAAAACCCTGGTGATCCAAACCAGGATCAGCAGCTGGCAAAGCCTGTGCTGGTACGCCACCGAGGAAGAAGCGGCCGCCGCGCTGCTCAAAATCAAGGACGCCATGCAGTCCGGCGAAAAGTATCTGGAGCTGTGAAATTTTGATCCATGAGGAAAAGAGCTTCTTCTCCTGACGCCCTGATAGGGCTTTCTCGGAAAGGGGTGCGGGGGAAACCGCTCTTTGGCCTCCAAAGAGCGGTTCCCCCCGCAAAAAAATAAAAAAGGAGTTGTTTCTCTTGCGTAAGCTCAACATCGGCATCGTCGGCGCGGGGCGCATCGGCAACGTGCACGCGGAATCCATCACCTATCACATCCCCGAGGCGGACGTCGTGATGGTGACGGACGTGATCGAAGAAAGCGCGAAAAAGCTGGCGGAGCGCTTCGGCATCCCCAAGTATTCCGGCAACTATCTGGACATCATCAACGATCCCGCGATCGACGCGGTGCTGGTCTGTTCGCCCACCCCCACCCACGCGGAAATCACCATCGCCGCCCTGAAAGCGGGCAAGCACGTGTTCTGCGAAAAGCCGGTGCACACCTCCATCGAGCAGATCAAAGAAGTGGCGAAAACCGCTGAGGAAACGGGCAAGAAGCTGCAGATCGGCTTCAACCGCCGCTTCGATCACAACCACCGCCGCGTGCAGCAGCTGGCGCAGAACGGAACGCTCGGCAATATCGAGATCATCAAGATCACCTCCCGCGATCCCGAGCCGCCGTCCCCCGAATACGCGGCCTCCTCCGGCGGGCTGTACATCGACATGATGATCCATGACTTTGATATGGCCATGTTCCTGGCCGGCTCGGACGTTACGGAGGTTTACGCCATGGGCACGAGCCTGGTGGACAAGCGCATCGGCGAAGCGGGCGACGTGGACACCGCCATCGTGACGCTGACCTTTGAAAACGGGGCGCTCGGCGTCATTGACAACAGCCGCCGGGCCGCCTACGGCTACGACCAGCGGGTGGAGGTGTTCGGGTCCTTAGGCATGGCAGCGGACGAAAACGACGGGGACAGCACCGTGAAGGTGTCCACCGCCGCGGGCGTGGTGGGCGACAAGCCCCAGTTCTTCTTCTTAGAGCGCTACATGCAGTCCTTCACCGAGGAAATGCGGCAGTTCATCGCCGCCATCCGGGAGGACAGGGACGTGCCCGTGGGCATTCACGCGGGGCTCATGAGCGTGGTGCTGGCCAAGGCCGCGAAAAAATCGCTGGACGAGCACCGGCCCGTGAAAATCAGCGAGATCTGCGAGGCGTAACATGAACGACAGCATCATCAAGGCCCGCGGCGCGCATCCCTTCGGCCTCAAATGGCTTTCGCGCACGGACGGCCCCCACGCCGATATGCTCATGGATTTCGGCGTGTACCGGATGAGGAAGGGCGACGTATGGGAAGAAAGCGCGAAGCTGGAAAAGGCCGCGCTGCTGGTGTACGGCGAAGTAAAGCTGGAATGGGACGGAAAAACGCACATCGAAAACCGCGATAACTGCTTCGACGCGCCGCCGACCGCCCTGCACGCCGATCAAAAGCATCCCGTGAAGATCACCTGCCTGTCCGACGAGGCGGAAATCAATATCCTGCGCACGGACAATGAAAAGCTGTTCGGCGCGAAGCTCTACCTGCCCGCCGACACGCCGGACGAATTCCGCGGCGCGGGATTGATGAGGGAAACCAGCACGCGCATCGTGCGCACGATCTTCGATCACACCAACGCCCCGGACGCGAATTTGGTGCTGGGCGAAGTGATCGGCTTCCCCGGCAAATGGAGCAGCTACCCGCCCCACCATCATCCCCAGCCTGAAATCTATTACTACAAAACCAACCCGGAAAACGGCTTCGGCTACGGCGAGCTGGGCGACGAGGTGGTGAAGGTGCAGAACAACGACACCGTGTTCATCGCGCCCGGCCTCACCCATCCCCACTGCACCGCCCCCGGCTACGCGCTTTGGTATCTGTGGGCCATCCGGCATCTGCCGGGACAGCCCTACAAGCAGCCGGAGTGCCCCGTGTTCCTGAAAGAACATCTTTGGGTGATGGAGCCTGACAGCGTGTATTTCGGGGATAACAAATAAGGGACACCAGAGCGTGAATCAAACAGTTCCCTTATACAGCTTTCTCGGATGGGGGTCTGGGGGAACCCACAATAAGGAGGTTTTGCCTATGGAGACCATTCGCCTGACCATGGCGCAGGCGCTGGTGCGGTTCCTGGATCAGCAGTATGTGGAACTGGACGGCCGGGAGCATAAGTTTGTGAACCATCTGTTCGGCGTGTTCGGCCACGGCTGCGTGGTGGGCGTGGGCCAGGCGCTTTCACAGGGCGGCCACGGCATCCGCTTCCTGCAGGGCAAGAACGAGCAGAACATGGCCCTGGCCGCGATGGCGTTCGCCAAACAGAAGAACCGGCTGGAAATCATTCCCTGCGTTTCCTCCATCGGCCCCGGCGCCATGAACATGGTCACCGCCGCGGGCTGCGCCACGGCCAACCGCATCCCGCTTTTGCTGCTGCCCGGCGATACCTTTGCCTGCCGCCAGCCCGATCCCGTATTGCAGCAGGCGGAATTCTTTTCCTCCTTCGGACAGACGGTGACGGACGCTTTCCGGGGCGTCTGCCATTACTTTGACCGCATCGAGCGGCCCGAGCAGCTCATGACCGCCGCGATCCACGCCCTGCGCGTGCTCACCGATCCCGCCGATACCGGCGCTGTGTGCCTGGCCATGCCCCAGGACGTGGAAGGCGAAGCGTACGATTACCCGGTTTCCTTCCTGCGCAGGCGGGTATGGCACATGGACCGCCGCATGCCCACCAAGGCGCAGACGGAGCGGGCGGCGGAAATCATCCGCAGCGCAAAGAACCCGCTCGTGATCTGCGGCGGCGGCGTGCGCTATTCCTTCGCGGGCGACGCGCTGAAAGCGTTCTGTGAACAAACCGGCATTCCCTTCTCCGAAACCCAGGCGGGCAAAGGCGTGCTGCCCTGGGATCATGCGCTGAACCTTGGCGGTATCGGCGTCACCGGCGGAAAAGCCGCCAATGTGATCGCAAGGGACGCGGACGCCATCATCGCCGTGGGCACGAGGCTGACCGATTTCACCACCAGCTCCAAATGGCTGTTCAGGGAAAACGCGAAGGTCGTTTCCGTCAATATATGCCCCTTTGACGCGGTGAAGATGGACGGCGAGCCCATCCTCTGCGACGCCAGGGAGGGCCTTGCCGCGCTGACGGAAGCGCTCCGGGATTACCGCTATCCGAACGCCGAAAAGGTGAAGCAGGCGCGGAATGAATGGAACGCCCTTGTGGACGCATGGTATCATCAGCAGGACGAACGCGGCCTTTCCCAGACCAGGGCGCTTGGCGTCATCAATGAATTCATGAAGGCAAACGACGTGGCTGTGGGCAGCGCGGGCAGCCTGCCCGGCGATATGCAGCGCCTGTTCCGCCCCGGCGATCGGGATACCTACCACATGGAATACGGCTTTTCCAACATGGGCTACGAAACCAACGGCGCGCTGGGCGTAAAGCTGGCCTGCCCGGACGGCGAAGTGTACGCCTTCTTCGGCGACGGCACCTATCTGATGGCCCATTCCGAATTGGTCACCTGCCTGCAGGAGCATTTGCGGGTACATTTTTGCCTGTTCGATAATTCCGGCTGGGGCTGCATCGAAAATTTGCAGAACAGCCAGGGCAACGACACCTTCGGCACGGTGTTCCGCTTCCGAAATCCTCAAACGGGCGAGCTCGACGGCCCGATCATGCCCCTGGACTTTGCGAAAAACGCGGAGGGCTACGGCCTGAAAGCCTATTCCATCCATACGGAAGAAGAACTCAGGGCCGCGCTTTGCGACGCGCTGACCCAGGATAAGCCCGTGCTTTACGATATCAAGGTGCTGCCCGGCTCCATGACCCCCGGCTATGAAAGCTGGTGGCGCGTGGGCGTCGCGGAGGTTTCCGCCCAGCCAAGGGTGCAGGCGGCGTATCAAAGCCTGCAGGATCACGTAAAGGATACCAGAAAATTCTGATTGCAGGAGGAATGCTTTATGCTTGACCCCAACAAAGTAAAACTCGCCATCGCGCCCATCGGCTGGACCAACGACGATATGCCGGATCTGGGCAGGGAAAACACCTTTGAGCAGTGCGTCAGCGAAATGGCGCTGGCGGGCTTCAAGGGCAGCGAGATCGGCAACAAATACCCTAAGGACACCGCCGTGCTCAAGCACAAGCTGGACGTCCGCGGGCTCCAGATCTGCAACGCCTGGTTTTCCACCCTGTTTACCTCCGAACCCTATGAAGTGACCGTCAAAAACTTCATCGCCCACCGCGACCGCCTGCACGCGCTGGGCGCGAAGGTGATCGGCGCGTCCGAGCAGGGCGATTCCATCCAGGGCAAGGACGTCAATATATTTGGCGACAGGAAAGCCGTTTGGACAGACGGGCAATGGAAGCTCATCGCCAGGGGCTACAACGAATTGGGCGCGCTGGCCCAGGAAAAGGGCATGACGCTCACCTGCCATCACCATATGGGCACCGGCGTACAGACGGCGGAGGAGATCGACCGCTTCATGGACGCGGTGGACCCGGAAAAGGTGTTCCTGCTCTTTGACAGCGGCCATCTCACCTTCGCGGGCATCGATCCCGTGCCCGTACTGAAAAAGTACATTTCCCGCATTCGCCATATTCATTTGAAGGACGTGCGCCTGGCCGTACGGGAGCAGGCCCGGAAAGAGGGCTGGAGCTTCCTTACCGCCGTGCGCAATGGCGTGTTCACCGTGCCCGGGGACGGCGACGTGGATTTTGCGCCCATCTTCCGGATCATCGAAGAATCCGGCTACGAAGGCTGGGTGGTGGTGGAGGCGGAACAGGACCCCGCCAAGGCCAACCCCTTCGAGTACGCCGTGAAGGCCCGCCAGTATATCGCCCGGCAAACCGGGCTTTGATTCCCAGGGAGCCCGGAAACCCGCGCGGTTTTCGGGCTCCCGCCGCGCAAGGAGCTCCGTATGCCCGAAAGACGAAAATTCCGCCAGCGTCTGGACGCCTGGCGGACAGAATTGAAAAACCAGATCCTCACGCCGCTAACTTCCGTCAGCTTTTCCGGCTGTACTGCCTCCGGGCGGCTGACGCCCGCGGAAGCGGCCGGCCTTTCCTTTCTGCCCATGCCGCCCGGAACGCCCTGGGGCGCGTACCGGGAATACGCCTGGTTCACCGCCGATATCGCGCTGCCTGCGGCCTGCGAGGGAAAGCGGGTGGTGCTGCTCAGCGGCGTCGGCGGGGAACAGCTGGTGTATGTGAACGGCCGGGCAGCCGGCTCCATCGACCGGGAGCACCGCTATGTGACGCTGTTTCAGCAGGCCCCGGCCCAAGCGGCCGCGCGTTTGCTCATCGAAAGCTATGCCGGCAACGGCCCTCGGCTGGAGAATTTGGGGCCCTGCCCTCCGGAACGCGATCCGCTGCCGCCTGTCGCCGGGCCCCAATGCAGGGTAAGCGACAGCTGCCTGGCCCTGTTCAACGAGGAAGCGTATCAGCTGTTCATGGATGTGGACACCCTTGCCCGGCTGCACGATCTACTGCCGGAAGGGAGCCTGCGCCGGGAAACCGTTGAGGAAGCGCTGGAACAGTTCACACACGGTGTGGATCTTGAACGCCCGGCAAAAGACCGCGAGGAAGAATACCGCAGGGGCCGGGAGATCCTGCGTCCGGCGCTGGCATGCCGCAACGGCTCCACCGCCCCGCTGCTGCGGCTGATCGGCCAGTCCCACATTGACCTGGCCTGGCTGTGGCCCCTGGAAGAAACCTTTCATAAGGCCGCGCGCACCTATGCCAATCAATTGGCGCTGATGGAGGAATACCCGGAATACCGTTTCCTGGCCTGCGAGCCTGCCCTGCTGGACATGCTCAGGATCAGCGAACCCGATGTATACGCCCGGGCGCTGGCGCGGGTAAAAGAAGGCCGTTTGATCGCCGACGGCGCGTTTTACGTGGAATGCGACACCAACATCCCCTCCGGCGAAAGCCTGATCCGGCAATTGTGGCGGGGCAAGAAATGGTTCCGGGATAACCTGGGCGTGGAATCCCGCGTGGCCTGGCAGCCCGATACCTTCGGCTTTTCGCCCTGCCTGCCCCAATTGCTCCGGGCCTTTGACGTGCCTTACTTTGCCACGCAGAAGCTGCTGCGGGCCGATCCCGAGTGCGAGCGTTTTCCCTATCAGGATTTTATCTGGGAAGGCGCCGACGGCTCCCGGGTGCAGGCGCTGTCCTTTTTCAAAAACAACGCCCGCACCGACCCGGACAGCCTGCATCAGCGCTGGGAAAAGGACCGTTCCCAGCAGCGCCGCATCGATTCCCTGCTGTATCCCTTCGGCTTCGGGGACGGGGGCGGCGGCGCGGACCGGGATATGCTGGAATACCTGCGCCGGGAAAAGGATCTGGAGGGCCTGCCCCGTACGGCATGGAGCACCCTCCGGGAGCATTTTGAAGCCGCCGGGGAGAACGCCCGGGAAAACCTGTGGCGGGGAGAGTTATATCTTTCCTGGCACAGAGGCGCGTACACCTCTCAGCGGAAAACCAAAACCGCGCTGCGCGCGCTGGAGCAGGCGCTGCACGACGGAGAATTCCTGCTGGCCCAATGCGGGGAAGACATCCGCACGGCGAAAAAGCCTGACCTGACCGCCGCATGGAACACCCTGCTTTTGCATCAGTTCCACGATATCGCCGCGGGCGTGGGCATCCGGGACGTGCACCGGGAAGCGGAGCAGGCCCTGGCCCGGGCGGAGGAGCAGACGCGCGGCGTGATCGAGGAAGCGGCCCGGGAGGCGTATGGCATTTTTGATGAACCGGGATATGTGACCGTCGTCAACACCCTGCCCTTCCCGCGGCAGGAAAGGATCACCCTGGCCGACGGCTCATCCGGCATCGTGACCCTGCCCGCCTCGGGGGCCAGGGCGATACGCGCCGCGGATCTTTGCGGGGAAACAGGCAGGGTGCGCGCCGCGGCGCAGGGGCAGGACATTGCGATCAGCAACGGCGTTATATCCTTTACCCTGCGCGGTGACGGCACCCTTGGGGATCTGATTGACCTGCGCTCCGGACTGCCGCTGCAGGCGCCCGGCATGCGCATGAATGATTTCCGCCTCTATCGGGACGTGGAACCGGTGTACGACGCCTGGGAGCTATCCCCCGACTACCGCCAGGAACCGGTGGAGCTGGCCCCGCCGACGGAAATGATCCTGCAGGGCGAGAACACGGATGCGCTCACCGTTCTCCTGCGCCGGACCATCGGCCAGAGCCCCTGCGAAGAAAGGATCACCGTCCGGGCCGGCTGCCCCCGCATTGAATTTGAAACGGAGATCGACTGGCAGGAGCGCCATAAGCTGCTGAAGGTGCGTTTTGAAAGCAATCTGAACTGCGAAAACGCCCTGCATGAAATGCAGTTCTGCCACGTGCAGCGCCCGGCGCATCCCTCCACTTCCTTTGCCCGGGATCGGTTTGAAGTGTGCAATCACCATTATTCCGCGCTGTTTGAGGCGCGCCGCGGCATCGTCCTGATGAACCGCGCGATTTGGGGCGTGAGCAGCGAAGGGGGCAGCCTGGCCCTGACGCTGCTTCACGCGCCCTGCGTGCCGGACGATACCTGTGACCGGGGGCGGCAGCGCTTTGCCTTTGCCCTGCAGGCGTACGATATGCCGTTTGCGCTCAGCCCCGTCACCCTGGATGCTTCCGCGTATAACGTCCCGCCGCTTGTTCTGCCGGGAAAAGGCTGCGATGCGGACGGCGTTTGGGCAGAGAATGCCCTGATCGATACCGTGAAGCCGGCGGAAGACGGGAAGGGCATCGTGATCCGGCTGTGGGAATACCGGGGGAGCCGCGCGCATATCACCCTGCATTTGCCCAAGGCCGCCCGCATCTGCGCGTGCGATTTTGACGAAAGCAACGTAACGCCCCTGTGCCAGGGCGACGCGTATACCTTCGATCTGCCCGCTTTCGGCATCCGCACCTTCAAGCTTCTGTGAAAAACGCGATCCGATGAGCTTTCAGCCTTACCGCAGCAGATCGGAAAACGCGCTCAAATGATAAACGGCCCTTGGATCGTCCTTGGCGTCGTCGATGGAGGCGCAGCCGAACCCGCCCGCGACGGCCGCTTCCACGCCCGCGTGGGCATCCTCCACCACCAGGCAGCTTGCGGGGAGAGGCCGAGCATCTCCGCCGCCTTCAAAAAAACCTCGGGATGGGGTTTGGAGTGGGCGATCATGTTGCCGTCCGCCACCGCGTCAAAGAAACCGTTCAGGCCGACGCGCTCCAGGATGAAAGGCGTATTTTTGCTGGACGAGCCGATGGCAAGCTTCCTTCCCTCCCGGCGCAGGGCGGACAGGGCGCTTTTCACATCGTCCGACAGATCGGCAGGGCGCATCTGGCCCAAGAGCTGACGGTACAGCGCGTTCTTTTCTTCGGCAAAGGCGGCTTTTTCTTCGTCTGTGTAGGTTTTCTCGCTTTTTTCCAGAATGATTTCCAGGCTCTGCATCCGGCTGACGCCGCACAGCAGGTTGTTCCGCTCCCGGTCAAAGGGGATGCCAAGCTTTTCCGCCAGGGTCTTCCGGGCCTGATAGTGGTATTCGTCGGTGGAGCAGAACACTCCGTCCAGATCAAAAATGACGCCTTGATAGTTCATACATGCTTTCCTTTCCGGTCAGAAATATGCTGTCGGCCAATCGAAAAAAACGCTTGCATTCCCGAAAGAAGCATGCTATAATCTCAAATGCGGCTCATGGGCAGCCCCCCATGAATCCGAATTGCATGGGCAAAAGAGGTGAAATCGAATGAAGGAAAAGATCCATCCCAAGTACGAAAAGTGCATCGTCCGCTGCGTGTGCGGCGAAACCTTTGAGACCGGCTCCACCAAGAAGGAACTGAGGGTTGAAATCTGCTCGAAGTGCCACCCCTTCTTTACCGGCAAGCAGAAGCTGGTTGACAGCGGCGGCCGCGTCGACCGCTTCAAGAAGCGCTTCGGTATGTAAGCCTCAAAAGCAGTATCGCCCTTGTCAAGGCGCGTGCTGCTTTTCTCATTTTCGGGGAAAAAGTGTCAAAAAAGAGTAGATATTTGAAAGCATAGAGAGAGGAAAGCACATGGCGAAAAAGCAGGATAACGGCGCGCTTTGCCCGCGGGTGGATATCGGCGGGCAGGCGGTGCTGGACGGCGTGATGATGAAGGCGCCGGACGCCGTGGCCGTGGCGGTGCGCCGCCCCAACGGCGATATCGTGGTGAAGCGGGAGGAATATACGGCCCCCTCCAAAAAGCATCCCTGGATGGGCCTGCCCTTCATCCGCGGCTCGGTCAATATGGTGCATATGATGGCGCTTGGCATGCGCGTGCTGGAGGACAGCATGAAGATGTCCGGCAACGAGGACGCGCAGGAGGAGCCCGGCAAATTCGACAAATGGCTGGCGGATAAGCTGGGCAAGAAGGCGGACAGCGTCATGATGGGGCTGGCCGTGGTGATGGCCCTGGCGATGAGCATCGGCCTGTTCGTGCTGCTGCCCAACACCGTCATCATGCTCTTTCCGCAAAACGCCGCAGGCGGGACGCTGCTGCTCAAAAACCTGGTCAGCGGCCTGATCCGCATCCTGCTCCTGATGGGGTATATTTCGCTCGTCGGGCGCATCCCCGATATGCGCAAGACCTTCCAATACCACGGCTCGGAGCACAAAACCGTCTATTGCCACGAGCATGACCTGCCCCTGACCCCCAAGAACGCCCAGCAGTTCACCACCCTGCATCCCCGCTGCGGCACCAGCTTTCTTTTGCTCACCTTCCTGCTGTCGATCCTCTTTTATTCGGTGATCGACGTGCTCGTTTTGCAGCTCACGGGGTTTGACCTTGGCGCGCATTATCTTTTGCGCGTGCTCAGCCGCGTGATCCTGCTCCCCTGCGTCGCGGGCATCAGCTATGAATGCCTCAAAGCCCTTGCGCACTCCGAAACGCCCCTTACCCGCGCCCTGCGCTGGCCCGGCCTGCAAATGCAGCGCCTGACCACCCGCCAGCCCAGCGACGAACAGTGCGAGGTCGCCATCGCGTCCATGAACGCCGCGCTGCACGGCCTGCCCGAAGGCGAAAAGACGCCCGAGGGATGGGTGATCCTGCACCCCGCCAAGGCGTAGAAAAGCCGCCTTCCCTTTGCGCGCCCCCGTTTGGGATATGCGGCGCGAAGGGAAGGCGTTTTTTGTGTATTTGAGGAGAAAGCATGACGGTACAAGAAGCGCTGAAATCGGCGCGGGAAAGGCTGCGGGACGTTCCCGAGCCCAAGCTGGACGCGGAATGCCTGCTTTCGCATGTGATGAACATCGGCCGGCTGGACCTGCTGATGGACAAGGGGCGGGCATTGACAAACGGCGAAGCGGCGGAATTTGAGCGGCTCGTCGCCCTTCGCCAAACGCGGCAGCCGCTGCAATACATCCTGGGCAGCCAGAGCTTTATGGGCTTTCCGTTCAAAACGGACGCGCGGGCGCTGATCCCGCGGTTCGATACGGAAGCGCTGTGCGAGGAAGCGCTCCGGCACATCCGGCCCGGAAGCCGGGTGCTGGACCTGTGCACGGGCACGGGGTGCCTGGCCGTGAGCATAAAAAAGCTGCGCCCCGGCGCGGAGGTAACGGCAACGGATATCAGCGGGGACGCCCTGGCGCTTGCGCGGGAAAACGCGGAAGCGCTGAACGCGCGGGTGCGTTTTTTGCGGGGGGATCTGTTCGCGCCGGTCGGGGATGAAAGCTTTGACGTGATCGTGAGCAACCCGCCCTACATTCCATCGGGCCTGCGGGGGACGCTGCAGCCCGAAGTGGAAAAAGAGCCGCCGCTTTCGCTTTTTGCGGGAGAAGACGGCCTAAAGTTTTACCGCCGGATCGCGCGCGAAGCGCCCCTTCATCTGGCGGAGGGCGGCTTTCTTTGCCTGGAGACCGGCGACGGAGAAAGCGAGGCCGTCGCGCAATTGCTGCGGCAGGATTTTGACGGCATCCGCATCCTGCCGGACCTGGGGGGCCTGCCCCGGGTGGTCAGCGCCCGGAAGAAGGAGGGGACGAAGCCGTGATGGAAGCGCAGTTTGAGGCCATGGAGGGCCGGCTTGAAGAATTGAGCGTGGCCGCCGCGCAGCCGGAAATCATTGCCGACGTGCCCAAGTGGCAAAAGATCCTCAAAGAAGCGGCGCAGCTGACCCCCGCCGTAACCGCCTGGCGGGAATACCGGCAGCTGCTTTCCCAGATCGAGCAGGCAAAGGAAATGCGCCTGGACCCCGACATGGCCGATATGGCGGAAGAAGAGCTGAAGGAGCTGCTGCCCCGGGAAGAAGCGGAACGGCAGCGCCTGCGCCTGTTCCTGATCCCGCACGACCCGAACGACGACCGCAGCGTGGTCATGGAGATCCGCCCCGGCGCGGGCGGCGAGGAGGCCGCGCTCTTTGCCGCGGTGCTGCTGCGCATGTACCAGCGCTACGCCGAACGCAAGGGCTTCCGGTTTGAGGCCGTGGATATTTCGGATACGGAGCTGGGCGGCATCAAGGAAGCCGTATTCACCCTGAACGGGGTGGGCGCGTATTCCCGCATGAAGTACGAATCCGGCGTGCACCGCATCCAGCGCGTGCCCGTCACCGAGGCCGGGGGCCGCATCCATACCTCCACCGCCACCGTGGCCGTCCTGCCGGAAGCGGAGGACGTGGAGGTGGATATCCGGCAGGAGGACCTGCGCATCGATACCTACCGCGCCTCCGGCCACGGCGGCCAGTACATCAACCGGACCGATTCCGCCGTGCGCATCACCCATCTGCCCACCGGCCTGGTGGTCACCTGCCAGGACGAAAAAAGCCAATTGAAGAATAAGGAAAAGGCCATGAAGGTGCTGGCTTCCCGGCTGTACGACCTGCTGCGCGCCCAAAAGGACGCCGCCTACGCCGAGAACCGCCGCTCCCAGGTGGGCAGCGGCGAGCGCAACGAGCGCATCCGCACCTATAATTTTCCCCAGGGCCGCGTCACCGATCACCGCGCGGGCCTCACGCTCTATAAAATCGACGCCGTCATCGACGGCGACCTGGACGAGATCATCGACGCGCTGACGCTTCAGGAGCAGGCCGAAAAGCTCAGGCAAATGGGCCAGACGCCCTGAAATCCGCGCCGCGCGGGGTTGTCAAGCGTCTGGGAACGCGGTATAATGGATCCGTACCGACCGGCGCGAAAAAAAGCCGCCGATAGGATCCGCCCGGTGGGAACGAGGAAAGGAACCAATGACGAAGCTGAACCGGTACCTGCTGTACGCAGGGTTTGATAAAGAAGAAATCCAGCAGCTGCTGCCCGAGGTGCGCGAGGAAAACGGACGCTGTGTCCGCATCTATCTGGGCATTTCGGCGGGCGTGTTTTTCGCGTGCCTGCTGATGAGCTTCCTCGCGGGCGGCGCGCTGACAGCCAATCAGCTCACGTACACAGTCATGGTTGTGATCAGCGTCCTGCTGTATGCGTGCGCGCGGCTGCTCCTGCCCGCGCGGCCGAGCCTTTCAACGCTGCTGTCGATCCTGTATATGCTGTCCATGTACGGCTTTTCCTTCAGCGTATCCTTGGCGCACGGGACGATACCGGCCACGGCGGCGGTCGCGATCCTGCTGGTGATGCCCGCGCTGTTCACCTACAAGCCGATCTATATGATCCTCATGACCGTCCTGGCGATCTTTGGGCATTTCTGGCTGTCCACGCTGGCCAAGCCCATGGACATCGCGCTGCTGGACCTGTGGAACAGCCTGTTTTTCGGCGCCATCGCGGTCCTGCTTTCCGTGTACCTGATGCAAACCAAGTTCCGCCTGCTTTCGCAGAAACGGAAAAACAAGGTGCTGAGCGAAACGGACGTGCTGACCGGGGTCAAGAACCGCAACAGCTTTGAACGCAAACGCGCGGGCTATGCCGATCGCTGCAAGGAAAACCTGACCTGCATTTTTGTGGACGTGAACGGCCTGCATGAGCTCAACGACTCCGAGGGCCATGAGTCGGGCGATATCATGCTCAAGACCGTGGCGCACGCCGTCGTCGATCATTTCGGGCAGGCCGATACGTACCGCATCGGCGGGGACGAGTTCGTGGCCTTCTGCCTGGATTCCACCCTGGAGGACATCCGCGGACGCATCACAAAGCTCATCCGGGAAACGGGCGAAAAGGGGTTCAGCGTTTCCGTTGGCGCCAGCCTGCAGACCAAACAGGAATTGGACATGGATGAGCTCGTCAAGCAGGCCGAGCACTATATGTATATCGAAAAACGCAAGTATTACGAGGATATCGGGCATAACCGGCGGCACGTGAAGGCTCAGTGATCCGGCGTATCGGAAAGCGCGGCGATCCGCCCGCTTTTTTCACGAAACAAAAAGGAGACGCCTTTTCCATGGATGAAAAAAACAGGATTTTCCTTTGGCCGGGAGACGCGCCTTATACCGCGTTCAGCCCGGGCCAGGCGCAGCCGTCGCTTGCAGCCTATCCGGCGCCCGCTTCCCGGGGCGCGGTGGTGGTCGTGCCCGGCGGCGGTTACGTGATGAAGGCGGAGCATGAAGGCGCGCCCATCGCCCGGATGCTGAACAGCCAGGGCATTTCGGCCTTCGTGCTCGATTACCGCGTCATGCCCTGCCATCGCCTCGCGCCCTGGAGCGACGCTTCGCGCGCGATCCGGCTGGTGCGTTCGATGGGGTATGAGAAAGTGGGCATTCTGGGCTTTTCCGCGGGCGGCAACGTGTGCTGCACGGCGGCCACGCATTATGACGCCGGCGACCCCAAGAGCGAGGACCCGATCGAAAAGTTTTCCTCCCGTCCCGACGTGTTCGTTCCCTGTTACGCGGTGGCGTCCTTCGGGCCCAACACGCACCTGGGCAGCAGGCAGAGCCTGCTGGGCGCGGACTGGGAAAACGAGGAAATCGCCCGCTGGTATTCCGCCGAGGAAAACGTGACGGACGATACGCCGCCCGCCTTTATCTGGCATACCTCGCAGGATGGGACCGTGCCGCCGCAAAACAGCCTGGACTTGGCCCGCGCCCTGTCCGCCCACGGCATCCTGTATGAACTGCACATTTACGAAAAAGGACATCACGGCATCGGCCTGGGTGCGGAAATGGGCCCCGCGGCGCTCTGGGGCAGCGCCCTTTGCCGGTATCTGTTGGAAAAGGGGTTTGGAGCATGACGCCGACGCGGGAGGGGAAGGGCTTTACCGCCGAATGGTGGAAGCAGACGGGCTGGCTGAACCTGGGCACGCTTCTGGTTGCGGCGGGCGTATATTTTTTCAAGTTTCCCAATCATTTTACCACCGGCGGCGTCAGCGGCATTTCCATCCTGGTGGCGCACTATCTGCCGTCCGTGACCACCGCCACGCTGAACCTGATCCTGAACATCGCGCTTTTGATCGTGGGTCTTGCCTTCCTGGGGCGGGGCTTTGGGCTGCGCACCGCGTATTCGGCGGTAGCGTCCTCGCTTTTGACGCTGCTGTTTGAAAAGCTGATCCCCCTTTCCGCGCCCATGACCAGCCAGCCGATCTTGGAATTGATGTTCGCCGTCGGCCTGCCCGCCATCGGCGCGGCGATCCTGTTCAACGTGGACGCCTCCTCCGGCGGAACGGACATCATCGCCATGCTGGTGAAGAAATACTCGCACATCAACATCGGCCTGGCCCTGGCCATCGCCGATCTGGTGGTGGCCCTGGGCTCGTGCTTCGCTTTCGGGATGGAAACGGGCCTGTTTTCGCTCTTCGGCCTGTTCCTCAAATCCTACATGGTGGACGCCGTGATGGAAAACCTGCGCACCTACAAGGTGTTCCAGATCATCACGGAAAACCATGAGCCGATCTGCCGCTACATCATGGAAAACCTGCACCACAGCGCCACGGTCACCGAGGGCGAGGGCAGCTTCACACACGAAAAGCGCCATATCATCATGACCGTGGTGAACCGCTCCCAGGCCATCCGCCTGCAAATGTTCGTCCGCGCCACCGATCCGCATTCCTTTATCACCATCACCACCACCAGCGAGATCGTAGGCAAGGGCTTTAGGGGCATGACTGAATAAAAGGGGATGACGAAGCGTTGAGTTTGACCGCGTATTGGATCCTGCTTTCCGTCTGCGCCGTGCTGGGCGCGACGGATCTTCTGGCGTTCCTCAAAACAAAAAAAGAAAATCGCACCCGCCTGCATCTGCCGCTGCTGATCTGCGGCATCGGCGCGCTCGCGCTGGCGGCCTTCCAGGCCCTTGGGCTGCTGAACGTGCTTTGATTGAATGCCTATGCAAAAAACGCGCCGAAAGAAGGCGCGTTTTTGCGTGCTCCGCTGTTTATCAGAACAGCCCCAGCGCAGCCATGATCGTGGAAGCGATCATGATGAAAGCAATGGCGATGCACAGGACACGGATCCAAAATTTCTTTTGATCCCGCTGTTTGTTTGTGGTCATTTTGATTTCTCCTTTATGCTTGCTGTGCTTGATAAGCATCGATGGCCTGGGCCAGCTGATCCGGGCAGGAGGTGCCGCCGCGGCACTGCACCCCGCGCAGCAGCTCCTTCACTTCATCCGCCTGACGGCCGATGACCATCTTTGCCAGGCCCTGGGTATTGCCCCGGCAGCCATTATGAAACGCGCAGGCAGTGATGACGCCGTCTTCGATTTCCAGATCGATCTGGGTGGAACAGGTTCCCCGGGTTTTGTAATGGAACATAGGAATTCCTCCTCTTGCGGATGGAAAGCGCCGGAAAAACGGTGCTTCTTGGGGGATTATATCATAAGCGCGGGTCCGTGCGCAAGATGGCGAATAATTTTACATCCTCATATTTTCCCTTGTTTTTGACGCGCTGGCGGAGCGTGCCCTCATACTGCATGCCGACGTGCTGCATGACGCGGCCGGAGGCGGGGTTGTCCAGGGTGTGCTGCGCCTCGATCCGCTGCAGGCGCAGGGTGTCAAACCCGAACGCGATCACCGCGCGCAGGGCCTCGGTCATGAGGCCCCGGTTCCAGTATTCGCGGCTTAGGCTGTACCCCACCTCGGCGCTCAGCCATTCGGTATTGAGCCACATGAATCCGATCGTGCCGATCATGCGGCCGGAATTTTTGAGCGTGATCGCCCAGGAGCAGGGCTGGCCCAGGCGATACTGCCGTTTCGCCGCGCGCAGGAACCGGCGCGACTGGCGGATCGAGGTGTGCGTTTCCCACAGCACGTGGCGGCTCACCTCCGGGTCTTTGGCGTACGCAAACAGATCCCGCGCGTCCGACAGCTTCATTTTGCGCAGGATCAGCCGATCCGTCGTCAGCACGGGAAGCAGGGAAAAAATCTCCCGGTAAAACAGCATGGCTCCCGCATCCTCAGGCGTTCAGGCGCTGCGGGGTGTCCAACAGCGGGTACAGGAATACGCTGCCGTTTTGAATGCCCACGATCAGCAGCGCGACGCCAAGCGCCAGCACCAGGAGCAGCAGCGCCATCACCAGCCAGTATACGGGATGCTTTTCTTTTTGGTTCGTCATTGCTTTTCTTTCCGCCGGTCCGCTCCGCAGGGGATGGCGCGGAGCGGCCGGACAATACCGATAATTTTTATTTTGGGGATGAAGAAACGGCCGCGCGCCGTTGTATGGTTGTCATTGAGGCGCCGAGGAAGGGCGCGTCCTGGGCGCAGAGGGCGCGGTGGGCCAGCAGCAGGCCGACCAGCGTTTTCCCGTCGCGGATGCCGCCGTCCATGCACATGGCGACGGCTTCGGTAAGGGGCAGTTTCTTCAGGCCCAGAAATTCATCCTCGTCCGGATGGGCGGGATGCTGGCTCAAGCCCGTCGCCAGATAGACGGCGATCTTTTCGTTGCTGAAGCCCGGGGTGGTATACATGGCCGTCAGCAGCTGCCAATGCTCGGCCTGCAGGCCCGTTTCCTCCTCCAGTTCGCGCACGGCGGCGTGGAAGGGGTCTTCCGTCGGGGTGTCCAGCTTGCCGGCGGGGATCTCCCACGTGCATTCATCCACCGGCGTCCTGTACTGGCGCACCAGCGTGACCTGGCCATGCCCGTCCACCGGCACGACCGCCGCGGCGCCGTTGTGCTTTACGATCTCGCGCATGGCTGTCTGCCCGTTGGGCAGGGCCACCTGCCACTTCTCCACCCGGATGATCCTGCCGGGATATATTTCCTCGCCGGACAGGAATCTTTCGCGCAGCTCTTCGTCCCGCATCTCTTTTTCCTCCGTTTTGCTTGGTCCCTGTGGTATATTCCACCTGCCGGCCGGCAAATCCTGCCTGCCCGAAGAAAACGATGTCAAAATCACGCGGATTTATGACGGCAAAAAAATCGGGGAAAAGCCCCTCAAACCAGTGATTTCCTGGATAGAAGCATTGACATTGTTAAGGTTTTGTAATACAATTGAAATAACTTCACGATTCCCGATGGATTCCGAAGGAGGCATCGTTTATGAAAGGTTTTTTCCGGGTATTCGCGCTCGTCACCGCGCTTATCTGCCTGGCCCTGCCCATCCACGGGCTGGCGGCCGCGCAGGATATCAGCATTTCCGTGCAGTGGGCGGATCCCTCCGGCGCGCTGATGACCAGCACCGTGGCCCTGCCCATGAGCGGCGATCCCAATGAAACGCGGTATTGGCTGACCGTGCCGCCGGACGCGCAGATGGACGCGCTGATCCTGCAAATCAACGATCTGAGCGGCCAGTACACGATGTTTTCGCCCGGGTCAGGGGAATACCTGACGGGCGTATTTGACGCGTCGCTCAATCCCCAGGCGTATATCAGCATCCTCATGTTTGACGCGCAGGGCAATTCCGGCCCTGTGCTGACGTTGTATATTTCCACGCAGGAAATGCCCGCCGAGCAGACACCCGTTTCGCCCGCGCTGGTGACGGTCCGTTATGCGGACGACCAGGGGAACCTCCTTTTGCCCGATGAAATCATCGAGGTGCCCGAGGGCCAGCAGACCATCGCCGCCCGCGAAATCGACGGCTATACGCTGTGGGGCCAGGACGCCTACACCGTGACCGTGGATGCAAGCGGCGCGTCCATGAACGAGATCACCTTCTATTACACCCGCGTGCCCGTCATCGCGCGGGTGACGGTCCGTTAT
>JAFXZO010000019.1 GCA_017541205.1 Clostridia bacterium | reverse complement strand
GCTTTTTGAGCAAAAATTCGGTTTCGGCGCGGAAAAGGCGAGCAATTAAAAATGTGGCCGACTTTTTTAAAAAAGGGGGTTGACATACCTAATATTTCGTGGTAACATTTTAAATCGTCAGCAGGGACTAATTGCCCCCGACACTCCCCGACAGCGGCCTGCGCCTGTAGCTCAGTCGGATAGAGCAACGGCCTTCTAAGCCGTGGGTCAGGGGTTCGAATCCCTTCAGGCGCGCCAACCCCATGGTGGGTATAGTTCAGTGGTTAGAGCGCCAGATTGTGGCTCTGGAGGTCGTGGGTTCGAGTCCCACTACCCACCCCATTTTCCCTGCGAGGCAAACACCGTTGGGGTGTAGCCAAGCGGTAAGGCAAGGGACTTTGACTCCCTCATTCGTAGGTTCGATCCCTGCCACCCCAGCCACTCTGACCCATTAGCTCAGGTGGTAGAGCACTTGACTTTTAATCAAGGTGTCCGGGGTTCGAGTCCCCGATGGGTCACCAACCCTCTTGGGGCTGAGTCAGGCGGGCGTGGCGGAATGGCAGACGCGCCAGACTTAGGATCTGGTGCCGAAAGGCGTAAGAGTTCAAGTCTCTTCGTCCGCACCAGAACACACCCCCTATTTCATGCGGTAGTAGCTCAGTTGGTAGAGCGCCACCTTGCCAAGGTGGAGGTCGCGAGTCCGAGCCTCGTCTACCGCTCCAATTGCGGGTGTAGCTCAATGGCAGAGCTCCAGCCTTCCAAGCTGGCTACGTGGGTTCGATTCCCATCACCCGCTCCAGCTTGAAGGGGAATGCCGTTGGCTCTCCCCGATTTGCGCCATTAGCTCAGTTGGTAGAGCACCTGACTCTTAATCAGGGTGTCCCGGGTTCGAGTCCCTGATGGCGCACTTTCGCCCGAAATCCTTGTGGTTTCGGGTATTTTTGTGCATAAACGCGCCCGCTGCGGCGCATTGGGTTTCGCGGCGGATTACGGAGACGGAGGAGGATTTCATGCGATTCAAGGAGGAGATCCGGCAGGAATTGACGGGGCGTATCCTGCCCTTCTGGCGGGGACTAAGGGATGATGTTCACGGCGGATATGTGGGGCAGGTAGATTTCGACCTGACCCGCCATCCGGAAGCGGACAAAGGCTGCATCCTCAACAGCCGCATCCTTTGGTTTTTCTCGGAAGCCTATCTGTATCTAAAGGACGAAAGCCTTTTGCGGGAAGCGGACCACGCATATGAAATGCTGAAACGGATGACGGATCAGCGCAACGGCGGCGTGTACTGGGCCCTGCGCGCGGACGGCGCGGTGGCGGACGGCACCAAGCATACCTACAACCAGGCGTTCGCGATCTATGCCCTTTCCGCCTATTACCGCGCTTCGGCATGCGGGGAAGCGCTTTCGCGGGCGAAGGCGCTGTTCCATATCATCGAAGGAAAATGCCGGGACGCGGGGGGCTATCTGGAGGCCTTTACCGCGGACTGGCGGCCCGAAAGCAACGAAAAGCTTTCCGAAAACGGCGTGATGGCCAGCCGCACCATGAACACCCTGCTCCACGTGATGGAAGGGTACACGGGGCTGTATACCGTCTGGCCCGACCCGGAATTGAAAAACCGGCTCTATGAAATATTGGAGATTTGGGAAACGAAAATTTACAACAAAGAAAAGCGCCGCCAGGAGGTGTTCTTCGATCACGATTACCATACGCTCATCGATCTGCACTCCTTCGGCCACGATATTGAAACCAGCTGGCTGACGGAAAAGACCCTGGACGCGCTGGACGACCCGGCCCTGACCGCCCGCATCCGGCCGCGGCTTTTGGAAATGGCGGATCACACGTATCATGCGGCCTTCACCGATCACGGCTTCGCCAACGAATGCGAAAGGGGCGCCGTCAATCAAAAGCGCATCTGGTGGGTGCAGGCGGAGGCGCTGGTGGGCTTTCTGAACGCCTGGGAAAAAACGGGCGAAAAGCGCTACCGCGACGCCGTGCTGTCCCAGTGGGCTTATATCCGGGACGTGATGGCGGACAAGCGCCCCGGCTCGGAGTGGTTTTGGTATGTAAACGAGGACGGGACGCCCGGCAGCGACGAAGCCATCGTGGAGCCCTGGAAATGCCCCTACCACAACGGCCGCATGTGCCTGGAGGCGCTGCGCCGCGGCTTTGAGGAGGAAATGCAATGACGTATCAGGAATTACAGGCTCGGTATGAAGTTTTCGTGAACCGGAAAAACACCGTCAATTACGATCGGTACAACGGCGTTTACGAGCGCTGGAACCACGCCGTCCTGACCCGGAACCACATCCCGCCCTTCTGGATGTACGATCCAAACCCGGAAACGAATCCCCACATGATGCAGCGGCTGGGCGTCAACGCGGTGTTCAACAGCGGGGCCCTCCTGCTGGACGGCAAATTCACCCTCGTCGCCCGCGTCGAGGGCAGCGACCGCAAGAGCTTTTTCGCCGTGGCCCAGTCGGACAGCGGCGTGGACGGCTTCCGCTTTTGGGATGAACCGGTGCTTCTGCCCGACACCTGCCCGGAGGAAACCAACGTATACGATATGCGCCTGACGAAGCATGAAGACGGCTGGATCTACGGCGTGTTCTGCTCGGAGAGCAAGGATACGTCCTCAGGCGATCTTTCCGCGGCGGTGGCCGCCGCCGGCATCGTGCGCACCAGGGACCTGAAAACCTGGGAGCGACTGCCGAACCTCGTCACCCTGCGTTCCCCGCAGCAGCGCAACGTGTGCCTGCACCCCGAATTCGTTCAGGGCAAGTACGCCTTTTATACCCGCCCCATGGACGATTTTATCGAAACCGGCAGCGGCGGGGGCATCGGCTTCGGCCTGTGCGGCGACATCACCCACGCCGTGATCGACGAGGAAAAGATGACCTCCATCCGCAAATACCACACCATCACCGAAAGTAAGAACGGGGCGGGGGCCGTGCCCATCAAAACGGACAAGGGCTGGATCCACATCGCCCACGGCGTGCGCAATACGGCGGCGGGCTTAAGATATGTGATCTACTGCTTCGCCACCGCCCTGGACGATCCCGCCCGGGTGATCGCCGAGCCCGGCGGTTTCCTGATCGGCCCGGTGGGCGTCGAAAGGATCGGCGACGTGAGCAACGTCTGCTTCACCAACGGGGCCGTCGCCGCGCCGGACGGCAAAGTGTATATTTATTACGCCTCCAGCGATACCCGCCTCCACGTGGCAACCACCGATATGGACCGGCTCACGGATTACGTGTTCAACACGCCCGCCGATCCCGGAAGAAGCGCAGACTGCGTCAGCCAGCGGATCGGCTTTATCAGGCGGAACCTGGACTATTTGCGCAGATAAATACGCTGTAAATCCTGAAAAGAGGAAAAGTATTCTCTGTGACGATCCTTGCTCCGTGCAGGCGAAGAATGCCCCGCAGACCGGATTTTTTCCGCCACGCCCATTTTGACCATTGACAAAAACAAAAGTGATAGTATAATAACATGTAAAGGACGGCAAAAAGCCGACCAAGATAGAAAGGAAGAAAATACCATGAAGAAAGTTATCGCGCTTGTTCTTGTTTTGGCAATGATGATTTCTCTGTGCTCTTTCGCGCTGGCGGAAGACGTGGCGGAGATCATCGCTCAGGCTGAAACCATGACGCTCGAAGAGCTGTTCCTGAAAGCTATTGAAGAATCCAACGGCAAGCGGTTCGACGCGGTGGGCAACTCCAGCCGCGGCAAATCCGTTCTGCCCCTGTTCGTGGAAGCGCTGCAGAAGATCGATCCCAACTACACGCTGGATTATGACGGCGGCTGGCAGCAGCCCAAGGAAAACAAGATCTTCGATCAGCTGACCAAGGACGTTGAAGGCAGCAACCACGTCATGTCCATGACGCTGATCCAGGACGGCAACCAGATCCAGAGCAAGATGCTGGAGACCGGCGTGCTGCTCAACTTCGTTCCCAAGGATTGGCGCGAGGCCGAGGGCGTTGCCAAGGAAAACAACGAATTCCCCCTGGCGCTGCAGACCCTGAACAAGGTGTTCATGTTCAACAACCTCGGCGAAAAGACCTACAAGAACATGTGGGATTTCGTGGCTGAAGGCGAAGCCCCCCTGTTCATGGGCGTGAACAGCGAATTGGTCGGCAAGAACTTCCTCTACATGATGACCAACGATAAGTACGCCACCTGGGCCAAGGAAGCCTATGAGCTCTGGGCCGGCAAGAACGAAGAATACGACGCCCTGATCGAAGACATGAAGCTGGACGCCGCGGACCTGGGCCTGAGCGGCGACAACGTGCAGTTCGGCCTCGCGTGGGTGTACCTCTGGTGCGAAAAGTATAACGAGCAGACCGACGACGGCCCCATCTGCAACACCCTGGTGACCACCTCCGCCAAGGATCAGGCCGGCTTGCTGGTGTACTCCAAGCTGCGCAGCGTGGAAGAAACGCCCGAATCCTCCGTGAACAACATCACCGTTGCGGCGTATCAGGACGACTATGTTGGCATCGGCGGCTATGCTTACAAGCACTATCTGATGCTCACCAAGTCCAGCCCCCTGCCCTGGACCAGCTGCGCGCTGATCGCCTTCATGACCACCACCCAGGAAGGCTTCAAGGCCTGGGGCAAGGACATGGGCGGCTATGCTCCCGTGCCCGCCTGCATGCAGGACCACAGCAAGGACGGCTATGTGGACGGCGTTGACACCTATCCCGCCAAGAACGACCGCGGCTACGACTGGTGGCTGAACGAAGGCAAGCTGGTCGTGGAAGATCCGGCCTACTGCGCTTCCGTGTCCGGCACCATGAGCGACTGGATCGACGGCATCGTGGCCGGTAAATAATGGACCGCGCCCCTTACGGGAATCATTGAATGAACGATGCGGGCGGCGCGTCGGCTTCTGTCCGGCTCGCCGCCCGTTTGATTGCCCGGCATGAAAAACTGAAAGGGAGGAAGAGCATGTCAGCCATTGCATCCCCCAAGCCCAGCAATTTCAGCAAGAGAATGAACAAGGCTTGGACCTATCTCTCCAAGCCGCAGAACATGATCCTGCTGATCCTGGGCATCGTATTGACCGTTACCACGATATTCCCCATGGTCACCATTCTAAAGGACACGGTGGCCCTCCATCCAGGCAGCATCGACGCCGGCGAAAACGCGGCGGATTCCAAGATCGAGGTCGTGGGGGAAACCCTGACCACCTATAACTGGACCAACCTGTTTTCAGACAAGATCACCACCCGCGTCGGACGCGAGCGCATCACCAAATCCGTCGCCTCCATCTACCTGTGGACGCCGCTGCTCAACTCCGTGCTCATCAGCATTTTCGCCTGCTTCGGCGCGATCTTTTACGGCGGCATCTTCGCCTACCTGGTCACCAGGACCAACCTGAAATTCAAAAAATACTTAAGCTCCATCTTCATCTTTCCTTACATCATGCCGCAGTGGACGCTGGCTGTTATGTGGCAAAACCTGTTTAACAGCAACATCATCACCGGCGGCAACGACGGCCTGTTCGTGTCCCTGTTCCACATCTACATGCCGCAGTGGTGGTGCGAGGGTCTGTTCCCCGTATCCGTCGTGCTGGCGCTGCACTATGCGCCGTTTGCCTATATCCTGATCGGCGGCATCTTCCGCAACATGGACGCGAACCTGGAGGAAGCGGCGACCATCCTGAATACGCCGCGCTGGAAGACGTTCTTCCGCGTCACGCTGCCGCTGGTCAAGCCCGCGATCCTGAGCACCATCCTGCTGGTATTCTCCAGCGCCATGGGCTCCTATCCTATCCCGCACTATTTGAAGCTCAATACCCTGTCCACCCAGTATGTGGGCATGAGCTCCAACCGCGCCGGCCAGGCGAGCATCCTGGCGGTCATCATGATGCTGTTCGGCTTCCTGATCCTGATCGTCAACCAGCGCACCACCTCCGGCCGCAAGAACTTTACCACCGTTACGGGCAAATCCGGCCAGAGCAGCGTGGTGAACCTGCGGGCAGGCAAATACATCCTGGCCGTGGTCTTCCTGATCACGACGCTGGCGACCGGCATCCTGCCCATCATCCTGTTCGCCGTTGAAACCTTCCTGCCCAACCCGGGCGACTATTCGTTCCTGACCTACGGCATTTCGGGCCACATGACCACCAAATGGTGGATGACGGCCGAGAATGTGAGCGAGAGCGGCATGTACGGGCAGAAGGGCATCCTGTATAACGCGGAAATCTGGAACGCGTTCGGCGGCACCCTGATCGTGGCCATCCTGTGCGCGCTGACAGCCGGCACCATCGGCACCCTGATCGGCTACTGCGTCAGCAAGAACCGCCGCAGCAAATGGGCCGCCTACGTCAACAACATGGCGTTCCTGCCCTACCTCATGCCCTCCCTGGCCGTGGGCGTCGCCTTCTTCGTGTTCGGCTCCAACGTGGGCATTTACAACACGTTCCTGCTGCTGGTGCTGGCCGGCACGGTCAAGTACATCCCCTTTGCCAGCCGAAGCGCGCTCAACTCCATGATGCAATTGTCCGGCGAAATAGAGGAAGCAGCCATCATTCAGAATATCCCATGGATCAAACGCATGTTCCGCATCATCATTCCCATCCAGAAAACGTCCATCATCAGCGGGTATCTGCTGCCGTTCATGACGTGCCTGCGTGAATTGACCCTGTTCATGCTGCTGTGCGGCCAGGGCAAGATCATTACCACCATGCTGGGCTATTTCGACGAAATGGGCCTGTACGCGTTCTCCAGCGGCATCAACCTGATCCTGATCGTGATGATCCTGGCGTTCAACGCGCTGGTGAATAAGCTGACAGGCGCGAGCCTGGACGCCGGCATCGGCGGCGGAAAATAAGCGGAAAGAGGGAAAGAAAAATGGCAAGAATCGAATTGAAAAACGTCAGCAAACGCTGGGGCGGCTATTATGCCGTGGAGCATTTGGACCTGACCATTGAAGATAACGCCTTCGTGACCCTGCTTGGTCCCTCCGGCTGCGGCAAAACGACCACCCTGCGCATGATTGCCGGTCTGGAAACGCCGACGGAAGGCCGCATCACCATCGACGATGTGCCCATGTTCGACAGCGACCTGGGCATCAACGTGCCGCCGAACAAGCGCCGCGTGGGCTTCCTGTTCCAGAATTACGCCCTGTGGCCCAACATGACGGTGTTCCAGAACATCGCCTTCGGCCTGTCCAACATCAATGAATCAGGCGCGCGGGTCAATGAAAACGGCGAAGTGGAGCGTGACGAAACGGGCAAATCCCCGGCGCGGAAGCTGAGCAAGGAAGAAATCAAACGCGCGGTGGACCGCGTGAGCGCGATCGTGAAGATCGGCCAGTTCATGGACCGCTATCCAAGCGAATTGTCCGGCGGCCAGCAGCAGCGCGTCGCCATCGCCCGTACCCTGGCCCCGGGGCCCCGGGTGCTGTTCATGGATGAGCCGCTGTCCAACCTGGACGCGAAGCTGCGCCTGGAAATGCGCTCCGAATTGCAGCGCCTGCACCTCTCCACCGGCTCCACCTTCGTGTATGTGACGCATGACCAGATGGAGGCCATGACCCTGGCGACCCGGATCTGCCTGATCGATAACGGCGTCCTGCAGCAGTATGACGAGCCGCTGACCGTCTACAATACCCCGAACAATCTGTTCGTGGCGGACTTCGTGGGCAATCCCGCCGTCAACTTCATCGAAGCTACGGGCTCGCAGAACGGCGATACCCTGGATCTGACGATCTTCAAGAATATCAAGGCGGCGTTCAAGCCCAACGGCGGCCTGAAGATTGCCGACTGGTACGCCAAGGACGATCAGCAGCAGGCCGATATCCAGGCGGAAAAGGCCAGGAAGGCCAAGGAACCCGGCTATGTGGAAAAGACCAACAAGGATACCGTCTTCAAATACAACATCGCCCAGGTCGAGGATGACGGCGAAAAGGCGTCCGCCATCTCCCGCAGCGATTTCGTCCTCGGCGTGCGGCCTGAGTTTATCCGCATCGGCGATAACGAAGCCGTGGAGGGCGAAGTGTTCAGCGCCATGCCCACCGGCATGGAAACGACGGTCAGGATCCGCGTGGACAATTTCCTGCTCACCGCCGTGGTCTTCGGCGGCGTGGTGTACAAGATCGGGCAGAAGGTGCGCCTGTCCTTCTCCGGCGACAACATCATGCTCTTCAGCCGCGAAAACGGCCGCCTGATCGTGAACGGCTCGGCGGAGCTGAAAAGCAGCAAACTGGTGAAATCCTGATCCTGTATCTTCATCCCAAAACGAGCCTGGCCCCCGAAAATGAGGGCCAGGCAGTTTTTTACCCGATCGGGTCAATCGGGAAGGCGGATCACGGCGCCGGCGGTGAAGCTGTTCGGGGCCAGGCAGGGATTGGCCCGAAGCAGCTGGGTCACGGACAATTGATAGCGATCGGCCACGCTGTCCAGCGTATCGCCCTGGCCCAGGGTGACGGCGGCGGGCACGGGACAGGAAAAGTTTTCCTCCGGTATGCAGAGCACGTCGCCGCCCTTGAGCGCGTCCAGATCCTTTTCGGCGTTGGCCGTTTTCAGGGTATGGTAGCTCAGGTTATAGCGCCGCTGGAAATCGCTGGCCGTCTGGCCTTCCTGCACCACGGCCCGGCGATTGGCGGGGCACACGTAAGCGCTTTGCCCGCTGCCGGGGCTGCCGCTATTTTGATCGTTCCCGCTTGCGCAGGGCGGATGAGCGCAGGCGTTTTCCTGCTCCCCGGCGGGCTGATCGGCCCCCTTCGCGTAGGGAACGCACAGGACGTCCCCGACCATCAGGCGCGCGGGCGGGATATTCGGATTGGCCTCCAATAGATCGCGCAATTGTACGCCCTGGCGCTGGGCGATCAGATAAAAGCTGTCCCCGCGCCTGACCGTATAGCGATATGCGCAGTTGGTATTCTGTCCTGACATCGTGCGCACCCCTTTCCTTATTTCAGCATCCATCCCCATCGTATGCCGGCGCGGAAAAGGGGTGCGGTCCGTTTACTTTTTTTCTTCCAGCGGCGGGGCGAATTCGCTGCCCAGAACGCGGTCAAGCGCGCGGTCCCTCGCGGCCCAATGGGCGGCGTTTCGGATGATCAGCTGCACGTAAGGATTGTAATAGCTGCGCAGGGTTTCATGGCCGGGCTGGAAATAGAAGATTTTGCCGTAGCCCCGGTTAAAGCAGCAGGCGCTGCGGAAGACGTCACCGGATTCATACCAGCCGATGGCCAGCAGCGCGTCCGGCGCGGGGATATCGAAGCGCTCGCCGTACATTTCCTCCGCTTCCAGCTCGAACCACGCGGGCACGCCCCGCATGATGGGATGGGCGGGCTCCAGCACAAAGATGCGTTCCTTGTCCTGGTTTTCGTGCCAGCGCAGGGAGCACTGCGTGCCCATCATGCGCTGCATGATCTTGGATTCGTGGCCCGAATGCAGCATGATCAGGCCCATGCCGCGCAGGATATGCTGCTGGACGCGGGTCACGATCTCATCGGGCACCAGGCGGTGCTTGCAGTGCCCCCACCAGACGAGCACATCCGTATCCTCCAAAATTTCTTCGCTGAGCCCGGCCTCGGGCTGGGATAGATACGCCGTGCGCACAAAAAAATCTTCCCGGTTTTCAAACATGCCGGCGACCGCGCCGAGCACGCCCTTGGGGTAAACGGCCAGAACGCTTTGCGCGCTTTCCTGCGCGCTGTCCTCATTCCAAACGGTTACATGAATCGCCATGATAACGCCTTCTTTCCTGTTTTTCTGTCCTATTATACCAAGAAGAGAGGGCGGGCGCAAGAAAAAAGCGGGGGAAAGCGCGCTTCCCGCATCGATTTGATGCTCGACAAGGGAAGACGAACATGGTATAATCCCCTTGCAGACAGGGAGGACGACAGTAGATCCGATACTTACGCAGGAGGGAAATGCTATGGCAAGCGGCGATTCCGTTTTGAAGCAAACCATGCAGGCAATCGAGGAAAAGGAAATCGATACGTCGCGCAGGCTGCGGGTCGGCCTGATCGGGACCGGGTGGATCGCGGAGGCCCACGTAAAGGAATACCTGAAATTTCCGGATGTGGACATCGTGGCGCTGGCGGATCTGATTCCCGGCAAGGCAGAAAGATTTTACAGGAAGTATGGCGTGGACGTGGACAAGGTGCATTTGTACCCCGACCACAAATCCATGCTGGCCAACGAGCAATTGGACGCGGTATCCGTGTGCACCTATAACGTGACGCACGCGGAATGCGCGATCGACGCGCTGAAGGCGGGCGTGAACGTGCTGCTCGAAAAGCCCTTCACCGTTACGCTGCAGGAAGCCGTGGACGTGATGCGCGCGGAAAAGGAATCCGGGAAGCTTTTGTCGATCGGCTTCCAGCCGCGCATGGACCCGAACATGCAGCAGATCAAGAAGATCGTGTCCTCCGGCGCGCTGGGCGAGGTCTATTATATCCAGACCGGCGGCGGCCGCAGGCGCGGCATCCCGAACAACACCTTCATCGAAAAGAAGACCGCGGGCATCGGCGCCCTGGGCGATATCGGCTGCTACAGCCTGGATATGGTGCTGAACGCCATCGGGTATCCCAAGCCCTTGACCGTATCCGGCTATACCAGCAATTTCTTCGGCACCAATCCGCTGTACAGCGGCCCGGACCAGACCCATACCGCCGAGGAAAACGCCGCGCGCTTCAGCGTGGATGATTTTGCCGCGGCCTTTATCCGCCTGGAGGGCGGCGTGATCCTGGATTTCCGCATTTCCTGGGCCATGCACCTGGACACCCCCGGCGATACGGTGATCCTGGGCAAGAAAGGCGCGCTGCGCATTCCCTCCACCGAATGCTGGAACGGAACCGTAGGCGGGGAAATGACCCTCTATACCGATACCGCGGGCTTGCAGACGGAAACCAAGATCCCCATCCTGCGCGCGCCCAAGCCCTTGTTTGAAATGAAGCTTCGTTCCTTCCTGGACGCCATCAAGGAAGGCAAGAGCGCGCCTGTTCCGTCCTCCCAGATCCTGTATAACCAGGCGATCATCGACGGCATCGAGCGCTCCGCGCAGCTTGGCCGGGAAATCGAAATCGATATCCCGGAAATCTGACCGTCTTCTTCATTCCCATTGATGATCCTGTCCCGGGGAGGCTTTCCCCGGGCGTTTTTTCGCGGCGTATTGGAATGGACGGGTGTTTGTGATAAAATATGCGTGCGAATGATTTTGTCTTTCAGCCGATCGATCCAAAGCAAGGAGTAAAGCCGATGCAATCGAATTTATCGCTGCCGTCCCAATTGCCGGATGGCTTTCAGTATACGGATGAACAGGGCTGGACGAGCGAGCAGGCGGAGGCGCTCCGACGCGCCGGAAAAGGCAACGAGATCCAAAATAACCAGGGGAAAACCGTGGGGCAGATTCTCAAAGGGAACCTGTTCACGTTTTTTAACCTGCTGAACGTTCTTCTGGCCCTGGCGCTGCTGCTGGTCGGCAGCTATCGGAACATGACGTTCATGTTCATTATTGTCATCAACGTGCTGATCGGCACGGTGCAGGAATACAAAGCCCAAAAAACGATCAGGAATTTGCAGCTGCTCAACGCGCCCAGCGTCCGCGTGATCCGCAGCGGCCAGGAAATCACCTGCAAGCCGGAGGAGACCGTACAGGGCGATCTGGTGGTGCTGCACGCCGGGGATCAGGTGATCGGCGACGCGATCGTGGTTTCAGGCTCGGGCCGCGCGCTGGAAAGCCTGCTCACGGGCGAAAGCGACGCCATCCATAAGGAAAAAGGAAGCTGGCTCTATTCCGGCAGCGCCGTCACGGAGGGCAGGATGACGGCGCAGCTGGTATACGTCGGCGCGGAAAGCTACGTGGGCCGCCTGACCCGCGAAGCAAAGAAAACCACGCGCCCGGGCTCCCGCCTGCGCAAAGATTTGGATACGCTGATCGGCCTGGACAGCGTGGTGCTGCTTCCGCTGGGCATCTTGCTGTTTTTGAAGCAGACGCTGATTTCCAAGGTGCCCGTGCCTGCCGCCGTGCCCGCCACCGTGGCCGCCATGATCGGCATGATCCCGGAGGGGCTGGTGCTCCTGACCAGCATCGCCATGGCTGTGGGCGTAAGGAAGCTGAGCCTGAAAAAGACCCTGGTGCAGGAACTGGCGGGCATTGAAACCCTGGCCCGGGCCGACGTGCTGTGCCTGGATAAAACGGGCACCATCACCACCGGCAAAATGGCGGTGGACGCCATCGAAGGCATCGACGCGACGACGGAAGAAGCCCGCAGGGCTTTCTCCCGCTTCCTGGGCGCGTTCGACGAGGCGAGCGGCACCCTGGACGCCATGCGCGAAGCCGTCGCGCCGGACATGGAAGCGCCGGTATCGCTGCTGCCTTTTTCCAGCAAGCGGAAAAAATCCGCCGCGGCGTTTGAGGACGGCACCGTTCTCATCATGGGCGCGCCGGAATTCGTGCTGACGGACCGTTATCCACCCGCGCTTCGCGAAAAAGTGAACGCGCTCGCCGATCAGGGCAAGCGCGTGGTGGTGCTGGTGGAAGCGCACGGCGTCATCCGGGGGGAAGAATTGCCGCCCATCGAGCGGATCCTTGGCCTATGCGCCCTGTACGATCAGATTCGGCCCGGCGCGGCGGAAACGCTGCGGTATTTTGCCCAGCAGGATGTCCAGGTCAAGGTCATCAGCGGGGATAACCCGCACACCGTATCCCGCATCGCAAAGCAGGCCGGGCTCAAGGGCTGGGACAATTGGACGGACGCCAGAGAGTGGAAAACCGACGACGATCTGGAAAAGGCGGCGGAGGAATACACGCTGTTTGGCCGGGTAACGCCGGAACAGAAGCAGGCCCTGGTGAAAGCGCTCAAAAAACACGGGCACAACGTGGCAATGACCGGGGACGGCGTCAACGACATTCCCGCCCTCAAGGCCGCGGACTGCTCCATCGCCATGGCGAGCGGCTCGGACGCCGCCAAAAACGCGGCGCAGCTCACGCTCCTGACCAGCGATTTCACGGCCATGCCGGATATCGTCCTGGAGGGGAGGCAGGTCATCAACAACATCACCCGAACGGCCAGCCTCTTCCTGATGAAGACGCTGTTCAGCTTTGGGCTGAGCATCCTGATGCTGTTTTTCCCGGGCACCTATCCCTTCCAGCCGATCCAGATGACGCTGGTTTCCGCGCTCATGGTGGGCTTTCCCGGGTTTGTGCTTTCGCTGGAAAAGAGCACCGGACGCATCAAGGGCCATTTCATCGTTACGGTGCTCAAACGCGCCATGCCGGGGGGCGTAGCGGTCACCGTATGCGCGGCGGCGGCCATGCTGCTTTCCGCCTTTGGCTGGGAGGCGGCGCTGTGCTCCACGCTCGCAACCATCCTGGCCGGGGTGATCGGCTACACCGTGCTGGCGCTGACCTGCCAGCCCTTCAATAAGCTCCGCGCCGCGCTGCTTGCCGTGGTGGCGGCGGGCTTTGTTGGGGCGGTCGCCCTGCTGCCGAAAGTTTTCTTCCTTACGCCGCTGGACTGGAGGGCGTGGATCGCGCTGGCGGTCCTCTCCGCGCTCGGGATCGGGATCGTGCTGTTCGTGCGGAAGCTGAGCCGGATGCCGCTGCCCAAAAAGCTTCAGGATTTCGTGGTCTCCATTTGGAAAAAGCACGAGCAGAAAAGGAACGAAACGCTCTGACGAGCCTTTTGTTTTTCGTCAGGTCTGGATGGTCAGCATCTTTTCGAGCTCGCCGTCGTCTTCAAATACCATGATGTCCCGCACATCCAGGCTCACCTTCTGCCCGTCGGTCAAATGCTTATAGACGAAGCCGTTCGCGATCACACGCACCAGCGTATCGCCGACGCGCACCCGGCAATCGTCCACGTCGCCCAGGTAATATTGCGCTTCGAGGACGCCGTGCAGCGGGCCGTTTTCCGCGAAAATGATGTTTTCCGGGCGGATGGCCACGTCCACCCTGCCGCGGCGGGGCCCGTCATAGGGGATCGTCTGGCCGCCCATGGCCGGGAACACGATGCTGCCGTCCCCGGCTTCGCCCTTGAAGAAATCCACCTTGCCCAGAAAGTCCGCCACGAATTGGTTGGCCGGCTGGTTGTAGATTTCCTGCGGTGTGCCGCACTGCTGCACCACCCCGCGGTTGATGAGGAAGATCCGGTCGCTCATGGCCATGGCTTCGGTCTGGTCATGGGTCACATAAACCACGGTGATGCCGAGGGAACGCTGGATCTCCTTGATTTCAAAGCGCATGGATTCGCGCAGTTTCGCGTCCAGATTGGACAGCGGCTCATCGAGCAAAAGCAGCTTAGGGGCGGCGACCAGGGCGCGGGCGAGGGCGACGCGCTGCTGCTGCCCGCCGGAGAGCTGGTTGGGGAAGCGCTCGGCGTACTGGCTCAGGTGCACGATCTCGAGCACCCTGTCCACGCTCTTTTTGATTTTCGATTTCGGCGCTTTTTTGATTTTCAGCGGATAGGCCACGTTTTCATATACGTTCATATGCGGCCAGACGGCGTAGCTTTGGAACACCATGCCGATGCCGCGCTTTTCGGGTGGAACGAAGGTTTTTCCGCCGGACACCAATTGATCGTCGATATACAGCTCGCCCGCCGTCGGCTTTTCAAAGCCGGCGATGATGCGCAGCATCGTGGTTTTGCCGCAGCCGGACGGGCCCAGGAGGGTGATGAACTCGCCCTCCTGGAATACTTCGTTGAATTCCCGGAGCACCACGTTATCGCCAAAGGCTTTTGTGATATGCTTGATCGTTACGGTCGCCATACAATCAGCCCCCTGTCAGATGGAGAATTCGCCCTTGGTGAGGCGGTTCAAAAGGAAATTCAGGAATACCACGATCAAAAGGATGCCGAACGCCATCGCGCAGCTCATGGGCTGGCTGGTGAACGTCCAATACTCGTAAAGCTGGAAACCGATGGTTTTGGTGGTGCTGGAATAGAGCAGGGTGGTCATGGAAAGCTCATAGAAGCAGGGAATGAAGATCAGGAACCAGCCTGCCGCGATGCTGGGGAAGATCAGCGGGCCGGTGATCCTGAACATGGTGCGCAGCCAGCTCGCGCCGGATACCTGGCTGCATTCCTCCAGCGATACGTGGATCTGGCTCATGGCGGAGACCACGGTGCGCATGCCCATCATCAGGTATTTGATCATGTAGGCGATGATCATGATGTAGGCGGTGTTGTAGATATTGATGCCGAAATTGCCGCGCATGGTCATGATAAGGCCCAATGCGATAACGACCGACGGGGTGCCGGAGCCCAGGGTAATCATGAAGTTCGGGATGCCGCGGCCTCGGATGCGGGTGCGCTGCAATAGATAGCTCATCACGCAGGCGATCAGCAGGCCCGCCGTGGCGGCGACGGATGCAAAGAACAGCGAGTTTTTCAGGCACCCGATGGTCTCCGGCCGGTTGAACACCGTCGTCCAGTTGGCCAGGGTGAAATTGCCCGCCGCGGTCATGCTTTTGCCGACGTCCACCTTAAACGACGTGGTCAATATGGTGGCGAAGGGGATCAGCACCACGATCACCGCGAACAAAGAAACGATGATCGTCAGCGGGATGCGCCAGGAGCGCAGATCCACGATGGCGGGCCGGACGGATTTGCCGGATACGGTGATGTACTGCTTTTTCGCCAGCACAACGTCCGAAAGGAACAGGATCACCAGGGCGACCACCATCAGGAACACGGACATGCTGGTGGCGTCGTTCAGGCCCTTCTGGCCCAGCGCGACGTATTCCACGATGCGGGTGGTGACCGTGCTCACGTTGCCCGGCGTGCCGATAATGGAAGGAATGCCGTAGCAGCTGGCGGCGCTGACGAACACGAGCAGCGCGCCGGCGATCAGCGAAGGCGTCATCATGGGCAGGGTGACGGTGAAAACGGTCCGCAGGGGAGACGCGCCGGAAATGCGGCTGGCTTCCTCCAGGGAGGGGTCCATTTTTTCCATCGCGCGGCTGATGGTGATAAAGGCATAGGGATAATAGAACGTGGTCAGCACCCAGATCATGCCGGGCAGCGTATACACATTCAAGGGCCCCGGCGCGTCGCTTAAGGCGAACAGCGCGCGGATCCACTGGTTGATGGTGCCCACGTTCGGGTTCATCAGCCGCAGCCACGCCATGGCGCCCACATACGGCGGCACCATGTAGGTGAGCACGAAGAGGGAGCGGAAAAACTTTTTGCCGTACAGATTCGTCCTGCCGACCAGCCAGGCCAGGGGAAAGGCCAGGAGCGTTCCCAGGATCATGGTGGCGAAGGCGGCGATCAGGGTGTTTTTGAGCGCTTCGATGTTCAGTGAATAGCTATACAGCCGCGAGATCGTTTCCAAAGAAAAGCTGCCTTCCGGGAAAAACACCTTGACGACCATGTAGATCACGGGCAGCATCTGGAAGATCAGCAGGAAATCCACGATCAACAGGATCAGGATCCATTTGAAATCGAGGATCCAGGTTTTGTCCGCCATCATCAGCAGCGCGAGCAATACGGCGTCAAACGCCAGCGCGATGCCAACGAGGACGGTGGTCCTGCTGCCGCCGAGCACCAGCTGCCATAAAAAGCCGAGCTCGCCCGACGCGATCATGCGGAAGGCGCTGAGCTGCACTTCCTTGTCCCGCACGCTCTTTTTCAGGGTGTTCACCTGATCGGTGGCGGCGGCGGAATCGTTGCTGAGGAACCACAGCTGCAAGGCCATGGCCTGCCTCTCTTCCCCGGAAAGCCCGTCCAACGCTTTTTGGGCCTCCTGCGGAACAGCGGCGGTTTCGTCCGCGGCGCAGCGGAGCACCTCCTGCCGGAAGGCGGACAGCCGGTCCGCCGGAATGGCGGCGATCTCTTTCTTGATCCCCGCGCCGACCTTCGGGCCGTTCATCAGGTAGGTGGCGTACAGCAGCTTATAGGAAAGGGCCGTTTGGCCCGCGTCGCCCGCGCTGTCCAACAGTGCCTGCGCATCCGAAGCCCCGCCGGCTTTCTGGCTTTCCCAGGCGGACGCAAGCAAGCCGTTCGCCGCGGCGTTCACCTGCGCGCGCGCTCCATCGTCCAGGGCGTTCAGCTGGGGCGACAGCCTGTCCTTCCAGAAGGAGGATACGTGGCCCTGCAGGGAATAGATGGCGCTGTACGCGCCTTCGGAGCTGAAGCCCGAAGCGTCGTATTCCCGCGTGGCCATAGCCCCCACCACGATGATGGCGATGCCCATTAGAAAGATCACCGCCAGGCCGATCTTGGTGACCACGGGGGTGCGATCCCGCTGCTGGATCCCTTTTTGCAATGCGACCGTTTTCTCCATCCGCATGCACCTCTTTATTACAATACTGGAACGGGGGAAGCCGTCATTCGGCTCCCCCCGCGGAAGCATTGGCCTCGCCGGTTATTTGGTGACCTTCTCCGTCCACATGTTCTGGATTTCTTCCCTGTTCTTATACGCCTTTTCCCAATCCACGCCCATGTCCTTTTCGATCAGGCTCATGGTGGCGATGGACTTGTAGGGATATGCGTCCATAGCGGCCAGCACGGAGTGCATATAGCCTTCCAGGATCAGCTTCTGGGCTTCTTCGGTCAGCAGCCACTGGGCCACGGCTTCGCAGGCTTCGGTGTTCACGTGCTTGGAATATTCCTCGGCCACGATCATCACCGTGGAGGGGATCAGGATCACGCCGTCTTCGGGATAGATCACCTGCAGGTTGGTCAGCTCGTTGCCCTTGTCGGCCTCTTCCTTGATGTATTTGAGTACGGATTCCTCCAGGATCATGATGGCCGCGCATTCGCAGGTCTGCAGCTTGGTGATGGGGGTGGTGCCGGATTCGCGCATCACTTTGTTTTCGCCCAGCTTATCCAGGTATTCTTCGCCGTAGGTATCCAGCAGGGAGGCGACGGCGGCGTAGGTGGTGCCGCTGGTCATGGGATCGCCCATGGAGATGTAGCCCTTGAGCGCCGGGTCATAGGCGAAATCCTTGAAGGTCCTGGGGATGGTGACGCCCTTGGCGGCCCAGTCGGCTTCCATTTCGGGGTTGTAGGCCAAAACCATGTTGCACACGCGCACGGGATACCAGTAGCCTTCCGGGTCGTAGGGGAAGCGCAGCAGGGTGTCGGCGTTTTCCACCTCGAAGGAATGCAGATAGCCGTATTCCTTGAGCTCCAGCGAGAAAGCGGGCTCGGCCACCATGAACATATCGCATTCAAGGGGCTGATCCCTGTTGTCGCCCATTTCGCCGTAGATCTTGTTGATCAGCTTGCCGGTACCGGCATAGAAGAAGAAGGTGCCTTCGCTGTTGGGGACCAGGTTGGGGAATTCGGCTTTGATGGCTTTGTCCATCATGTCGATGACGAAGGGATACATGGAGGAGTAGATCGTGATCTCGCCTTCCACGTCTTCATTCACGGCCAGGGCCGCGCTGCTCACGGACAGCAGCAGGATCAGCGCAAGAACAAGAGATACCAGTTTCTTCATTTGGATGGTTCCTCCTTTTTTTATTTTTTCTCAGGCTCTCACCGGCCTGAGTATGTATTGTTTTTCTCTTGTCTATTATAAAACATTTTCGTTCGCTTTGCAACGTCATTTTTTTTGATCGCGCAGCCTGGACGCGGGCTTTGAAAAAATACTTGTCAACAATATACATTTCCTGTATAATAGCAGTAAATTTCAGAATTTCTTTTTGTGCGCCTTTTTTCTGGCCGTTTTTTGATGCATGCGGAAAGATATTTGAAATCTCACCGTTTCTTTCGCTGAAACAACGAAAGGGTGAAGCGATGATGGAGAAATATCAGTTTAGCAAAGCGGAATTGGCCGGAATGGAAGCTTCTCCGGTTCCGTTTGCCGTATACCAATTTATCAATAAGCGGGTCGTCACGCTGGCGCTCTCCGCCGGTTTTTGCGAGCTTTTCGGTTTTTCCGACCGGCAGGAAGCCTACGGCGTCATGGACAGCGACATGTATCGCGCCACGCACCCGGAGGACGTGGGCCGCATCGCGGAAGCGGCCGTCCGTTTTGCCACCGAGGGCGGGGAATACAACGTGCTTTACCGCTCCAAGGACATAGAGGAGAAGCAGACCTTCGTCATCCATGCCCAGGGCAGGCACGTCTATACGGATACGGGGGTCCGGCTCGCTTATGTCTGGTATACCAAAATGGGCGTATATTCCCCGGACGCGGGCGAAAAAGAAACGCTCATGAACAATTCTTTCATCCAGGCGCTGCGCGAAAGCAGCATGGCATACCAGAATCATTACGATTCCCTGACCGGGCTGCCCAACATGACCTACTTCTTTGAATTGGCCGCCGAAGGCTGCAAGGCCCTCAGCGCGAGGGGGAAAACGCCCGCGCTTGTGTTCACGGATCTTTGCGGCATGAAGCAGTACAACAGAAAATGGGGCTTTTCGGAAGGCGACCGTCTCATCAAGACGTTCGGCAAGACCCTCACGCAGTATTTCAGCAATGAAAACTGCGCCCGTTTCGGCCAGGATCATTTCGCCGTATTCGCGGACGCCGACGGCGTCGAGCAGCAGCTGGAAAGCCTGTTCGCCGCGTGCGAAACGATGAGCGAGAAGGGCAGCCTGCCCGTTCGCGCCGGCATCTATAAAATGGAAGGGGAACAGATCGAGATCGGCCTGGCGTGCGACCGGGCCAAGATGGCCTGCAATGTGAACCGCGAGGCGCGTGTTTCCACCTTCCGTTATTTCGATCCGGAAATGCTGGCTAACGCGGAAAAACGGCAGTACGTGGTGGATAATCTGGACAGGGCCATTCAGGAGAAATGGATCCAGGTGTATTACCAGCCGATCATCCGCGCGGCCAACGGCAGGGTATGCGACGAAGAGGCGCTCTCCCGCTGGATCGATCCGGTGAAGGGCTTTTTGTCTCCCGCGGATTTCATTCCTTATCTGGAGGAAGCAAAGCTGATTTACAAGCTGGATCTGTACGTGGTGGACTGCATCCTGGAAAAAATGAAGCTGCAGGCGGCGGACGGGCTGTATGTGGTGCCCGAATCCGTGAACCTCTCCCGCTCGGATTTTGACTGCTGCGATATCGTGGAGGAGATAAGAAAACGCGTGGACGCGGCGGGCATCGAGCGCGGCAAATTGACCGTCGAAATCACCGAAAGCGTGGTGGGCAGCGACCTGGCCTTCATCAAAACCCAGGTGGAGCGCTTCCACAGCCTGGGCTTCCAGGTGTGGATGGACGATTTCGGCAGCGGCTATTCCTCCCTGGACGTATTGCAGGATATCTGCTTTGACGTCATCAAGCTCGACATGCGTTTCCTCCAGAAGTTTGAAAAGGGCGACGAATCCAGGATCATCCTGACCGAGATCGTCAAAATGTGCATCGGCCTGGGCGTGGAAACCGTGTGCGAGGGCGTGGAGACCAAAGAACAGGAGGAATTCCTGCGCGAAATCGGATGCACGAAGCTGCAGGGCTTTTTCTACTGCAAGGCCGTGCCGCTGGAAGAGATCTTAAATAGGTACCGGACGGGCAGGCAGATCGGCTTTGAAAACCCGGCGGAATCCGAGTATTTCGCCGCGCTGGGCCGGATCAACCTCTATGATCTGGGCGCGTTCTCCAGCGAAAACGATAACTCGCTGAAAAGGTATTTTGACACGCTGCCCATGGCCATCATGGAGGTCAAGGGCACCTGGGCCCAGTATGCGCGCTGCAATAAGACCTACCGCGATTTTATGAAGCGCGCGTTCGGCCTCGACCAGTTCTCAAAGCCGCTGGATTATTCCCTGATGCCGGAAGGCCTGGGCCGTCCCTTCATGAACACGGTGATGCGCTGCAGCAATAGCGGCGGCCGCTTCATCCTCGATGAACAGATCAATGAAAACACCACCATCCATGTCATGGTCCGCCGCGCGGCGGTGAACCCCGTCACGGGAACGTCGGCCGTGGTGGTTGCGGTGCTCGCGGTGATGGAGCACAAGGAGGACGACGGCGCGACCTATTCCGCCATCGCCCAGGCATTGTCCTCCGACTATCTGTCGCTGTACTATGTGGATCTGGATACGGAAAAATTCATCCAGTATTCTTCCGATGCCAGCCTCGAGGAGCTGGCGATGGAACGCCACGGGAAAAGCTTCTTCGCGGCCAGCCAGGAGGACGTCGGCAAGCTCGTGTATAAAGCGGATCAGGAGTACGTCCTCCAATCCTTTACCAAAGAAAACATCGTGAACGCCCTCGATACGCAGGGCACTTTCACCCTGACCTACCGCCTCATGATCGACGGAAAGCCCACCTATGTCAACATGAAGGCCATGCGCATGCAGCAGGACGCCCGCCATATCATCATCGGCGTAAGCAACGTGGATATGCAGACCAGGCAAAGGGAAGCGCTGGAGCGCGTGCAGGCCGAACGGGCGACCTACGCCCGCATTTCGGCCCTGTCCGACGACTATATCTGCATCTATACCGTTGATCCCAAGACGAACCGCTTCACCGTGTACAGCGCCATCACGACGTACGACGGCCTCGGCCTTCCCAAGGAAGGCAAACACTTTTTCAGCCAGGCCCGAAAGGACAGCGCGCGCACGATCTATCCGGAAGATTTGGACAACTTCAACGCCATGTTCACCAAGCGCAACGTGATGAAGGAAATCAAGCGCTCGGGCCTCTTCGTGCTTCGCTACCGACTTTTGATCGACGGCGAGCCCAAGTACGTCAATGTCAAGGCCGCCATGGTCGAAGAAAAGGACGGGCAGCAGCTGATCATCGGCGTCAACAACATCGACGAACAGGTGCGGCATGAGCAGGAGATGGAGCGCAGGCTCATGGCCGCGCGCTCCCGCGCCAATCTGGATACGCTCACCGGCGTCAAGAACAAAACGGCCTATCAGGATATGTCCGAAAACCTCGCCAGGCAGATCGAAGGCGGCAACCCGGTCAAATACGCGATCGCGCTGTGCAGCGTCTATGATTTGCAGAAAACCATTGAAAGCAAGGGCGAAAAGGAAGGGGACCAGCGCATCCGCGACGCGTGCGCCATCGTGTGCGCCACGTTCAAGCACAGCCCCGTATTCCGCGTGGCAACGGACGAATTCGCCGTGATCGCCCAGGGGCACGATTATGAAAACATTGACGAGCTGGTTGCCTCCCTGGAGGAAAACAACCGCAGAAACAGGAAGACCGGCGGGGTCGTGATCGCCTGCGGCATGGCGAAATATTCGGGCGTGGATACCGTCGCCTCCGTGTTCGACCGCGCGGATACCCTCTGCCGCCATTGGGGCAAATGATCCCCCTGCTGTTCCCGCCCTGTTTTCTTCGGGCGATCTTTAGAAAAAACCATGGATAAACAGCTTTCCCGGCGCAGCGTCCGCGGCCATTGCCGCGGCGGACGTTCCGCCGGGAATTTATTCTTGGGATTGCGGATTGCCGGATGGAGCGGTTTGATGTATAATCAAGGATATGACGGACGCCGGACGGCCCGGCGCGAAAGGAACGCAAAGCGCTTTGCCGCCGGGGGACGGCGCGATCATTTCATCGATTTTGAGGTAAAAGCCTTATGCAGCGCAGCAAAGAAACCACAGGTACGGCCGCTTCCGCGGAGCGCCCGCTTCAAAGCTCTTTTTTCCGCAAGCTGCTTTTGTCCTATATGGTGCTGATCCTGGTGGCGGTGCTTTCCTTCGGCGTATGGTATCTGTTTTCCTATCGGGACGCCGCCCAGAACGCCGCCAGGGAGGAGGCCCGGCAGAAGGCCTCCGCCTACGCGATCGAAACGGACAAAAGCCTGCTCATCGCCCAAAGCTTGTGCAGCGCCATGAACGCCTCGGAAAGCGTGCGCGGCATGTACCAGACGGTGTGCATCGAAAGGAACACGCCGGATTCGATGCAGCTGTACCGCACCCAATCCGAGCTGAAAAGGATCAAGGCCAGCGGGGAAAGCCTGGATATTTACGCCATCCTGCTGGGCTTTGCCGGCGGAAACCGGCTCTATGCCCCGGGCAAGGTGATCGCCCTGGAGAACCCCGTGGAGCCGCTGACGATGGCGCCCTGGATCGAGGTCACCAACGCGGTCAGCCTGATGAAGCTGAAAAACGTATCCGACATCATCCTGAATAAAACCTTCCTGATTTACGCCGACGCTTATACCGGCGGCACGATCCACGGCACGGCCCACGGCCTGACGATGGTGCTGATCGATACCGCGCCTTTGGAGGCGCGCACGGAAAGCCTTTCCGCCTATTTCAGCCGCGTGGAAATGCGCTACGGGGCCAAAACGATCTATCAGGCCGGCGAAGCGGCGGAAACGGGGGAATGGGTCGAGGCGGAAAGCCTGGTGAACGGGGATATCCATTACCGCATGGCCCTGAATCCCGCGCTGCTCAGGACGCCGCTGCCCTTCAAGGCCGTGACGCCCCTCTTGATGCTGGCCGCCTTTGGGCTGCTGTCGCTGTATCTGTGCTATCGCTATCTGCGCTATCGCTATCAGCCCATTTCCGCCATCACCCGCCTGGTGGCCACCGACCGGCAGGAGGATCAGCAGGAATTGGACCAGGTGATGCAGGGCATCGTGGATTTGATCGGCGAAAGAAACGGCTACCGGGAAAAAATGATCACCCTGTCGCCCTACGCCAGCCAGGGCGCGCTGCATCAGCTGATCAGCGGCAGCGTGGAGGAGGGCAAGATCGACGAGCTCCAGGAGGAATTCTGGGGCCTGCGCAGCAGCTACTACATCGTGGCGCTGATCAACCTGGCGGTGCCCCGGGGCAGCCGGATGACCGAGCAAAGGTTTTTGGACGCCCGGGCCCTGGCCGCCCATGCCTGCGCCGAAGTATCCGACGAGGAGCATACCTTAGTCACCATCCCGCGGGACGCCCAGAACCTGTACGCCGTGGTGAACGGGGAACAGCCGGAACAGCTCTCCTCCCTGTTTTACGATCTGCTGCTCCGGATCGAGGAGGCCATCGACGATCCCGCCATCGCCGTCACCATCGGCGTCAGCTTGCCGCAGACCGATCTGGACCAGCTGCGCTACGCCTGCGCCGACGCCTCCGCCGCGCTGGAGGGCATGATTACCGGGGGACGGGGCAGCGTGTATTTCGCCGAGAACGACAGCGCGGAGCGCGCCCGGGATTATTTCTTTCCCAAGGACGCCCAGCAGCGCATCCTCCAGGCTTTGGTGGAGGACAAGCCGGAGGAATGGCAGGCGCTCATGGACCAGATTTGGGAGGAAAACATGCACAAGGCCTCCCTGCCCCCGGAAACGGTGCGGCAGCTGGTGGACGAGATGCACACCTGCGTCAGCGCCGCCCTACGGGAAAGCAGCGGCCAGAGCGTGACGCATCTGCGCATCGAGCGCATCCGGGAGCCCGCCACCATCGAGGAAATCTTCGTGTATTACCGCTCCGTCCTCACCCAGGCCATGGACACCTACCGCCGGGAGGTGGCGCAGGACGAAAGCGGCAGGCAGCTGGAGCAGGAAATCTGCGATTACATCAACGAAAACATGTTCAACCCGGATTTGAGCCTGTCTGCCGTGGCGGACAAATTCGGGGTGTCCGGCAAGTTCGTCAGCATGGTGTGCAAGAACCGGTACGGGAAAACCTATCTGCAATATGTGCGCACTTGCCAGGTCCAAAAGGCGGTGGAGCTGCTCCAGTCCACCGATCTGCCGCTGGAGTCCATCGCGGTCCAGTGCGGCTTTTCCAACCTGCTCACCTTCCGCCGCAATTTCAAGGCCACCATGAACATCAACCCCAGCGATTACCGGAAAGGCTCTTAATGCGTCAGCCGCGCTTTCCATGATTTGGAAGGAACAGGACGCAACGTTCAGAATCTTCTCAAAATACATCATTTTCAGCTCGCAGGCATCAAAAAATCCGCCGGGAAAAATTGATGCTTGCATTTTTTTATGCGTCAGCCTATGATTTTCGTGAACGGGATGGACGATCCGGTTACGCTTTTTCCAGAAGAATACAAAACGAGCAGGAAAACGATACGTTTGAGCAAGAAGGAGGAAAACCCGCCATGCGCAAGGACAAGTTGGTGGGCCCTAAGGCGCCCCGGCGCTCCCTGGGCCAGCTGGTCAGCCGGGATTGGCAATTGATGCTGATTTTCCTCCCCGTCTTTCTTTATTATATCGTGTTCAGCTATCTTCCCATGGTGGGCATCCTGATGGCCTTTGAGGATTTCAAAATGGGAAGCGGCTTTGCGGGCCTGTTCACCAGCAAATGGGTGGGGCTCAAGTGGTTCAACCAGTTTTTTTCCTCCGTGTTTGCCTGGCGCCTGATCCGCAACACCTTCCTGCTTTCCTTCTTTTCCCTGCTGTTTGGCTTTCCCATTCCCATCATTTTCGCCATCGCGATCACCCAGCTCCGCTCGCAGAAATTCGCCAAGGTGGCCCAGGTGATCACCTACCTGCCCTACTTTATTTCCACCGTGGTGGTGGTGGGCATGATGACCAATTTCCTCTCTCCCTCCAACGGCATCATCAACCAAATGATCGTGAAGCTGGGCGGAAAGCCCATCAACTTCATGTCCGATCCCTCCTGGTTCAGGAAGCTGTACGTCATTTCCGGCTCCTGGCAGTCCTTCGGCTTCAATTCCATCATCTTTGTGGCCGCCATCATGGGCATCGATCCCTCGCTGTATGAGGCCATGGAGGTGGACGGCGCTTCCCGCTGGCACCGGATCGTCCATCTGATCCTGCCCAGCATTTCGGAGACCATTATCCTGCTGCTCATCATGACGCTGGGCAATCTGCTCAACGTCGGCTTTGAAAAGGTGTACCTGATGTATTCCCCCGCGGTGTACGAAACGGGCGACGTCATCGCCACCTATGTGTACCGCCAGGGCATCGAAAACCACAAGTACGGCTACGCGTCCGCCGTGGGCCTGTTCTACTCCGCCGTCGGCTTCGCCTTCGTTATTTCGTCCAACCGCCTGGCCCGCAAGGTAACAGGCTCGTCCCTGTGGTAAGCGGAAGGAGGAGAGAAAATGACCGTGAAAACAGCGCTGCGCAAGAAGGCCTCCAACCCCAATTCCTTCCGTACCGCCACCTGGGAGGATAAGCTGCTGGATATCATCATCTGGATATTGGTGCTTTTCGCCGTGGTGGTGACGCTGTATCCCTTCCTGTACGTGGTGTCCGTTTCCATTTCGGAGGGCTCGGCCGTCGCGAAGGGAAGCGTGGTGCTCTTCCCCAAGGGCTTTTCCCTGGACGCCTTCCGTATGGTGACCGGCAATAAGCAATTGTGGATCAGCTATGGCAACACCTTCTTTTACACCATCATGGGCACCCTGTTCAACGTGACCGTAACGTGCATGGGCGCGTACCCCCTGTCCAGGTCCCACTTCTTTCTGCGCAAGCCCCTCAATTTCTTCGTGGCCTTCACCATGTACTTTTCGGGCGGCCTGATCCCCACCTATATCGTGGTGACGGGCGTCGGCCTGTACAACAGCCGCCTGGCCATGATCCTGCCGGTGCTGGTGAGCGCCTACAACCTGATGATCTGCCGCAGCGCCATGTCCAGCGTGCCCCTGGACCTGTTTGAAAACGCGTCCCTGGAAGGGGCGGGCGAATTCTACATGATGCTGCACATCGCGATCCCGCTGATCAAGCCCACCCTGGCCGTGCTGACGCTGTACTACGCCGTGGCCCGCTACAACGATTTCTTCAACGCCATGCTCTACCTGGGCGACAGCAATCTGCAGCCGCTGCAAATCTTCCTGCGCCGGGTGCTTTTGCAGGCGTCCAACGAGGTCTTGCAGTCCGCGGGCGGGCAGGCCGCCGCAGCAGCAGCGGAAAACACGCTGAAAATCCGCTATGTCTGCATCGTGCTTGCGGCGGTGCCCATCTTCGTCATCACGCCCTTCGTGCAAAAATATCTGGTGGCCGGCACCATGCTGGGCGCGGTGAAGGGCTGATATTCCGGCTCAACGCGTTTCCGCCCCGTGGAAACGCTTCAGCAAATATGAAAGGAGAGACCCTCATGAAAAAGACCCGTATCCTGTCTCTGGTCATCGCGCTGGTCATGCTACTTGGCGTGGCTTCCGCCTGCGCCGAAAGCCTGAATCTGGCGCAGCTGCCCCTCACCACCGAGGAAGGCGCCACCATCAGCATCCTGGCTATCAACTCCTACTATTCCAACGTGGACCTGAAGGACGCCACCCTGCTCAAGGAAATCGCGGACCGCGCGGGCGTCACCATCGAATGGACCCTCATCGATCCCTCCAGCTATGCCGATTCCGTCAGCCCCATGCTGGCCTCCGGCAAGGACCTGCCCGACATCATCATGATGCCCGACAAGGACCTGAACATGGATTACCTTTCCTCCGGCCTGGTGGAACCCCTGGACGAGCATCTGGACATCATGCCCAACTACAGCGCGTTCCTGGAAAAGAACCCCATCATCAAGGGCAGCCTGACCGCCGTGGACGGCCATATCTACTATGTGCCCCAGACCGTGGTCACCAACAACTACCAGCCCGTGCTGATGTACAACACCCTGTGGCTGGAAAAGCTGGGCATTGAAGCCCCCACCACCCTGGACGCGTTCGTTGATTACCTGCGCAAGATCAAGGAAACCGACCTCAACGGCAACGGCGAAGCGGATGAAATCCCCATGTCCATCCAGAGCGCCTTCCTGCCCTACATGTTCGCCCCCGCCTTCGGCCTTGACCTCGTTTCCGGCTACTATGCCGACGATAACGGCGTCGTGCACTATGCTCCCTATGAAAAGGAAGCTTACAAGGCTTACCTGACCTTCCTGAACGGCCTGTACAACGAAGGCCTGCTGGAGCAGGAATTCGCCTCCCTGAACCGTGACCAGATCGTGGCCCGCTGCGCGAACGACCAGACTGGCGTCACCTTCGACTACTCCTGGCAGATGAGCACCCTGTACAGCGCCCAGTACGACAGCTACAAGGCTGATTCCTCCAAGGGCGTCATCGTGGGCGCCGCCCCCCTGTCCGGTGAAAACGCCGGCTTCTATGTGGGCCGCAACCCCATCAGCAACATCTTCGGCATCAACGCCAAGAGCGCCAACAAAGAACTGGCCATCAAGTTCCTGGATTACGCCATGAGCGAAGAGGCGCAGGACCTGTACGTTTGGGGCATGGAAGGCCTGACCTATGAAGTGGACGCCGAGGGCGCCCGTCATTTCCTCCCCCGCTGCACCGAAGACACCATCTGGTATCAGGGCCTGGGCATCAACGCCCCCAACATGCCTTCTCAGCAGTCTGTGCCCGCCACCGACGTGCTGCTGGCTGCCTGGCACGTGCAGAACGACCGTGACTTTGAAGAACCCTACATCCGCGCGCCCTTCCCCGAAGTGTACTCCACCGAAGAAGAAGCTGAAATCTCCGGTATGTACCAGGTGGATATCCAGACCTACGTCGATGAAAACGCCATCGCCTTCATCACCGGCACCAAGAACCTGGAGGCGGACTTCGACGCTTACATCGCGACCCTGGAGAACATGCAGATCGGCGAAATGCTGAAGGTCCGTCAGGCCCAGTATGACCGCTTTGCCGCCGCCACGAAGTAATAAACCATCCCGCAAACCATCCCCCGCCTCCGGGCGGGGGATTCTGGCTTTACATCAACGAATCAATGACAGAAACGAGGTGCTTGCGCATGTCCTTATCCTCCGCCGAGCGGGTGATCCGGGCGTTTGCCGATCGATTGCAAAAAGAAGACGTGAACATGCACGGCTTTCTTTTGACCTGCCGGGGACGCGACCTGGCCAAGGCGTATTACGCCCCTTTCCGGGAAGGGCAGCCGCACCGGATGTATTCCGTCAGCAAAACCATGACGGGCCTGGCGATCGGCATGCTGGCGGAGGAGGGGAAGATACGCCTGAACCAGCCGATCGTCGATTTTTACCCCGATTTCACGCCTGAGCATGCGGATGAACGCCTGCGCCGCCAGACCGTTTCCGATATGCTACGGATGGCCACCTGCTATCAAAGCACCGCCTACCGGGAGGGGATCGACGAGGATTGGACCCGGCCCTTCTTTACGGGCCAGCCCACCCATGAGCCGGGCACGGTTTTCCATTATGACACCGGCGCGTCCCAGGTGCTGGCAAACCTGGTCAAACGCCTGAGCGGGCAGGAAGTGATCGATTTTCTGAATGACCGCCTGTTTGGTCCGCTGGGCTGCGCGGACCCGCGCTATTGGCTGCGGGACCCCTCCGGCTGCTGCCAGGGAGGAACGGGGCTGTGCATGAGTTTACGGGACCTGCATAAAACCGCCCTGTGCCTAATGGACGGGGGCAGGGGCCTTGTGCCGGAAGGATACCTGAAGGAAATGACCTTGAAGCACATCGACACCCTGCAGCGCACCGCCCCGGAGGAGCAATTCGGATATGGCTGGCAATGCTGGATGACGCGGGCCGGCTGGTCCATGTACGGCATGGGAGGGCAATTGGTGATCGTATGCCCCGAACAGCAGGCGGTGCTGTCCACCATCGCCGATACGAGGCTGGATCCGGAAGGTGTGCAGCGCATATACGACGCTTTCTTTGAGATCGTATATCCGCAGCTAAATGCCATGGCGTGCGATGAACCGGTGGAATTGCGCTTGAAGGTTCAGGGACTTCCGGATGAAAGCGCCTTGGGCATTCCAGAAACGCCGGTCTATCATTTCGCGCCGGGGAATCAGCTGGGGCTCAAAATCCTGGCGCTGCGAGGCGATGCGCTCATCGGCGAAAACAAAAAAGGGCCCGTCCGCATCCTGTTTGGACGGGGCGACGCCCTTTTGACCGAATGGCCGGGCTGGCCCGGAGAGCCCGCGCTGATCGCCGGGGGCTGGGTGAACGAGCGGCTGCTGCGCGTCCGCGCGTTCGCGGTGGGCGACGCGCCCTGCGGCTTTGATATGCTGCTGTTCTTTGGCGGCGAGCATCTCACCGTCCAGTCCCGCCGTTCCTGGGATCCCCGGACGGACGACTTTGACGGTGTGGCGACCGGATGGAAAGGAGCTGCTTTGCAATGACATGGATCGTAGCCAAGGACGGCACGGGTGATTTTACCGATTTGCAGGCCGCTGTGGACGCGGCGCCGGAAAACGGGCCTGCCACGATCCTCGTAAAAAAGGGCGTGTACCGGGAGCGCGTCATCGTAAACAAGGACGATCTGCGCATCGTGGGGGAGGACAGGGAGGAAACCGTGGTCACCTGGTCCGCTTACGCTTTGCAGAAGGACCCGGACGGCACCACGCGCGATACCTTCCTTTCCTTTACGCTCCTGGTGGCCGGGCGGAACGTGACGGTGGAAAACATCACCATCCGCAACGACGCCGGGGACGGCCGCGAGGTGGGCCAGGCCGTGGCGGTCTACGCGGCCGGGGACCGGGGCCGGTGGCTGGGCTGCCGGATGATCGCCCATCAGGATACGCTGTTCTGCGGGCCCGTGATGCCGAAGGTGCTGCGGGATATCGCTCCCCGGACGAGCCGGGCGGAATGCGTGCCCGCGGTGAACGAACCGCTGCATACACAAGGACGCCAGTATTTTGCCGATTGCTATATTGAAGGGGACGTAGATTATATCTTCGGCTCTTACCGGTGCTGGTTTGAAGGATGCACGCTGTTCATGGGGGAGCGGGGCGGCTGGTATACGGCGGCCAACACGCCCATGGATCAGCCCTTCGGGTTCGTGTTCAGCCGCTGCCGCCTGACCGGCTGCTGTCCGGAGGGAGCGGGCTATCTGGGCCGCCCCTGGCGGAAATACGCCAGAACGCTGTTCCTGAACTGCGATATGGACGCGTGTGTAGCGCCGCTGGGCTTCATTGACTGGGATGAGACCCGGGTGGTGACGGAGCTTTGCGGGGAATACGGCACCACCGGGATCCGGGCGGATCAGAGCACCCGCCATCCCAGACAAAAGCGTTTGACGGCCCGGGAAGCCGCCGCGGTGACGGTGGACGCCGTGCTGGGCGGGCCGGATCGCTGGCAGCCGGCGAAAGAAACAAAAGCGTGACGGCGCTTTCCTGATCCTACGCTGGCGGAGCGTCCGCCATGCGACCGTGCAAAGGACACCAAAAAAGAAGCTGCCGGGAAGGATCGCTCCTCGGCAGCTTCTTGCTTCATGATCTTCTGTTTTTCGTCAATAGCTCATGGCGATAATCAGGCCGCCCTGGCCGTTGCTGTCCATGTTGTCCAGGGAAACGATCACTTCCCGGGCCGACGCGGACACCGCAACCGACGCGTCGCCGCCGGTATAATTATCCTGCCGGATGATCTCGTAAACCATCTTGCCGTCCTTATAGACAGCGATGTGCGGATGCGCCGCCAGGTATTCGATGTATTCCTCCATGCAGAAATTCATGAGGTGCATCACGGCGGCGTTGGGCTTGCCAACGTAGCGGTAGATGCTCAGCTTGCTGCTTTGACCGGTTTTGTAGCTTTTATCGGTCACGGTGCTGTTGGGATAGCCCTGCACGGGGAAACGGAAGATGATGCCGTATTCCCAGCAGTGTTCCAGGATCCAATCGCTCTGGGGCAGCTCATGGAACTTTTTGTTCATGATGTCGTCGCCCTTGGCGTAGCGGCCCATGCAGAAGGAAAGGCCGGATTCATATTCGCTGGTGCCCGGGGCGCTGACGCCGGAGTTGACCACTTTATCGATCAGGGCCTGGCCGGAATAGCTGTTCATGTACTGTTCGGCCCGCTTGTTGTAGGTGGCTTCCTGGCTTTCACGGGTGCGATAGCCTTCCTCCACGTTATAATGCTCCAGGCCCTCCGCCTTGGCGCCGGCCAGCATCTGGCCCAGGGCGTCGATGGCCGGGGCAAGCAGCTTCACCTTTTCGCCGGCGGTGGGGATGGTCTTGTCGGTAGAATGCACAACCAGGAATTCGGCGGAGCTCAGATCAGAGGGCACCGCGTGCCAGCGGTTGACCAGCAGCATGCCGCTGGTGATCAGTTCCATGCGCGATGCCTGGTAGGAGCGGGTATTGGTGAGCGGAAAATCGGAAAGATCCAACACATCCCAGCCCGTCTGCTTGGGCTGTGGGCGCGGCACTTCCACCACCTGCGCCGCGGCCTGGGCCGCTTCCTCCGCTTTGGCTTGGCGGTATTGCTCTTCCAGCATTTGGTTTTCCTGATCCGCGCGCTCCTGGCTTTCCGTTTCCTGGGCTTTAATGGTCTGATCCAGAAGCATATAGCCCGCGCCGCAGAGGACAACCAGCACAAACAGCACGATCAGCAGGCCGATCAGCTTTTTGTAAGCATTGGATGTGCGCTTTTTCGCCATTGTTTTCACCTTCCATCGGTGCCGCAGCACCTCGTTCTTGCTTTTCAAATGAAGAAAGACAATTCTTCTTATTATTTATATCAGAATTATTACAAAAAGTCAACATTTATTAAATAACAAATGGCTCTTTTTTGCAAAAGAGCCCGAAATGTTACAATTTTATTTTATTCGACAGGAGGCAGGCCATCCTGTTCCGCCAATATCTGCATGGCGGCCTTGAAGGTTTGGCCGATGGGCGCGTCGATGAGCAGATCAGCCCTGTGATCCATGGGCGTGGGGGAGCGGTTGATGATGACCATGGGCCCGCTGTAATCGCGCACGAAGCCGGCGGCGGGGTAGACGGAGAGGGAGGTGCCGCCGATGATGAGCAGATCGGCCCGTCCGATGGAGGAAACGGCGTCCTCCATCGCGTCGTAGGGCAGGTTTTCCCCATAGAGCACCACGTCCGGCTTGATCACGCCGCCGCAGCCGCAGCGGGGAACGCCGGCGGAAGACTGGATCGTATCCACCGGGAAGAACTTGCCGCAGCGGGTGCAGTAATTGCGCAGCACGCTGCCGTGCAATTCCACCACGTGCCTGCTGCCCGCCGCCTGGTGCAGCCCGTCGATATTCTGGGTAATCACGGCGGAGAGGATGCCCAGCTTTTCCAGCTTGGCCAGCGCTTCATGGGCGGGATTGGGCGACGCGAGCGGACAGAGCATCTTCTGGCGGTAAAAATCGTAGAATTCTTCGGTCTTGCGCACAAAGAAATCATGGCTCAAAATCGTCTCCGGGGGATACTTCCACTGCTGATGGTATAAGCCGTCGGTGCTCCTGAAATCCGGGATGCCGCTTTCCGTGGAAACGCCCGCGCCGCCGAAGAACACCGCGCGGCGCGCTTTTGAGAGCATGTCAGCCAAACGGGCCGGTTTCTGTGTATCCATACGCACGCCTCCTTTTGTGCATATTATAGCGCCTTCGCGCGCGAATGTCAAAAGAAACAGTGCCTTTCGGGGGCTTTCATGCCAGCCAGTACAATTCTTGCACGAAGAAAGGCTTGAATATTTGTTGATTTTGCAGAATGGAAAACAGAGGGGAAATTATGTATAATAAAAGCACAAAAAGAGGAAGACGCGTTCGCGCATTTCTCTTTCGGGTGGCCTAAATTGAACATTTTGAAGGAGGATTCATCAATGTCCAGCGTATCTCTGCAACACATCTACAAAGTCTATGCCGGCGGCGTAACGGCCGTAAGCGACTTCAACCTGGATATCGAAGATAAGGAATTTATCGTGCTGGTCGGCCCCTCCGGCTGCGGCAAATCCACCACCCTGCGCATGGTCGCCGGCCTGGAAGAAATCTCCGACGGCGAGCTCTACATCGGCGATAAGCTGGTCAACGACGTCGCGCCCAAGGATCGCGACATCGCCATGGTGTTCCAGAACTACGCTCTGTATCCCCACATGACGGTATATGATAACATGGCGTTCGGCCTGAAGCTGCGCAAGACCCCCAAGGATGAGATCAAGCGCCGCGTGGAAGAAGCCGCCCGCATCCTGGACATTGCCCACCTGCTCAACCGTAAGCCCAAGGCTTTGTCCGGCGGTCAGCGCCAGCGTGTTGCTCTGGGCCGCGCCATCGTGCGTGAACCCAAGGTCTTCCTGATGGACGAACCTCTGTCCAACCTGGACGCCAAGCTGCG
>JAFXZO010000018.1 GCA_017541205.1 Clostridia bacterium | reverse complement strand
GCGCTGCGGCGGTGTATAATGGGAAAAAAGCCTTGGAAGGAGGCTCTGACGATGCGGATCGCACTCGATCTGACGATCTTTATCTGCACGGCCCTGGCCTGGCTCTCCTGCTTTCGCGGCGAGAACGGATGGGACCGGCAGACCGGGCTGGCGGCGCTGCGCTATTTTACGATCCTGTCCAATCTCTTCTGCGCACTCGCCGCTCTTGCGCTTGCCCTCGCCCTTCTCGGCGGCTTCGTACCGCGCTGGATCTGGCTGTGGAAGTATGTCGGCACCGCCGCCGTGACCGTCACGCTGCTGACGGTGCTGGTCTTCCTCGGCCCGTCCGTCGGCTATAAGGAACTGCTCTCCGGCCGGGACCTCTATCTGCACCTCATCGGGCCGCTGCTCGCGATCGTCTCGTTCTGCTTCTGCGAGCGGCTCTATCCCCTGTCCTTTCCCCTCGCGCTCACCGCTCTCGCGCCCGTGATCCTGTACGGCAGCTTTTATCTGTACAAGGTGGTGCTCTGCCCGGAGGAAAAACGCTGGGAGGATTTTTACGGCTTCAACAAGGACGGAAAATGGCCCGTCAGTTTTTTAGCGATGCTCGTATCCTCGTTCATTCTGTGCGTGCTCCTGTGGGCGCTGTAACGCCCGAAGAACTCTGGGAGGCGAAGAACCATGAAAAGAACGGATCGGATCGCCCGGTACGAAAAAATGCTGGAAAAGGCTGCGCTTGCCGCGCGGCAGATGGAAGAGGCGCTCGACGCTTACGAGGGCATCCAAAAAGACCTGCGCGCGCTGGAAAAGTATTATACCAGCGACACCTGGAAAAAGGATTACGCGGCGGATGAAAAGGGCCTGCTGCCGGCGGACCTGCGCCGCGGCGTCCTCTCCCAGGACGGCATCGATCATCTGCTCGGCCGGTTTGCGGCCATCAGACGCCGCATGGAAGCAAAGCCTGATGAAACGTGAATCCCGCAAAAAGGAGGAGGACGCCAAATGCCTGTCATCGCAGCCTATATGCTGCCTCATCCGCCGATGATCGTGCCCGAAGTGGGGCGCGGCAGCGAAAAGCAGATCGAACGGACGCATGCGGCCTACACCCGCGCCGCGCGGGAGATCGCGGCGCTCCGGCCAGAAACCATCATCCTCGCCAGCCCGCACGCCGTGATGTACGCGGATTACTTTCATCTCTCTCCCGGCCGGACTGCCCAGGGCAGCTTCGCGCGCTTTGGCGCGTCCCAAACGCGCTTTCAGATCGCCTACGACCAGGAATTGGTTCAGGCCGTCAGCCGCCTGGCGCTCGCGGAGGGCTTTCCCGCGGGAACGATGGGCGAGCGCGACCCGGCGCTGGATCATGGCACGATGGTGCCGCTGTATTTTGTGCGGCAGTTTTATACCGATTTTCAGCTCGTGCGCATCGGCTTATCCGGCCTGCCGCTCGAGGATCATTACCGCCTGGGGCTTTTGATCCGCCAGGCGGTGGAAGAAACGGGCCGCCGCGCCGTCTTCCTTGCCAGCGGCGATCTTTCCCACAAGCTGCAGGCCTATGGCCCGTACGGCTTTGCGCCGGACGGCCCGCGGTATGACGAGCGCATCATGGACGTGTGCGGCCGCGCGGCGTTTTTGGAGCTTTTTGATTTTGACGAAGGCTTCTGCGAGCGCGCGGCGGAGTGCGGGCACCGCTCCTTCGTCATCATGGCCGGCGCTTTGGACGGCCAAAACGTCGCGGCGGAGCAGTTTTCCCACGAGGATGTGACCGGGGTCGGCTACGGCATCTGCGCGTTTTATCCCAAAGGCGCGGATGAAGCACGCCATTTCCTGGACCGGCGGCTTAAGGCGCAGGAAACGGCTGTCCGGGAAAAACGGGCGCAGGCGGACGCCTGGGTGCGCCTCGCCTGGCAGTCGGTGGAAAGCTATGTGCTCACCCGCAAGGTCCTGAGCCTGCCGGACGGCCTGCCCAAAGCATTGACGGATGTCCGGGCCGGGGCATTCGTATCCATTCATAAGCAGGGCCGGCTGCGCGGCTGCATCGGCACCATTTCCCCCGCGCGGGGGAGCCTTGCGGAGGAAATCGTCTATAACGCCGTCAGCGCCGCGGCCAACGATCCCCGCTTCGATCCGATCCGGCCGGACGAACTGAAGCTGCTGGAAATCAACGTGGATGTATTGGGCGAGCCGGAAGCCATCGTTTCCGAAAAGGAGCTGGACGTAAAGCGCTACGGCGTGATCGTCAGCCAGGGCCATCGGCGCGGCCTGCTGCTCCCCGATCTGGACGGCGTGGACACCGTAGAAAAGCAGCTCGCCATCGCGCGGCAGAAGGCCGGCATCGGGCCGAAGGAAAAGGTCCGCCTGCAGCGCTTTGAGGTGGTGCGCCACACGTGACGGGAGGAAGAAGCATGGCAAGGTGCGGGGTATGCTTCCGCCGCTGCGAAATCCCCGAAGGCGGCCTGGGCTTTTGCGGCGCACGGACGAACGAAAACGGGACGGTCGTCGCGGCGAATTACGGCAGGATCACCGGCCTCGCCCTCGATCCCATCGAAAAAAAGCCGCTTCGGCGCTTTCATCCGGGCGCTCTGATCCTCTCCGCCGGCAGCTATGGGTGCAATCTGCGCTGCCCCTTTTGCCAGAATCATGAGATCTCCTGGTCGAAGGAAGCGATGCGGCTTGCCGAAACAGCGGAAAGCATCACGCCCGAAGCGCTCGCGGAAACGGCGCTGCGCCTGCATCCCCGCGGGAATATCGGTCTGGCCTTCACCTACAACGAGCCCCTGATCGGCTGGGAATTCGTCCGGGATACCGCGAGGCTGACGCACGAAATGGGGCTTGTCAACGTGCTGGTCACCAACGGCACGGCGGAATTGCCCGTGCTGGAAGCGCTGCTGCCCTTGATCGACGCCATGAACATCGATCTCAAGGGCTTTACGGAGCGCTACTATACCAAAGTCCTGGGCGGCGATCTGCAAACGGTGAAGGCGTTCATCGCCCGCGCGGCGCGGTCCTGCCATGTGGAATTGACCACCCTGATCGTTCCGGGCGAAAACGACACGGAGGAAGAAATGCGGTCGCTCTCCGCCTGGATCGCCATGCTCGATCCCGAGATCCCCCTGCATATCTCCCGCTTTTTCCCGCGTTTTTCTTGGTCGGACCGCCCGGCGACGTCCGTCGCCCTGATTTACCGCCTGGCGGATATCGCCCGGGAAAGCCTGCGCTTCGTGTTCACGGGCAATTGCTGAAGGTCTACGAAGCGTAGGTTGCGAAGGGGATGGAAACCTGCTATCCTTTCCGTGAAAGGAGGGATCCCCCATGGATCATTATGTTACCGGAAGCACGGTCAAGGCCCTTCGCGAAAAGCAGGGCATGACGCAGGCTGATCTGGCCGGAATCCCCAGCGCGTTTCTTTCCCGGTTACGCACGAATTGAAGGCACGTTTGCTGCCCGTCGGAATACTGGACAGGAGAAAAGGCCGTGACGGTTGCAGTACCAATACAGCTTTTTTACCCGGCCGGTCTTGAACCTTGCCTCGGCGGCTCCCTCCGGGTACAGCTTCACGAATTGCGTCCCCTGATCGGAAACCGCCATCAGGAAAGAAATGTAATGCCCCTTTTCCATGGGGTGGGAAACGGAGACATAATATTCATCCTCCACGATCTCCACCCGGAGCTGATGCGCCTCGTCCGCTTCTTCCGCCTCCTGGGGCGGCAGGACGATCCCGCAGCAGCTGACCACGGCTTCGCCTGCCGCCTGGATCACATTGCCGCAGACCGGGCAGACATAGATTTTCATCTTCGCCATGTTGGCGGATTTGTTCCTGTTCCGGATCGCGTCGCCGGATAACAGCTCGATCACGGAAATATCCAGCGCTTTCGCCAGCGGCTCCAGCAGGCTGATGTCAGGGAGCCCGTTTCCTGTCTCCCATTTACTGACTGTCTTTCCGCTGACGTATAATTTTTCCGCAAGCTCCTCCTGGGTCATTTTCTTCTTTTCGCGCAGTCTGCGGATGACGGCGCCTGTAACATATCTGTCCATTGCTTTCATTTCCTCTCGCTGGGTAATTCCCTTTGCGAAAAACAGTTTAGCATATGAACAGAAACAATACAACCTACGGAAAGTAGATTCGTTGCGGCGGGTGTGTTATGGGAGAGGAAAGAGAATACACTTTAAGTTGTCGTGTCTGATGCTTGACAATGCCGTGATAATCCTGTTTGGGCAAAGATAAGCCATCGAAGGTTTTCTGTCGGAGTTTTCTGCTTAAGGCATAGGTATTCATGCAAATACAGCACGTTTTATCAGGTGAGTTTCCCTTATTCTTTGCGTAAAATTTCGGGCTCCCCCGTCTTCCTTCGGGAGACTCGCCCGACCAATAATGAAGAAGTCAGATGACGGCTTCTTTTTATCTTCTTTCCGACCTACAAGACCATGAACAAGATCATCACCGGGAAACTGGATAAGCTGATCGGCGAGCATGTGAAGGAAAAGAGGAAAGATTTGTAAAGGTTCCCGTGACAGGCGTTGGAGCCGGGGAGAAACATTGAATTTCCCTGGCTTTTTTGCGTTTTGGCCTTGTCCCGTCTGTGATTTTTCGGTATAATGAAATCGGCTTTTCTACGATATGAAATGGCGGAAAACAGCAGACCGCAGACGGCAAAAAACAAGGAAAAAGAACAACGATTTGAGAAAATGAAGCCTTCGAGAGCGCTGGCAGTCATGACGCTGCCAACAATTGCAAGCCAGGCGGTTGCTCATATTTATCATCTGACGGCTGACCCTCCGGCCTGGCTGTCCTGCCGGCGGGGGAATTGGGAAGCCCGAAGGGGATGAATCGCAGGTTTATGTTTCCCAAAGGAATAAACAGCAAAGGTGGTATGGTCATGAAAAAATGCATTACAGCGTGGCTGCTTATTGTTTTATTGGCCTGCGTGGCGGTCATGCCCGCGCAGGCCGACCCGGAAGGGGCTTTACCGGATGGAATAACATACGCATACGCGGAGTATCCGCTGGAACGGGCGGGTATCGCCCTGCATCTGGATCGCGTGTGCGTTGAGGGCGCGGAGCCGGACAGGAACATCCTGCTCATTCACGGCGTGACCTATTCTTCCCATGAATTCGACGTTGACTATGAGGATTACAGCCTGGTGCGGTTTCTTGCGCGCAGCGGCTATGCGGTTTGGCGGCTGGACATTGCCGGCTTCGGGCGGTCGGAAGAGGTGGAGGACGGTTTCCTGCCGGATTCGGATTACGCCGCGGAGGACATCCGCGCCGCGGTGGAAAAAATCTGCGAAGTTTCGGGGCAGGAGAAAATCGACCTGCTGGGTTGGAGCTGGGGCACCGTGACGGCCGGCCGATGCGCGTCCAGGTATCCCGAGCATATCGGAAAGCTCGTGCTTTACGCGCCGATCCTGAGCGGCATCGGAGCATACGAAGTGACCGAACCTTTTCACCACAACACATGGGAACACGCCGCAGACGACTTCCAGCGGAAAGAAGACGGTACGTTTGATTACGCCATCGTTGATCCTGCCGTTGTCGAAATGCTGTGTTCAAGCTCCTGGCATTATGACCGGGAATCCAGCCCCAACGGAGGGCGGCGCGACCTTTGCGTGGAAGAATCTCAGGTGCTGATTGATTTGGAAAAGATCACGGTGCCCACGCTGGTCATCTGTGGAAGCCGGGATCCTTACCTGAATTATGAACGTGTTTTCACGGTATTGGACAGCCTGCCGGAAGGATCGGCGCTGGAGGTGATCGACGGCGCGTCGCATGTGGCGTATATTGAAAAGCCCTATCACCGGGATTTCCAGGAAAGGCTGCTCAGTTTCCTGGACGGAAACGCCGCAGAGGACATTCTCACCGCCAAGGGCGCTGACCAATTTTTTTGAGCAGGGGTCGAAAGCGGACATGAACGGCGTCTCCGTCGTCAGCCTGCGGGGAACCTGGCGTGAGATGGGGCGCCATCAATTTATCCGGCAGGCCGGCGTCACCCACATCTTCCTGCCCGCGGCCCTTGCCGCCATCATGGCGGAGGATTACGATATCCGGGGGATCCTGGTTTTTGCCGCCGGAGAGAAGCTGCACAATTTCAGGCCGTACTGCCCTGGGAATATCCTGATCAACAGCTATGGCAGCACGGAGACCAGCGGCGTGCTTTCCAAGCAAATTCACGGAGACGAGGCGCGCATTCTGGTCGGGAAGCCCTTCTCCAATACGAAGGTGCGGATCGTGGACGGGGAGCTTCGCCCTTTGCCGCCCGGAGAAGCCGGGGAATTGCTGGTTTCCAACGCCTTCATGGCCCATAGATATTATAAGCAGCCGGAGTCTATCGCAGACAAATGGGCGACGCTGGACGGCGTCTGCTGGTACCGCACCGGAGACAGGGCGAAAAGTACGAAAGAGGGAGATATCGAACTGCTTGGCAGGATCGACGGCATGATCAAGCTGCGGGGGTTCCGCATTGAAACCGGCGAGGTGGAAGCACAGGTGGCCAACGCCGTGTCAAGGCTCGGGCGGAGTGATGTAAAGCAGAATGCCGTGGTGCTGAAAACCGTGGGCGGAACGGATTATCTCTGCTGCTATTATGAAGCGGAAAAAGAATTGGACGTACCGACTGTCAAGGAGGAAATCGCCAAATACCTGACGGAATACATGATTCCGGATATATGGGTGCGCCTGGACGCGCTCCCGAGGAACACCAACGGCAAGGTGATGCGCACGGAGCTTCCGCAGCCGAAGCGGGAGCGGGAGCAGGTCATCGGGGCTTTGGACAGCGAGGTTCTCGCGCGGCTTGTATATACAGCGGCGGATGTACTGGGAACGGAAAGGCTGATCAGCCCCGACGACCGGTTTACCGATCTGGGCGGAACCTCGCTGACCGCCATGAAATACACCGCGCTGCTACGCGAGCAGGGCATCAAGGTTACCACTGCGCAGGTATTGCAGCTGAATGCACTGCGCGACATCGCGGCGGCGTGCCGTTCAGCCTTTCTCACGGCGGGGATTATATCGCGCTGGCCTGGTGCGAAGAGGCCGGAGGGATTGGCATTGACGTGGAACCCATCCGGGAGATGGCATACTACCGGGCGATCCTTCCCTGCTTCATGACGTCAGGGGAGATCAAAGCCGTCGGCGAAAGCGCCAGGAATACCGTCCGCGTCTGGACGCGGAAGGAAAGCCTGTATAAGTGCGTCGGAGAAGGCGTCACCGATTTTCGGGAATTGCCGGAGGTTCTGGAGGACAGGGTGCTGTTTGGAAACGCAATGTGCTGCCTGAACAGTTGGGAAAAGGACGGGCATATGTTCTCCGTTGCTTTACGAAATACCAAAAGATCCATGGAATTCAATGTGGAGCCCGTGGAGTCACTATAATTCGATGCTTCATTCGAGCTTGCATGGTATGGACTTTGTGTCCATGCTGGACGACGAATCCCAGGAGGATCTCCGGTCCAATAAGAATCTGGGTGTGGATAAAGGCGCTCTGTATAAGAATATGGTGGGCGAAGCGCTTTTGAACCCCCGTGTTCATAATCGTTAAAGGCATTGAAAAGCGCCCCTTCCGTGATCCGCACCCGTAAAAAACTGATTGCTTTGAAATCCGAAGCAGAGGAAAGCAAACAGACTGAAAACGATGTTCAGCAATGGATCAAGCTTATACGAAAGTATAACGATCTATCTGAACTGACGCCTGAACTGCTGAATGCCTTCATCGAACGGATCTGCATTCACGAAGCCGTAAAGAATGAAGACGGAACAAGAACACAGAAAGTCGATATTCACTACCGTTTTATCGGAAATATTGACTGAAATGGCTTCATGAACTACTGTTTCCCATATCCTTAACTATGGGAAACGGGCCGCGGCCTGCCGGATATCACCCTGATCGGGCCCCTGGCCAAGGCCCTGCATATTTCCGTGCCGGAGCTTTTGTCCGGAAAGACCGTTGAAAACACCAACCGCGCCTCGAACCTTATGCGCAGCCGCATCTATGTTTGCCCCCTGTGCGGCAACGTGATCCGCGCGGAGGGCGACGCCCTGGTTTCCTGCTGCGGCATCACGCTGCCCGCGCTGGACGCAGAATGAAGAAAAATCTCGCAAAGGTCTTGACAGGGCATCCGGATTTTGGTATAATACATTTCGCAATTGAGGGCGATGCCCCGGTTGCGGGCCGTTGGGGAATGGTGTAACGGCAGCACCTACGACTCTGACTCGTATTGTCAAGGTTCAAATCCTTGTTCCCCAGCTTTTTGCCTCCATTGTCTAGAGGCCTAGGACGCCGCCCTCTCAAGGCGGAAACATGGGTTCGAATCCCATTGGGGGTGCCACCCAGAAACGCCATCCTTGATACGGGGCTGGCGTTTTTTGTTGCAGATTTTTTACAGGAATTTTTGATTGTCGGCAGAATACCAATAAGGAAATCAGGCGCGAGATTCCTCCGCTCGCAGAAAGGAAACAGGCATGAAAAAGGCCAATTTGAAAAAATACACGGATTTTCTGGTAAAAGAAACGGAAACGCTTTTGAACATCGATTCGCCGACAGGCTATACGGAAAACGCGGCTGCCTGGGTGAAAAGCGAATTTGAAAAGCTGGGCTTTGAAGCAAAGCTGACCAACAAAGGCGGGGTCCTTGTTTCCTTCGGCGGCGGCGACCTGGAAAACGGGCTGCTGCTGGAAGCGCATGTGGATACGCTCGGCGGCATGGTCGCGGAAATCAAAGGGAACGGACGCCTCCGGCTCACCAACTTAGGCGGCATGAACCCCAACAACGCCGAAACGGAAAACGTCCGCGTAGTAACAAAGTTTAACGGCATTTATGAAGGGACCTTCCAGCTGTGCAACGCTTCCATCCATGTGAACAGCGAATACAACAACATCAAGCGGGGCTGGGATACCTGCGAGGTCGTGCTGGATGAAGATGCAGCGAAAAAAGAAGACGCCGAAAAGCTCGGCATCGCCGTCGGGGATATCGTGTGCTTTGAGCCGAATGTTCGGATCACAAAATCCGGCTACATCAAATCCCGCTTTCTGGACGATAAGCTGAGCGTCGGCATTCTCCTGGGGCTCGCGAAATATATCCATGATGAAAAGATCGCCCCCAAGCGCGCGCTTTACGCCCATATCACGGTATTTGAAGAGGTGGGGCACGGCGGGGCCGGCAACGTCCCCGCAGGATGCACGGAAGCGATCTCCGTGGATATGGGCTGCGTCGGCGAAGGCTTGCAGTGTACGGAAAAACAGGTTTCCATCTGCGCCAAGGACAGCGGCGGGCCGTACAGCTATCCTCTCGTCAAAGGGCTGATCGAAGCCGCAAAGGCCTGCGGCGCAGATTACGCGGTGGATATCTATCCGCATTACGGCAGCGATGTGGAAGCAACGCTCGACGCGGGCAACGACCTTCGTCATGGGCTGATCGGCGCGGGCGTGTACGCTTCCCACGGCTATGAGAGAAGCCACAGAGACGGGGCGGAAAACACGCTGCGTTTGCTGATCGCCTATGCGCTGCAATGAATCGGACGCCCCCAAAGAAAAAACGCTCCGCGCAGGATTGTCCCAAATCGGGCCCTGCGCGGAGCGAAGGTTTTTTGCGAATGACATGCCGTTCAAATTGTGCTTCAGCTCAGTTCGGACGGCCTTTCTTTTGGTGATGCGGCCTCTTGGGGCGTCTCCTCCCCGTCGGGGAGCGCGCCGCCGTCCATGCTTTCCTCCTCGATATCGGCGTCGGGGTTCTTCGTCATTTCCCCGTAGAAGTTGACGATCACGGAGGTGACCAGGGCGACCACGACGATGCCGTACAGCCCCAGGATCACGGAGAGGATCCGGCCAAGGGGCGTCGTGGCGGTATAATCCCCGAACCCGATGGTGGTCACGATGGCGAAGCAGTACCACAGGGCGTCCTCCAGGGAGCTGAGGCTTTCTTCCGTATGGCTGAGCATATAGGAGATCGAGATGATCAGCAGCAGCAGGCCGAGCAGGATCTCCGCCGCGTAGGTTTTGCGGATGATCTTTCTCAGCACATCGATGCGGACCCGGGCGAATACGGCCTCCATAATGAAATACAGCGCCTGGGTGCCGACCAGATACATGGTCATCCACAGGGGCAAAGCGTCTATCGCGATCGCGGCGATGAACAGCAGGATGACCGCGATAAGCACCAGATTCAGCAGGATGTTTCGCAGGGTGTGCTTTCGGATGACGCATTGAACGCGTCCCATAAACAGCAGGACCCAAATCGTCAGGTTGATGATAAAGCAAACCTGATCCGTATGCCCGCGAACCGCCGTCAGGACGACGAGGCCAAAGAATGCCGCCGCGCTGCTCAAATGGAACGCAAAGAGCAGCTTGGATTTTTCCCGCAGCCTGAGCGCGCGGAACGCGCGCGCGACGGCGATAAAGAAAAGCGCTACGCATAAGTACAGCTGCCAGTTTTCGCTTGTCGCCTCGGGGTCTTGCAGCATATCCGCATAGGAAAGGGAGCAGGGGATGCTCAGCAGGAAAAACAGCAGTTCGCCGATCAGGAACGATTGTCTTTTCGGTCTGTTCCTCTTCATCCGTACACCCACCCCTTACAGCAAACCGCCCGACTGAATCAGCATCAGCAATGTGCCCGTATCGGTTTTCTCAAAGCCCAGGGAGCCGACCCCCTGATAAAAGCCTTCCACGAACAGCAGAACGATCATCGCGATGGCGATCACGGGCACGAACAGGCTGAATGTCTTGCTCTTGGGAACGCGCGTGTAGGAAAAGAGCAGCAGGAACGGCAGCACGAAAAACATCGTGATCGCTTCGCCAAAGCCCATGGCCACCGCAATAGTCCGGTTGTAATCCGTGATCTCTTCGACTTTTTCAAGGGACCCGGCCTCTTCCGTCAGGAACACGAACAGGATGATGAAATCGATCACGACGGCGATCACGATCAGGATGGTCAGGTACACCGAAAAATGCAGGGAATTGCGGTTGGTCTGCAAATAGGCGTGGTATTCCTCCTGCGAGCGGCCGTGGCGGCAGAACCGGTATTCCCGTTCCTTGATATGCAGCGCCAGGATCACGAACACCAGGAACGCCATGGGCGGCTTCAGCGTCAGCAGCCCGAACGACCACAGCGGCAGCTCCACCTTCCCTGCCGCGGCCATGCCCTTCAGCCAGATGGACGCCACCTCATAGGCGATCGGCAGCAGGGCCAGCGCCCGGAGGATCAGCACCTTTTTACCGGTAAACACCCGCTTGGGCCGCACGTTCAGGAAGAACATGAACAGCGAACACAGGAACAAATCCACAAACAGGTTGAAGGCGATGAAGCCGTGGCCCTTCATCTGCCGAAAGAACGTCATCAGAATGGGCTCCACATTTTCCGGATCCGTTACAAATTGGCCGAGGAGGCCGAAAAAATAACGGTTGATCAGAAAATAGGACAGCGCGTAGATGCCCAGCATCGCCAAGCCGTTCCTGAGCAGCTGTTTCCAGTATTTTTCCGTATTGTTCAGGATCCTGGCGAAGTTGGCAATCAGCAGGCAGGGCAGGGACAGCGCGGAAACGTACGTCATCACGGTGCCGATTTGTCCAAACTCCGCCGTCACGGAGGGGTCCAGCTTGCCCCCGATCCTGATCAGCAGGGCCGCCGCCGAGGCCACAATGGCCATCCAGCCCAGGATCTGGAGGCCCAGATAGGACAAAGGACCCCTGTACCGGATATCGTTTTCGAGGTCTACCTCGTGCAGCTGCAGACGCCTTTTTTTGTTTTTCCGGGCCTGCGTTTCCATCGTCTGCCTGCGCCTGCGTTTTTTTGCTTTCGTAGCGTTGTTTTTCATTGCCGAACCTCTTTCTATAGCGCCGCGGCGCAAATCGCGTCCGGATCATCCGTGGCGTTCCTGTTTTCGCTTCTGATGTTTTTTCCCTGCAAGCCATTCAAATTATACCTTGAAACGCCGTGCCTGGCAAGGACCTATCGGCCGGGAAAACAGAAAAATAGCGAAAAAACGCCATTCAGCACATTCACTGAATGACGTTTTTCGTTTGCGCGGCGGCTTACGCTTCCTTGGCCATTTCAACCAGCTGGGCGAAAGCGGCGGCATCGTTCACGGCCAGGTCAGCCAGCATCTTGCGGTTGACTTCGATGTTCTTCTTCTTCAGGCCGTTGATGAACGTCGAATAGCTCATGCCGTTCAGGCGAGCGGCGGCGTTGATACGGATGATCCACAGGCGGCGGAAATCCCGCTTGCGCATTTTGCGGCCTTCATAGGCGTAGCGCAGGGAACGGCGCACCTGTTCGCTGGCGGTACGATACTGCTTGGATTTGGACCCAAAATAACCCTTCGCCAGTTTGAGCACCTTGCGGCGTTTTTTATGGGCGTTCACAGCCCTCTTAATGCGTGCCATGGTTGTTGTTCCTCCTTCTTGATGGTCCGCAGCTTCAATGGTCGCAGCTCTCCGCAGGAAAGACTGCTCCCTTTCGGCTGATCTCGCCGCCGATGATATCTTTGCCACTGGCGGTCATCGGCGGTTCGTCCTCCTGATTGGCGATGGCTTATTTGTAGGGAATC
>JAFXZO010000017.1 GCA_017541205.1 Clostridia bacterium | reverse complement strand
TGTTGGTGTTGGTGTTGGTGTTGGTGGAATCGGATCCGTTATCGGGCACGGAATTATCCGTTAATCCCAGCCAGGGTGAGGTCGAAGTGTTCTCCCTTGTCTGGGTGCTCGTGGAGGTTTCGCTTGTCGACGTTTGTGATTCCTGCTGCGCGGTGTCTTCGCTCGGGATGGTTGTCATAGAGGAAGAATTCGTGCCGCTATCCGTCGGCACATCTGCGGGGGCTCCTTCGTTGCCGTCGGATGAACTGGTATCGCCCTCCGTTGCATAAGCGTCCGTCCACATGGTTTGGGAAAAAACGGGCAGCAGCAAGCATGCCAGCACCAAAGCGACGAGGAGGCTCCATTTGCTGTGTTTCATGGCTGTTTGTTCATCCTTTCGCATGGTTTCCGCCAAGGCTTTCCGGGCGCGCCGCCGCGGCATAGAGGCTGCCGCGGCGGCGGCCCGGCGCTTTACGGTTACAGGCTCAGATCGATCTTCACCTTGCAGAAGCCCAGCATCAATTCATCCTGATTCTTGATGGCCACCTGATCGGTGATCTTTTCGCCGTTGAGCTTGGTGCCGTTGGAGGATTTCAGGTCGCGGGCGAAGAGGCCGTCCGGACCGTAGGTGATTTCGAGGTGGTGCTTGGATACGGTGTCATATTTCAGGCACACGTCGCAGTCCGTGCCGCGGCCGATGGTCAGCTTCTTATGCAGGAAGGTGTCGATTTCCTGATGGGCGGGCGTATCGTCCTTGATGCGGCCCTCATAATCCACGGTGAGGTGCATCTTGATGCCCATCTCGTCTTCCATGCGCACGGTCTTCTCGTTTTCATCGAGCTCGTCGGTCATGGCGACGGTCTTTTCGTTTTCATCCTCTTCATCGATCACCAGGTAGCCGTCGCTCACCGTGGACTGGGAGCCGAAGGCGCTGTTTTCGCTGCCGCCGCTGCTGCTGCCGCTGCCAAACGCCGGGGCGAAGAGCATGGATTCATCGGCGGGCTTGGAGGCGAAGGGGCTGGTCGTCTTATCCAGATCGTCGCCGTAGCCTCCGGCCTGGGTGGCGTCCAGCTGCGGCTTATTGCCGTAGGTGGTCTTGTCCAGATCGTCGTCGCCATGGTGGAAAACATTCGGCGTGGTCATGCTCACGTCGTCCATGGAGCTGCCGCTGGTGGACAGGCGCAGGCTGTTATCGCCCCGCTTCTTCTTTTTCTTGGAGCTGATCAGGATCACCAGCAGGATGATCAGCGCAACCAGGAAGAGCGCGCCGGCGCCCAGGATCCAAATGCCGTCCTCGCCAAAGTTATCTTTGATCCAGTCGGGCTGAGGCGTTGCGGTCGGCGTGGGGGACGGCGTGGGGGTCGGCGGACGCGTCGTAATCGGGGGAACGGTGTATGGCTCAGGCGACCTCGTGGGCGTCGGCGAAGGAGGCGGCGTCGTAGGCCTGCGGGTGGGGGTCGGCGTAGGAGGCGGCGTCGGCGGGGCCGATGGCGGCGGCGGGGTCGTCGGCTTCGGCGGCGGGGTGGTAATGACAGGCTTCTGCGTGGGCGTCGGCGAAGGCGTCGGCGAGGGCACCGGCACAGGGCCGGGATCCAGCTGCACCTGGGTGGATTCGCTGGTATATTTGACGGTCCCGTTGTTGATGGTGACGGACATTGTCACATCCATCGCCTGGAACGTTTCATATTTGGGATATACCTTGAGGACGATCAGATTTTTCTGGACGTCCCGAATGTCCTCCAGCTTCCTGGTCACATCGTTCACCGCGGTATTGCGGATCGTCTCGCCGCCGTACAGCTTGGTGTACCTTTCGGCATTGGTGGTCTTGCCGCCGCTGAGCATGATGAGGTACACGGGGATGTGCAGGCTCCTGATCTGATCATTGATGGAAGACGAGAAGCTGGGCGCGTCCGTATCCGTGATGATGACGATCACGTTGCGAACCTTCCGGGACGCGCTGTTGGGCGCGCTCTTGAGCGATTCAAGGGCGCTGCTCAGGCCGGCGTTCAGGTCGGGCGTGATGGCCTCATACAGATAATAGGAACGCAGCCTGGTGCTGCCGGTGCCGGACAGGCCATCATCGCTGTACACATAATCCGTGGTCGCGACCGCTTTATCCTGGTAATACACGACGTGCAAACGTTCGTTATCCATGCCGGCGGCAAAACGCTTGATGGCGTTGTTCACCTTTGAAGCGTCGTCCTTGGACATGGTGGCGTCGCATACCAGGGTATAATCGAGCTGCACGCCCGCCTGGGACATGCTCTTCGCTTCCGTGGACGTCAGCTCTTCATCCTCTATTTCCTGACCGCTGATCTTGACGGTATAGCAATCCGGCTTGTACACTTCGTTGGAGACGCCGGAGCTGGTGGCCTGGGTGATATAGATGATCACCTCGCCGCCGTTCTGGACGACTTCCATGACGCGCACGCCGTTGATGCTGTCAGCCAGCGCGGAGCTCAGCATCAGGCTCAGCATCATGACCACGGCCACAAGCAGTTTCACAAATCGACCCTTCACGAAAAACACATCCTTTTCTATCCAGAGTTTGCATTTGGGTGTATCTGATCCGTCCGTTAAGACGGCAGCTTTCGCATCATTTCCCGGGCCCGGGCGGCGAGCGCCTCGCCCAGGAGCGTTTCCGGCGGGCTTTTTTCGCCCGGAAGGCTCAGGCGGATCTCCGTTTTCCCCGGAAACAGGGAGAGGGTTTCCCAAAAGAGGGCTTCAAAATCTTCAAGGCTTGGGGCCGCGCGCAGCACCGCCCTTTGCTTGTCGAGCTTTGCCAGCAGGCACAGCTTTTCGCACCGGCACAGCGCCGCGCAGCGCTCCTCATCCGAAACGGCGATGAAGGTATCGCACGCGCAGAGGCTGGAAATGAGCAGGGCGTGCACCTTATCCAGCAGCACCCTGCCGCCGGCCTGCGTGAGCACGCCGCCCTCCTCCAGCGATTGCAGCCCCGAAATGAATTCCTCGTGGCTTGGAAAGGGCACCCGCGGCAGGCAGGGGATCGCGCCCGCGCCCTGCAGGCTCATCAGGACGGAAATTTCCAGCGCCGAATAGCGGTAGCCCACCATATCAAGCTCCACGGCCACCCTTCCTTTCCGTTTCCAGGATCTCCCGCAGCCTGTCCCGGGCGGAGCGCGCCAGGGGCAGATCGTCTCCCGAGGTCAGGAAAACCACCATGTCGGTAAAATCCACGCGCTCCACGCACTGGATGTTCACCAGGTACGACCGGTGGCAGCGGAAAAACAAATCCTTGGGCATCGTTTCTTCCAATGTGTTGAGGGTCATCCGCACGGTCAGGGTCTGCCGCTCCGTCCAGATGTTCAGCTTTTTATCCAGCGCCTCGATATAGAGGATGCGGGAGTAGGGCACGCGGTAGGTGGAATTGCCGGAATCCACCACCAGGCATTCGCCCTGGCTTTCCTCGCGGATCTCCTGATAGTCCTTGTCGATCCGCAGCAGCAGTTTTTCGAGCTTTTCCTTTTCAAACGGCCGCACCAGCACGCCCACAGGCCTCACGCCCGTATTGAGCAGGGATTCCAGGTCCATGGGGTTATGCAGGCAGAACAGCGTGTAATTGTCCCGGTTTTTGCGGATGGCCGCGCGGCCCAGCTGCACCGCGCCGCGCCGGGTCTCGTCCTTTCCCGCGGCGACGGACAGCATCATCAGCGAGATCCCGTCCTCCCCGTTGAGATAGCGGACGGCGTCGTTGAGGGATTCGGTATCGGCCAGCAGGCTCATGCTGGTATCATGGGTGCTGGAATACGCCTGCACACACCCTTTTAAGTGGCGGCGTGTTTCCTGGTTGGGCTCAAAGATGATCACCGGAAGCATGCGGCCGCCCCCTTTACGCTTCTGTGACCAGCGGGAGGACCACCTGGCGCACGTTTTCGCCGTTCACATAATAGGCCATGCCCTTGGGCAGGGCGGCGTTCTTCTGGCGGTAAGGCATGGCGATGCCCCAGGGATCGGTATCCCCGAGCTTGCCGCCCATGGCGATGCCGCGCTGCTGATCGATCAATTGCTTGAGCGGGCTCTGCATCGCCCGCTGGCGCAGGTTCCCCGCGTTCACGGAGGCGAAGGCGTACATGCCGAAGTTGGCAGCCTCGCTCATCAATTGGCCCAGGAGCTTGGCGTCCTGCGGCGTGAGGGCGTTGGGGCCCGACAGCTCCATATAGTTTTCCAGATTGTCGATGAGGAGGACGAAGGGCCGATGGCTGCCCGCGACGGCGGCAAGCTGATCCTTGCTCTTGGCGGTCTTCCTTAAGACGTTGCGCGGGGCGATATAGTCCTTGACCATGCGCTGGGAAAATTCCTTCCAGCGGTCGTCCGGGGCGGTAAAGAGCTCCGCGCCGGTCTGCTGGCAGAAGGGACGCCATTCCTCGCCGCCCAGGACGAAGATTTCCGCGTCCCTTTCGGCGAACGTCCTTCCGATGCACATGAGCGTGTTGGTTTTGCCCGTTTTGCGCCCGCCCAGCACCAGGAAGGAGAAGTCCTGCTGCAAATGGATGTTCATGGGCAGGCCGCTGTCCAGATCGTAAGCCAGCGGCAGCGACAGCGGCTGGGACAGGGCCTCCTGATACACGGGAGAGGCCGAGAAATCCTTAAACGACGGATTCTCCGGGATGCGGGCGATGCCGGGGGCCTTTTCGCCCGTCCAGGCGTCCGCCATTTTCTGGCCGAGCTCCGTGAGGGCCTGGGCGCGCTCCACGTCCGTTTTCGCGCTGGCGGGCAGGGCGCACTGGATCTCGTAGGGCGTCTGCTCCAGGGCGTACATACCGCGGCCGGGCAGCGGCGCGATGGTCGGCATTTCCACGGGCACGCGCGCGCCGATGGTATCCGAATAATCGCTGCGCTCGCGCATCTGCAGGGCGATGCCGCGGAAGCAATCGCGGATCTTGAGCGGGATCTCGTTGCCGCCCAGGGACGTGATCACAAAGAAGATGCCGCGGCTTGAGCCTTCGCGGATGAGATCGAAGAACAGCGCCAGCCTTTCTTCATCCGTGTCCAGCAGCTCCCTGATCTGGGCCATGCGGTCGATGAACACGACGATCGCGGGCTCCGGCGGCAGATTCTTGACCTGGCGGGAACGGTTGTATTCCACAAAGTTGTTCGTCCAGGCTTCTTCAAAGCGCTTGCCGCGGGCGTCCGCCTCGGTTTTGAGCAGGGAGAGCACGCGGTGCAGCTCGTGGATCTCGCCCTCGTACACGATTTCACCCACTTGCGGGAAGGCGGAAAGGCAGCCCAGGGTGCGGCTGGAAAGGCTGAGCACATACAGCCTCAGGTGCGCCGGATCGTAGCAGGAGCACAGGGCCGTCGCCATCGTGAGGATCAGCGTCGTTTTGCCCGAGCCGGCCAGGCCCACGATCATCAAGTTGCGGCTGGCAAGCAGATCCACGCTCGCGACCAGATAACGCTGGTTCACCACGTCGTCCGCCATCGCGAAGGGCACGGCGAGGCCGCTCTGCGCTTTGGGCCATACGCCGCCCTGGAAGGAATGGCCCGTAAAGCCCGGGATATCGGCCAGGTAAATCGCGGCTTTGAGCTCATCCAGCCAGAGCATGGGCCGCTTTTCCAGGCGGTGGTTCTTCACGGTGCGGTCGATCAGATCGAGCACCGCGTTCATCTGCGTATATTCGCGCTTGTTGGACTTTTTCTTCTGCCTGACGCGGATCACCTGGCCTGCGTCGTCCAGCAGCAGGGGATTTTCGTCGATGTTCGGCTCGTTGGGCAGGTAAGCCGCGCCGGAATAGCTGGTCTGCACCTGCTCATAGATCTCGTCGTTGCCCACCTGGATATAGCAGCGGCCCATGCCCTTGATATAAGCGGCGTCCGGCCGATGCAGCATGTCCATGGAATCGCCGCGGCTCTGCACGCGCAGGCAGATACGGAAATTGGTGTTCGCCCAGATTTCGTCGCTGACGGAGTTGGAGGGCTTCTGCGTCGCCAGGATCAGATGCACGCCCAGGGAGCGGCCCACGCGGGAAGCGCTGACCAGCTCGCGCATGAAGTCGGGCTGCTCGCTCTTGAGCTCGGCAAACTCGTCGACGATGATGATGAGGTGGGGCAGCTTTTCTTCCTTGGGATCATCGCCGAAGAAGCGGATATAATCGTCAATGTTGTTGACGCCCGCATCGCGGAAAATACGCTCGCGGCGGTGGATCTCGCCCTGGATGGAGGCCAGGGCGCGGTTGATGATGCGGTCTCCCTGCAGGTTATCGATGATGCCCGTCACGTGCGGCAGGTGGCGGAAGGTTTCGGCCATGCCGCCGCCCTTATAGTCGATCAGGATGAAGCGCACCTGATCGGGCTGATAATTGAGGGCGAGGGAGAGGATATAGGTTTCGAGCATGACGCTCTTGCCGGAGCCCGTGGTGCCGGCCATCAGGCCGTGCGGGCCGTGCGCCTTGTCCGAAATATCCAGCACGAAGGGCTGCGCGCCGGAGCGCAGGCCGATGACGGATTTGAGGCCCTCATACGCCTTGTTTTCATTCCAGAACCGCCACACATCCAGCTTTTCCACGTCGCGCACGCCGTAGATCTCCAGGAATGTGACCAGGGTGGGGATGGCGGCGTCCTCCAGGGCCGCTTTGACCCGGAGCGGGGCGATCTTCTTGGAAAAGCTGTGCAGCAATTCCTGGTGCGGATATTCGTAATCCACGTCGGTGCTGCTGCCGTCCGTCGTGAGGACCTTGCCGCCCTCCACGTCGAGCAGCACCTTGCATTCCTTGGGCAGCATTTCGGGGCTGCGGGCAATGAGCACCACGGTGAACCCCAGGGGCGAGGAAAGCACGCTGCGCAGCAGCGGCTTATTTTCCAGCAGCTCGGGATTGGTGCAGATCACCACGTAATGGGGCAGCAACTGCTCGGGCGGCTGATCGCCGTCGTCGTCCACGCCCCGCTTTTCGTCCAGCGCCGCCTGGCGGATGCTGAGCACCTCATCCAGATGGGACAAGACATCCTGGCGGGAGGCGGGGGTGGAAACCACCATGCGCAGCGCCCGGTCCTCGGAGGTGAACACGTGGGGCAGCCAGCGGGCCCATTCCCATTCGCTGCGCTGGCCTTCCTCGGTGAGCACGCAGATGCGCACGTCATGATAGCTGTGCAAAACGGATAATTGCATGGCCAAGCCCTTGGCAAAGGCGTCCGCCTTATCCTCGCCCAGGATGCCCACCATGGCGTTTTCAAGAAGCGACAGGGTGATCGGCGCGTTGTGGATGACCGCATAGGTATCCATCAGCTTTTTGGGCTCGTCCCGCAGCGGGTCGTCGATCAGGGAAAGGCGCTGGGGCTGCGTGGTCAGGGTGCACTGCATGGGCGCGCCGCCCTTGCCCAGACGCACATAGAGGAAATCGGGGTGCGAGGGCATGCGCTCCCACAGCCTGCGCCGGTTTTCCGCCGGGAACAGGGCGCACTGGCCTACATCCGGGTTGTTGAGCATCAGGCGGTTCAATTCTTTATCGGCCAGGGCTTTCAATTCCTGATCCAGCTCGGAAATATACCGGGCATAGAGGCCGCGGCGCTTGTGTTCGGTTTCCGCCTCGTCCTTTTTGCGGTAGCGGGAATTCATCAGGCCCCAAAAGACGGCCAGCACCGAGGATGTGCCGATCATGACCAGGCCGGCGCTGGAGCGGCCCGCCACCAGCACGCCCATGGACATGGGCAGGATCATGGTCATGGAGGGGCCCAGGGTGAGCCAGATCGGGGTGCGGTTGGTGTCCTTTTTGCCGGGAGGCGGCTCGATCTCGATTTCCGTCTGATCGGGCTGCTCCACGATGCGGATCATGCGGTGATGGTAGGTGATGAGGGAGGAGGCGTTTTCCTCTTCGTCCTGCGTGGCCTGGCGCGGGTTCATTTTCGCCTGGGTCAGGCGGATGTGCGAGGCTTTATAGAGGCTGTTGATGGCGATGATTTCCCTGAGATAAATCAGCTTGATTCCGGAAGAAAGCGTGATCACATCGCCAAAGCGCAGCCGGGTGGAGCCGCGCAGCTGCACCCCGTTGATGTAGCTTCCGTGGGTGCTCTGGTCCGTATACACGCATTCGCCGCCGCGGGCTTCCAGCGCGCCGTGGACATGGGAAACGGCGCTGTCCGTAAAACACACCGCGCATTTTTCATCCCGGCCGATCTCCACCCGCGTATCCTTGGGCAGCATGAACTTTTTGAACACCGTGTTGCGGATATCGTACTTGGAGAACAGGATGCCGATCCGGCAGTTATCCTGCCGCATCACCACCGCCAGCTGATCCCGGATGCGGATCTCGCCGCGGCGGATCTCCTTGCTTTCCCAGGAAAAGCCCTTGGGACAGTTTACGTACCAGATCCCGTCCAGGGTGCGGATGGGGATTTTCAAATCGGCGTTCCATCCCGTTTCATCCTGCCCCAGGGTGATCTCGCCCGTCCAGTTCATTTGATCGGGCAGATAAACATCCTTGCAGCGGTTGTCACAAACAAGCCAAGCGTAGTACATACGTCTCCTCCCGATGATTGGTTGGGGGGTTCCAGCGTCAGTAATTCTTGTGCTGCACGGTCAGCACCCGGTCGTCGATCTGGATCATATCCCCGCCATGGAGGGGATAGGGCTGGTTGGGCACGAGGGCCTGGCCGTTGAGCTTGGTTCCGTTCTTGCTCTGCTTATCCACCAGCAGGCTCTGCCGCTTGTTTTCGTCATAGCGGATCACGCAGTGCTTTTTGCTGATGTTGGTGTTGCCGGTCAGGGTAAAATCGCAGTCGGCGCCGCGGCCGATGGTGAATTCCGGCTTGTTGACGGGGATTTGCTGGTTGGTCGAGCCGGAATAGTACAGCAGGATGATCTTGGTCGCAAACATGCGCATCGACTGTCCGGGCGATTTTACCTGGGGCAGCGGCGCGGGCTTTTCCTTTTCAAAGATGGAAAAGAACTCCGGCTTCTTGGTCCGCAGGAAATAAATGCCCACCACCAGCGCGATCAGCGCCAGGAAAAACAGGCTGATATTCATGATCGCCAGCAGCACCAGGAAAACGAAGACGACGACCAGCAGCAGGATCACGCCGACCTTCATCTCTTTGCGGGATAGGTTTTTCATGCGCCTCATTCCTTACTTTAAGATACGGACGGTAATTGAATGGCCGCCGATGCGGATGGTATCGTAATCCCGAACCACGCATTCGCAGTTGTTGTATTTCTGATCGTTCACGGTGGTGCCGTTGCTGGAGTAATCGCGCAGGATCAGCGCGTCGCCGCGGAAATACATCTGGCAGTGGCGGCGGGAAATATCCGTGTCGTTTGGATCGAGCGGCAGGGTCTTTTCCGCGCGGCCGATGCGCAGCGGCTTATCCATTTCCACGGTGACGGGCCTGCTGGAGCCTCTGTATTCGATCGTCAGCTCCACCCGGGGCGCCGTCTGGCCGTGGGGGGCTTGATGATCGGAATCGTTCCAGGAATCGTTGGTGCCGTCCTTCTTTTTGCCGGAACCGAAGGCGTGGATCATAAGGAACACCAGCCCGGCCACGATCACGACGCCCAGCAGGATCATCAGATACCGGGGCATATCAAAGCCCATAAAGCTCATCGTGCCCGTCAGCCAGGCGACCAGGCCGGTATCCGGATCGTCGGTCTCGTCTTCCTGATACGCCTTGGCGTTTTCGGAGAGGATGCTTTCCTGGATATCCACGGGGATGACCGTTTGATCTTCGTAACTGAAATGATTGATCCGGGCATAATCCGCCACGGCATCCAGCATATCGTCGTCCACTTTTCCGGTTCTCTGGCGGCCATGGACGCTGTAATATCCTTTTTCCTCCAGCCGTTCCTGCAGTTCCTTTACGGTATCGTCCCTCTCGCCGCGGCGCAGGGTGTGCGCTTCGGGCGGATTTTCTTTGGCGTCGTTGCCGAACAGGCAGTCGATGATGGTTTTGTCCATGCCATGCTCGTCGGGGACCAGGTCGTTGACGTCGCAGAATTTTCGCACGGCGTCGGTGGTCACGTCGGCGTCGTAATAGCCCCATTCTTTGGGCTCTCCGTCGCGGAAATAGCCCAGCTTTTTGAGCCTTTCCTGCGCTTTGCGCACGTCCTCGCTCGTTTCATAGATATATATGTGATCCAAGGGCGTGGGCGAAGGCGTAACGTATTCGGGCACGTCGTCTTTCATGATCAGCTCGTAAAGGTAGACGGTCAATCCTTCTTCGGGCTTATATTGCCGCTGGACCTGGCTGCAGAAGCGGCGGACGGCTTCCTCCGTTGTATCATCATAGCAGCCGGGCTTCATTTCGCCCAGCCCGTTAAAATAATTGCGTTTTTGGAGGGCATACTGCACGTCGTTCACCGCGTCCGCGCTGTCGCCGTTGAGGATCGTCGGGAAAGGCGTGATCTCGGGCGTGGGCGTGGGCGTGGGCGGCGGCGTGGGCGTGG
>JAFXZO010000016.1 GCA_017541205.1 Clostridia bacterium | reverse complement strand
TTCCGGGGATCGCTCAAGCAATGGCCACTCAGTGGAGTTCATATATTAAAAAAGGAGAAAGTGAATGAAAGATAATCTAACAGAAATTGTTTTTATCCTGGACGAAAGCGGATCTATGCAAAGCCTGGCTAACGACACGATTGGCGGGTTCAATTCATACGTTGAAGAACAGAAGAAGGAACCCGGCGAAGCCTACATGACCACCGTGCTGTTTGATGACCGCTATATCGTCCTGCACGATCATGTGAACATTCAGGATGTTCCGCCCCTGACGCGGCGTGAATACAGCCCGTTAGGAATGACTGCTCTGATGGACGCCATCGGCAAAACGATCAACAGTGTCGGTCAGCGCCTGTCAAGCACACCGGAAGAAGAACGTCCCGCCCATGTGATCTTCGTGATCACTACGGACGGTTACGAAAACGACAGCAAGGAATTTACCCGTGCCAAGGTCAAGGAAATGATCGAACATCAGCAAACGAAGTATTCCTGGCAGTTCCTGTTCTTAGGCGCGGGTATCGACGCTTATCAAGAAGCTGAATCCATTGGCATCGGCGGAGTCCATACGATGTCTGCGTCTCATAGCAGCTTTGGTGCACAGAGCATCTATACTTCTGTGTCCAATGCTTCTAAGGCGGTGCGGAGCAGCTATTGCGTCACAGACTGCCTGAAAGATGAAAGCTGGAAAACGGGGGACTTGGGCCGTGGCAACACAGGAAACGCCTAAATGTTCATGCTACGATGAGCAATATCTCATATCCGCTTATACACAAAGCAACCAGCCGCTGTATCGGAAAGAGTGCCGCTGCCGTGGAACAAAAGAACAGGAGATATGTTCCTGCGGCGGTGACGAAACAAAATGTGATTTTTACCCATACAAGCGAAAACCAAAGCCTTGCCCGTGCTGTGGTCATGAGGAACCAGATCTCCGCGAAAACAGCATGGGGGCGGTCATCAGGTGTCCCGTATGCGGCTTGCAAACAGCCATTTGGGATGATGAACGAATGGCTATATCGAACTGGAACAGGAGAGACGGAAAATGAAAGAGATCAATCTATATCAATGTGAAGTATGCGGCACCAATTATGCGGACGAGGAAAAGGCTCTGGAGTGTGAAGCATTCCATATCGCGGTTGGCAGCGTAATTCAATTCAAGTATAATGCCAAAGGAATGGGCCTTGAATCCAAATATCCTCATGCCGTTGTTGTGCGTATGGAAGATGGTAAAGATCTCATCTTTAAGAGGTGAGCAGATGCCAGCGTGTTGTGTAATCCATATTTTCGTTCCTTTGTCGTAGGAAGGAAGCGCCGCTGTCATTATTTCAAATTTGAAAGCTGAGTGTGAAGATGGCAATATCTTTGTTCACCGGAGTACAGATGAAAACATCGTAAACGACCTTCATTCTCTTCTTGAGATTTATAAGATCGCAAAAGAGGAACGAGTCTATCCGCCCGTCAAGCAATACATTTTTGTATGTGGGCTTGATTTTACCGATGGGCTTTCAAAGGAGTTGGATAAATTCCGGTGGTTCAAAAATACCATTGCAACACATTATGACTCCTTCCTCGATTTGTGGTGGGATAACAAGGACTCATTTGATTATTACGATTATCCCGCAATGCGCTTTGTTCTTGATATATATGCTTCTAATCAGGACAGTGATTTTTCCATCTTGTACAGTTTGCTTTGTCCTGACGAATTCGAGCATTTTGTCAAATATATGCTAACAGAATCAGAGGGCGGTCGTTTTGTTCCGAGCGAAGACTATACCTTGAATATGTTCATTGAGCACGAAAAGAAACGCAGAGCGTCTTATAAATAATTAACCACCATCGGACGGGGCTATACCGTATAGCCGACTGGAAAATAACTACACGGCCTGTTTCGTGGTTTGTGATTGTGACATTGTGATCCGCAGGAATAGGAAGCTTGTGAGGAATTATTTATTCCTCAGCATGACAACCTACATGATGATGGACACCACGAGGGTTGCTGCATTGATAACGGTTTGGAGAATTGCGAGTGTCATCATTGCAGTCACCTCCATCCTAAAGAAAACATATCTATGTCAACAGTCCTGCCGCTCGTCCGATGGCTTACATATATCATACCATATTTTCCAAAAGGAGGCAATATGCCCGATACTTATATTTGCGCAGATTTGCACTTCAACCATAAAAATATCATCGCCTACGAAAATCGCCCGTGGCCTGACCGCGAAGCCATGAACCAAGGGCTCATCGCAAATTGGAACGCGGTAGTCAAGCCAGAAGATACCGTATTTGTTCTGGGCGACGTAGGCTTCTGTTCGATTGCCAAAGCGAAAGAGCTTGTCGGGCAGTTGAACGGCCATAAAGTGTTAATCATGGGTAACCACGACAGAGACCGTTCTGTAAAAACTTGGCAGGAAATCGGATTTGAAATTGTGTCACCGTGGCCTATCGTCTACAATGAATACATTGTGATGATGCACGAACCTCCCACCTATTTCAATGAAGCTACGCCATATTTTTACATCTATGGTCATGTTCATGGATGCCCTGATTATCAGGACCACACTGAGCATTCCGCCTGTGTCAGTGTTGAGCGCCTGAATTATTTTCCCGCGAAGCTGGAATATGTTATTAACGGAACAGCTTACGCACATCGACAAATAAGAAAGGAATTGTGAAAACAATGAAGAAACTGCTTGCTTAGACTATGGTACTCCTGGTAATTGCCATGCCTTTTGCGTCTATCGCCGAAGAGATTTATACGGGAACACGGTATTCATTTGACTACACGCCCGAAATCAGTGTCGATCTTGACGGTGGAGCGCTGCATGTAGACGTGATACCGGTTAAGTTGGGATGGGATACGGTCTACCGTGATGAAACTGTCCACTCATATCTCCATGCTCCTAATGACCGTGACGCCAGAAAAATCATCGACATTATGATTACGGACACAGACTACATCGTTCACGCCGAATTGGATGAACCGCTGTCAGAAACCTTCGTATACTTCTCGTTCGATACGTTGGTCCTCAGATACTTCAGTTCCGGGAATCCCATCTATATGTTTGTCGTTTACAAGGAATAACCGTATTTTCAACCGCCCCATTCCAGGGTGAACAACTTATCGCCCTGGGTGGGGCACCCTTTTCTTTTACAGTTATTTACTGTAAAAAGACTGCAAAACTCGCCATCCAGTGGCCCCATTATCAGTGAAGGAGGAAGAGGACAATTAACGTGATGAACAAAGTAAGTATTCCGTAGATCGAACAGGAAACCGCGATAGTCATTGATCCGCTGACAAAACGCGCATCCGTGTATTCATGTATTCCATCCACTGTAAAGAAGCTTTACAAACTTGCCGACCATGAGGAAGCAAAGCTCGAACTGGATAACCAGTATGGCCTAATGATTTCTGTTCCACAAAACTGGATCAAGATCCGGCCTCCCGTGAAACGCCAGCTTACCGATGAACAGAAGGTAGCATTGGCTGAGAGAATGAAGAACGTGAAGAAAGGAAACAAACAAGAATGACAAGTCCGTGGATGATTGCTTTATATTTTGCGGTGGCCGTGGTAGAGGCCATCAGCGCCTATATCAGCGCGAAACAGAAAAAAGCTGGCCGCGCAGCAATGTGCGGTTTCTTGGCTGGCGCATGGCTCGTTCTGGGATTGGTGAGATTATTCCCATGAATATTCATAACATATTCGCCCATCTCAGCAAGGTCATGACTCACCGCCGCTGGGTACGCCACTACTGCTTTATGGCTGGACTGTATAAGCAAGGGCTGACGCATGATCTGTCCAAATATTCTCCAATTGAGTTCTGGGAATCCGTCAAGTATTTTCAGGGAACCTCATCACCCATAATCGCCTGTAAAAAAGATAAAGGATATTCTTTGGCATGGTTCCACCACCGTGGCAGGAATCGCCACCACTGGGAATACTGGGTGGACGATTTCGATCACGGCATGATCCCCAAACTGATGCCTGAAAAGTACGCCGTCGAAATGTTCTGTGATTTCCTGGCGGCAGGTAAGGCGTATATGGGCGAAAACTATTCCCGTCAGGCTGAGTTCGATTGGTGGAAAGAAAAGCGCAAAATCTATGTCATGCATCCGGCAATCAAAGATTTCATTGATAACTGTTTTGCCAACTACCTCTCATTCTCCGCTAATTATGCCTTGCAAAAAGAAAGGCTCCACCGCATTTATCAAACCTGTATGGAGGTACATCATGAAGAAAAGTAAATTTATTATCGCAGTATGTTTGCTCGGTGTTCTCTGTGTCGTTATGACCGGATGTTCGTTCCTTGATACCACGCCTACACCCGTAAGCGGTACGCAAGCAGACACTCAGGCACAGAAAGCTGTCGCAGATACTTTGGCGTCTCACCAAGCCACACCCACGGATATCAATTATTCTCTTGAAAGGTACAACTTGATCCGCAGAGCATACTGGGTAAACGGTCAGCGGGAGAAAGCAAATATGCTTATTTGCGAAGTAGAAAAACCATTAGGCTACATCGTACTATTTTCTGGAACTACTGTTGTAGGCCGCTTTATCGTTGACGGAAAAGTGTCCAGCTTAAACAGTTTCCTCACGCCATCCAATGTTGATAAAGCTACAGGCACAAGTTCTGGCGGTTATACGACGATCACCACGGAAATGGCTGATGTGGACGGCTCCTATGGTGAAAATGATTCTGGAATCTTCTTCTTTACGCCGGACGGACGATATATCGAATGGACGGGAACCTATCTCTACAGCGATATACCTTTCGAAGTGAGCAATCCCGTTGTTTGTTATGAGGCAGAGAGTAAATGATAAAACATCCTATATTGGTTTCATTTGCTGTAGTTGGTATCTGTATCTTTTTAGCAGCCGTTATTCTGGGATTATCAGGGGCCCTGAACAGCTTCTTCTTTCAGGTTCGAAAGATCGACGATACTACAAACTACAACACAATCAAACAAGTGGAAGATTCCTGCCGCGCAATGATCTCCAGCTACACAGCGGATAAACTGGCATGGGAGCAGTACAAGAATTCCGACAGTGAGGAACAAGTCTCCTGGGCAAACCAAGCCAAGATGCGGGCAAACAAAACCGCCGCCAGCTATAACGAATATATTTTGAAAAATTCTTTTATCTGGCAAGACAACATCCCAAAGGATATATTGCAGCGATTGGAGTATCTGAAATGATTTTGTGTGGAGAAGGCTGCGTACCGTGCTGTGACTTTTGTATCTATGAGATTCCTGAAACATGGGAAGAAGATGGAAAAATAATCGAAGGCGGCCCCATTGGCTGCGCTCTGCACTCTGACGCGGAACATCAGCGTATCGCGGAAGCCTGTGGAGAATGTGAGGACTTTCATTGTTTTCGGGCAGGTGATAAAAATGGCGAAGGCAAAACGTAAACCACGTCCTTCGATGCCACATTGGTACTGGTTGGACTCCGATGGATGTTGGTGGTGTCATAATCGTCAGAACTGCAACTCATGTAAAATCCTTAAACGGGTAGCATTGCCAAAGAAAAGAGATTTACAGGAACAACAAAGGCTTGAGGAAGAGATTGACCGCAGAGTGGATGATGCGGGATAAAAGTATCGACCATCCCTCATGAGTGGAGAAGTTGAAATGCTGTCAGCTACATGAGGTGAGTCCAATAGTCCATGGCTCTAACGGACTATGCGTGATTGGGAAACTGTCAAAATATCGAAGTTTTATTCTGTACAGCCCTCTTCGAGGCACAATCGCCCTAAAAAGAGCCTGAAACGCTTGGCAAAATGAAACGAGCCCTTTCGGGCTCAAATGGAGCGGGCAGGGTTTGAACCTACTCGGCACTTGATAATGTATTTGTCAGATCCCACAGCCTCTTGGACCGCCCCGTGCGTGCCGCATACCACCAATAAGCTGTTCGTCATAGAGCATCCCTCCTATTTGTTCATTAGGCCGAGTAATCCGATTAGACACTGGACTAATGTATAGAAGAGCGTGACCATTTCAACAGGGAATCCAATCGCAAAAGCGATCACAAATACCATTACCAACAAACAGCGCTAACAGTATACCAAATCCTACCCACTCTGTAAAGAGCTCTGGCGTAGCTCAAAAAAATAAGGGGAGCCCCTTCACAACGAAGAGACTCCCTGCATTTCTATAGGAGGAAAAAGAATTTGACAGAACATATGTTTGTAGCTTATAATGGAACAGGCGGGGATGCTCCCGCCACGCACCTTGACAGCAGCATACTCCCCGGACAAACCAAGCTAACCATAACCGTCGAAGAATTGGCGCATCAATTGAATGTGTCAAGAGCCACGGCGTACAGTCTGGCACAGCGCAAAGATTTCTACCCGGCCATTCGTATCGGGCACAGAATCGTTGTCAGCGTTCAGGCCCTCACCCGTTGGCTCAACGAACAAACGGAGGGTTAAGCTATGGAAAAGAAAAGATATAACGGCGACGGCAACATCAGAAGACGTTCAGAGCGTTCCTGGGAAGCAAGCCTTTTGATCAACGGAAAGAGGAAATATGTCTACGGGAGAACGAGGGGCGAGGTAAAGGAAAAACTGGAAGCGCTTCAAAACGATGTATACAATGACACCTACATTGACGAAAACGAAACGACCGTGGGGGCATGGATGGATACTTGGTACGAATGTTACACCGTCAAAGCGAAAGCTTCCACCCGCACCCGCTACGAACAGGACATCCGCCTCCACATCAAGCCGGAACTTGGTCATATCCGCCTTCAGGATCTGACTTGTAAAACGGGGCAGAAGTTCATGACAAGGTGCAAGGAGGTAAAGGGGCTCTCTGAAAAGTCCTTGAAAAACATCTATCTCGTTGTAAACAAGTCATTGACCAAAGCACAGAAAGACGGATTGATCAAGGCAAATCCATTTGCCGACGTGGAGATTCCTGCTTATGAAGAGCCGAAAAAGAAAATGCGCCCGCTGATGGATAACGAAGTACCTGAGTTTCTTCATCTCATCAACGGGCATCCTTTTGAGGAATTCTACTATGTGGCGATGTTCACCGGCATGAGGGAGTCCGAACTTATTGGCCTGACTTGGGACTGTGTGGATTTGGACAAAGGTACAATCCATCTGTACCGCCAGTTCAAAGCGCTTCGCGGAAAGAGTAAAACCTACACCTTCACTACGCTGAAGAATAAGCAGGAACGCTCGTTCTCTATCCCGCCCAGCGTCGTCCGCGCTTTGAAGAAGGTAAAAACCCGGCAGGCTGAATGGAAGCTTCATCACGGAACGCTTTACCATAATGAAGAAAATTTTGTCTTCACCAACGAGTTCGGCCACCACCTGGCAACGCGAACGGTGTTCAACAGGTTCAAAGCCATTATGAAAAAGATGGGGCTGCCAGAGGTTCGTCTTCATGATCTCCGGCATACTTATGCGACCTTGGCAATCCAGAACGGCGTGGACTACAAAACGATCTCCAACAATCTCGGCCATGCAACCGTAGCATTCACGATGGATGTTTATGCGGAAGTTAGCATGACTATGCAACAAGACAGCGTTTCCAAGATGGAATCCTTCATCGCCTCTTTGTGAGCGTTGTGGCATAATTGTGGCATAAAAAGAAAGAAAGCCTTGATTTACAAGGCTTCCCGTGGTCTGGGTGGAGAGATTTGAACTCTCGGCCTCTTGAACCCCATTCAAGCACGCTACCAAGCTGCGCTACACCCAGATGCGCCATCGTTGCTTGGAAACCGGGCGGTTTCCTCGCAACGTTAGATATTATAGCATTGATATATGTCTGTGTCAATAGGGAAAAACATAAAAATCGCAAATTTGGAGGTTTCCTCACGCAAAGCCACCGGATCATCCCGTTGGGCTCAGCGCCTTTTCGTCATGCTGCTCCGCCGCGTGATCGGGATAGCAAGCAAGGCGCTGATCGCATCGGCTGCGCATTGGGAGGCAAGGATACCCGTGTATCCAAACAGCTGCGACGCCGCAAGCAGCACGGCGGCAAACACGACCCCCTGGCGGCTCAGGGACAGGGCAAGCGCCGGAAGCGCCTTGCCCGTAGCCTGGCATAAGCAGTTCAGCAGCATAACGATGCCCGCGAACACGCTGCCGGACACCTGCCAGCGCAGCATGGGCACGCCGAGCGCCGCCAATTCAGCATCCGGGGTCATCAGATGAAGCAGCGGCTCCGCCAGGAAAAAGACGAGGGCCGTCATCGCCAGAGACAGGGAAATGAGGAACAGCAGGCAAAAGCGCAGCAGCTTCCTGATCTTTTCGCGTTCCCCCGCGCCGGATAAGAAGCCAAACAGCGGAACGCCGCCAAAGGAAAAGCCGACCAGGATCATCTGCACGATCATGGTCACCTTGAGCACGATGCCCATTGCCGCGATCTTATGGTCTCCATAGACCAGAAGCTTTTGATTCATCAGGATCGTGCACAGGCTTGTCGCGATGTTGGTGATCGCCGCGGTCACACCGATAGAAAGGATATCCCGGATAAAGGAGGATTCCAGCCTGAAAACCGGACGGACGGAAAGCACGGCGCTTTTGCGAAGGACGATCACCAGCAGGAACACCGTGCTGCACGCGTAGCCGATGACCGTCGCGATCGCCGCGCCGGCAGCCCCCATGCAGGGAATCAGCAGGGGATCGAGGATCATATTGACCACCGCGCCGATCAGCGTTCCAACCATGGATAAGCCGGGCATGCCTTCGCAGCGCAGAAGATTCATGTGGATAAAATTGACCACGATCAAGGGGGCGCCAAGCATGAGCACTTCTCCGTATTCCCGGGCGTAAGGCGCGGTATCGTCGCTCGCGCCAAGCAGACGCAAAAACGGATCGCAAAAAGACAATAGCAGCCCGCCGACCGCGGCGCCAACCGCGAGCGCGATCCAAAAACAGAACGCGCTGACCCTGCCCGCCTCCCGCGTGCGCTTCTGGCCAAGCAGCCGCGAAAGCAGCGAGCTGCCGCCCTGGCCGAAGATATTGCCCAGCGCCATCAGGATCATGAAAATCGGCGCGCAAAGGGACACGCCGGCAACCAGCAGGGCGTTGCCGGTCTGCGCAATAAAATACGTGTCCACCAGATTATAAACGATGGTAACAATGGAGCCGAGCACCACCGGCAGGGACAGATGAAAATAATTCCCGATCAGGTTTTCGCTGCTGAACCGATCCTTCTTTTGCGCCGCGTCCACTGCGTCTCCTCCCCCTCTCGGAGCTTTTCGATAAACGCTTCACGGCCTGATGAACATTGCGTCCATCAGGCCGTGAAGAAAGGCTGAGCTCAGCCCAGGTTTTGGGCTTCCACCAGGCGCACGCCGCAATATTTTTCGCGCAGCTTGGGCTTTTCGATTTTGCCGGTCGGGTTGCGGGGCACATTCGCGAAAATGATTTTCCGCGGGCGCTTATACCGCGGCAGATCCAGGCAGAAGCGTTCGATTTCTTCTTCCGTGCATTCCATGCCTTCCTTGACCTGGATGATCGCGGCGGCGATTTCGCCAAGCCGGGGATCGGGCAGACCGATCACGGCCACGTCGTGGATCTTGGGGCAGGAAGCCAGGAAATCCTCGATCTGCACGGGATAGAGGTTTTCGCCGCCGCTGATGATGACGTCCTTTTTGCGGTCCACCAGGAAGATGAAGCCGTCCTCATCCTGCTTGGCCATATCGCCGGTATACAGCCAGCCGTCCTTCAATACATCGGCCGTCGCCTTGGGATCGTGGTAATAGCACTTCATGACGCCGGGGCCCTTCACGCACAATTCGCCCACTTCGCCCTGCTTTACGCTATTGCCCTCTTCATCCACGATCTTGCATTTCCAGCCGAAGCCCGGCACGCCGATCGCGCCGACCTTGTTCACGTTTTCCATGCCCAGATGCACGCAGCCCGGGCCGGTGGATTCGGACAGGCCATAGTTCGTATCGTATTTATGGTTGGGGAAATACTGCAGCCAATGGCGGATCAGGGACGGCGGCACAGGCTGCGCGCCAATGTGCATCAAGCGCCATTGATCCAGCTTGTAATCCGTAAGGCGCACGTCGCCGCGCTCAATGGCGGCCAGTATATCCTGGCACCAGGGCACGAGCAGCCATACGATGGTGCATTCCTCCCAGGAGACGGCGTTCAGGATGGCCTTGGGTTTATTGCCCTTGAGAAGCACCGCGCGGCTGCCGGTATAAAGGGAGCCGAACCAATGCATTTTCGCGCCGGTATGATACAGCGGCGGGATGCACAGGAATACGTCGTTATGGGTGGTCTCGTGGTGCGTGGCTTCCATCCGGGCGGACTGCAAAAGCGCCGTGTGGTCCAGCAGGATCGCCTTGGGAAAGCCGGTGGTGCCGGAGGAATAGTAAATCGCGGCGTCGTCCGAATCCTCGATCAGGATCTTGGGCGCGCTGGAAGCGCAGTTCGCGACCGCCTCAATATAGCTTTCCGCGAAGGAAGGGCAGGAATCTCCTACAAAATACAGCACCATGCCGCTGCTGATCTTGGGCACGATTTCTTCGACCCGGCCGATAAACTCCGGCCCGAAAAAGATCACATCGGCATCCGCCAGCTTCAGGCAATAATCGATTTCTTCGGCGGTATAGCGGAAATTGAGCGGAACCGCCACCGCGCCGGATTTGAGCACGCCGAAATAGATCGGCAGCCATTCCAGGCAGTTCATCAGCAGGATCGCCACCTTCTGTCCCTTGCGGATGCCGCGGGACAAAAGCAGGTTCGCCACCCGGTTGGCCTTTTCATCAAATACGCCCCAGGTGATGCTGCGCCGATAAGGCGCGGAGGAGGAAGGCTGGATCAGCTCATATTCCCTCCAGGTCACTTTGGGCGCTTCGGTAACTTCAGGATTGATCTCCACCAGGGCGACTTCATCGCCGTAGAGCTTGCTGTTTCTTTCCAGCAGATCGGTAATTGGCATGAGTGTTCTTCGTCCTTTCCGCACTTTACTGCTTTTATCCGCTAAAGTATGATACCCTATTCCCGCCCGCTTGTCAAGACATTTAATGAAAATCGGTGCGGGATTTCATAGGGAAGCTGATAAATCGCAGGAAAGCTATTCGCCGCTTTCTTCTTTCTTGGCCAGGCCTTGGCGCAGGATCACCCTTCGCATCGTGCCGCCGTACTCGTTATCCAGGATGTTCCGCCGCACGCGGCTGATGGTGGCGCTGCTCGCGCCTGTTTTTTCGAGGATCTCCAGGTAGACGTTATCCTGCAAAAGATAGGTGGCAACATCGAAGCGCTGCTCCATGCTGCGCAGCTCGTTGGAGGTGCAAAGATCATCAAAGAATTTGCAGCACTCGTCCAGGTCTTTGAGGTTCAAGATCGCCTCATAGAGCGCCATGCTCCTTTGCTTTTTTCCGCTTCTTGCCATCCCGGCTCCACCCCTTTTTCACTGCACTCGTTCATTGCTGATATTTTAACACATTAAAGCGTGTAAGTAAAGCGGAAAAAGCGGCATACAGCAAAAAAACCGCCGGGCAAAGCGCTCGGCGGAAAAAACGAACAGGAAAAAATCAAACGATAATCAGCAGCCGGCCGCAGGTTTCGCATTCCACCAGGCCGCCCGCCTTCACCTTGCGGGAAACCGAGGAAGGCAGCGACATATTGCACCCGCCGCATTGATCGCCATACAGCGCGGCAAGCGGCGGAACGCTGTGCTTTTTGATGTCGCGGTAGCGCTCCATATATTCCGGCTCGATCCCCACGGCCTTTTCCTTTGCGGCAGCGCGGAGCGCCTCCAGTTCCTGATCCTTGTCCTTTTTCTCCTCGTCATAGATTTCCTTGAGCTTATCAAATTCGCCCTTGGCCTTGGCGGCGCGCACGCGCACGTCGTGCTGCTGGCGTTCGCGGTCGGCGGCGTCCTTGCGGATGCGTTTGATTTCCTGCTCATAGGCGTTCAGGTTGTTCTGGAACCGCTTGGCATCGTTCAGGAACTGCTGCACATCCTGGCTGGACTGGGGCGGATCGCTCTCCATTTTGTTGTGGAGGGAACGCAATTGTTCATCGGTCATTTTGATGGCGTCCTTAAGCGCCTCCAGGCGGTCCTGCATGGCGGCCACTTCGCTTTCGATGCGCTTCATGGCGTTCTGCTGATCGGCGTAATAATCGCGGTACTTTATCAATTTCTGCCGGACAGGAGAGCGTTTGATGGAGGCTTCCATTTTGTCTACCTCCACGTCGGCCTTCTGATACTCCCACAAAAGATGCAACTGATCCATTCTCTGTGCCCTCCTTTATATTAGACGCTGCCAAAGGGCGCGTACAGGGACGGGTAAACCCGTACCTTATATTGTACATCATTCAATCGGTTTTGTAAATACTCCGCCAGCACGGGCACCAAAGGGACTTCCGTGCCCCAGTGTCCGCCGTCAAAAAGCACAAACCCGCTCATCGCGGCGGCGAGGGCGTTATGATGGCGCACTTCGCCGGTCAGCAGCGCCTGCGCGCCAAGCGCCTGCGCTTCCGGCCAATCTCCGTCATCCGCGCCGCCGGCGATCGCAAGGGTCTTGACCATCGCGCTCTCGCTGCCATAGCGGCGGGTCGGGAAGCGGATCGCGCCGGAAATCGCTTTTTCCAATTCCGCGGCTGCCATCGGCGCAGGCAGCTCGCCCAGGAACAGATAGGCGCTTTCCTTGCGGATGTTTTGAAGGTTCAGCAGCTTTGCGCAGCTCGCGCTTCCGCTCCATTCGGTCTGATCCAGGTTGGTGTGCGCGGCGATCAGGCTGATATGATGCCGGACAAGCTCGCACAGGATCTGCCCTTCCGGATCCTCCTCCAACAGGTTTTTCCGCGCATGGAACAAAAGGGGATGATGGGTCACGATCAGTTCCGCTTCTTTTTCGACGGCTTCCCGGACCACCTCCAGCGTGCAGTCCAGCGCCAAGAGGATCTTCGTGACCTTGGCATCCCGCCTTCCCACGATCGCCCCAACGTTGTCGTAGCTTTCCGCGGTTTCCGCGGGCGCGATGTCAAAAAGCATTTCTTCAATCATCCGTACTGTTGCGCACACGTTCTTCTTCCTCCTTGAGCCACTGCAATTCGCGTTTCCCCTGCTCCGTCTGCATGGGCAGGGCATGCTTGATCCGCTTGGCCAAATAGTGCAGATAGTTTTCTTGATACGTTTCCGTAAGGCGCGGGCCAAGCAGCAATTGCCTTTCCGTAAGCGCCTCAATACCCGGCGCGGCACGGAAGACCACATAAGACCGTCCCGCCGCAAAAGCGATCTGTTCTTCCTCGATGCGGTAATCAAGCCGCATGACGGTTTCCCTCACCATTGCGATCTCCGTATGCGCGGAGAGGATCAGCCGCGCGCCGCGGAGCCTGTCCCGCCCATCCGTCAGGATCCCGGATAGGGTTCGCCCGCCCATGCCGAGCACGGCGATCGCTTCCGCCGGCCGGGGCAGCGCTTTGAGGCCGTCTCCCACGGCTATGTCCGCGCGTTCCATCAGGCCGTGGCGCTCGAGCAGGTTTTCCGCCTTTTTCAGGCTGCTTTCGCTGATATCCGCCACGCACATTCGCTGGCAGACGCCTTTTTCCAGCAGATAACAAGATAACCGCCCGTGATCCGCGCCGATATCGGCGCCGTATGCACAGGCGGGAAAGAGCGCTGCGGCTCGGGCCAAACGGTCATCCAGCGAAGGCGAGCGCATATCAGTCCAAATAATCCTTCAGTTTTTTGCTGCGGCTCGGATGGCGGAGCTTGCGCAGCGCCTTGGCCTCGATCTGGCGGATCCTTTCGCGCGTTACCTGGAATTCCTTGCCCACTTCCTCCAGCGTGCGCTGGTGCCCGTCATCCAGGCCAAAACGCAGGCGAAGCACCTTTTCTTCGCGCGGAGTCAACGTCTCCAGCACATCCCAGAGCTGTTCCTTCATCAAAGCGTGGGACGCGGCTTCCGCAGGTGCCAAAGCGGTCTCATCCTCCAGGAAATCGCCCAAATGGCTGTCTTCCTCTTCGCCGATCGGGGTTTCCAGCGAAACGGGCTCCTGCGCGATCTTGATGATCTCCCGGACCTTGGATTCGCTGATGCCCATGGCTTTGGCGATTTCATCCGGCGTGGGCTCGCGGCCGTATTCCTGCAGAAGCTGGCGGGAGACCCGGATCAGCTTATTGATAGTTTCCACCATGTGCACGGGAATGCGGATGGTGCGCGCCTGATCGGCGATGGCGCGGGTGATCGCCTGGCGGATCCACCAGGTGGCGTAGGTGGAAAACTTATAGCCTTTGCGATAATCGAATTTTTCAACGGCTTTGATGAGGCCCAAGTTGCCTTCCTGGATCAGGTCCAGGAACAGCATGCCGCGGCCGACATAGCGCTTGGCGATGGAAACCACCAGACGCAGATTCGCTTCCGCCAGCTTTTTCTTGGCTTCCTCGTCGCCCTGCTCCATCCGCTGGGCGATTTCGATTTCTTCCTCGGCGGTGAGCAGCGGCACGCGGCCGATCTCTTTTAGGTACATGCGGACCGGGTCATCGATGCTGATGCCCTCGGGCATGCTCAGATCCAGGTCTTCCGGCAGGGGCTCGGGCTGCGGCGCTTCGGTCTCCGCGTCGCGCATCACGGCAACGCCCATTGCCTCGAAGGTTTCCAGGATATTGTCAAACTGCTCGGGATCGATCTCATAGGAAGAAAGCTTGTTGATGATTTCGTCGTAAGTCAATACACCCTTGGATTTGCCCAATTCGTACAGTTCATTCAGCTTTGCCTGTTTTGCGTCCGGCTGCGTGCTCATGGCTCCACTCCTCTCTTCCCATCAGCGTCCCTGCTGCTTTAACTGAGCCAATTCTTTGGAAAGTGATGAAACCTCCCTGAGCGCTTCCGTCCTCATTTCCGGCGTTTCGGCGCTCTTCATCAGGTCGGTTATTTTTTGAATTTCCTGCTGCAGGCGCAGGATACGAATATTGCGCAGGCAATCCGCCGCGATGGACGCGGCGTTTTCTTTTTCCGTTTCCGTCAGCAGCGAAAACGCTTCTGCCGCCGCCTGGCGCAAGGCTTCGCTTTCGTCCAGGTCTGAAACGATGGCCGGCGGCGTATCGCCCTGAAGGAGCCTTTGCGCGATCCTGCGGAACGTTTCGCCGCTGAAATCCTCCGCGCGCACCATGCCCTGGGGCAGCTTTCCCGTCGCAAGGAGGGAGAGCAGCGTCTGTTCCGTCCGATAGCCTTCGGCTTCGCGCGCCCGCTTTGCCGATATTGTTTCCCGCTGCGGCGTCGGATTATGCGCGTTTTCTTGCTGTTTGGCGCTTTGGCCGATCTGCGCGATCAGCACGTCGCGGGAAAACCCCGTCTGCACGGAAAGCAATTCCAGGTAGTTTTCCAGATCAACGGGATCGGCCACCTTTTTGAGCAGCGCCGCGCAGCCCTTCGCGTATTCCGTACGGCCTTCCTGCGTTTCCAGATCGTTTTTCCGGCGAAGCCGCTGCATCCGAAACGCCGTCGGGCTCATGGGCTTGATGGCAAGGAACGCGTCCAGCCCGCGCTGGCGGATGAATTCGTCCGGATCCAGCCCGTCCGGAAAATAGAGCACCTTCGCCGGAACGCCCTCCGCTTGAAAGATGTCCAGCCCGCGTTCGATGGCGTGCTGCCCGGCCTCGTCGCCGTCGTAGGCGAGATGCACCTCCGGGGCATAGCGTTTCAGCAGCCGCGCCTGTTCGTTGGTCAGCGAGGTCCCGAGCGTCGCGACGGCCCCCATCACGCCTGCCTGTGAAATGGCGACCACGTCCATGTATCCTTCCACCAGAAGGACGCGCTTGAGATCGCGTACCTTCCGCAGCAGGTTGATCGCATACACGCCTTTTCGCTTATTGAAGACCGGCGTATCGGAAGTGTTCAGGTATTTGGGCTTGGCGTCGCCCATGGCGCGGCCGCCGAACCCCAAAACATTCCCGTACTGGTCCACGATGGGGAACATCGCCCGCGCGCGGAACATGTCAAACGCGCTGTCAGGCTTCACCACCGAAAGGCCGGCAAGCCCAAGCTCTTCCTGGGTATAGCCTTTTTCCTGAAGGAAAGAGGTCAAGTCGTCCCATTTTTCGCCGGACGCGCCCAGGCCGAACCTGCGGATGATGCCGTCGTCCAGCCCGCGCCGGTGCAGATAATCGAGCACCGCCTTTCCTTCGGGCGTCCACAGGCGGTCATGGTAAAACCTGGCGGCTTCGCGATTCGCGTTCAGCAGGCGTTCCCGCTGCGACCTGCGTTTTTCGTAATCCGGGTCCTCCTGGATCTCGGGCAGCGGAAGGTGGATGCGGTCCGCCAGCAGCTTGGCCGCCTCCACGTATGAAACCCGCTCCATTTCCATCACGAACTGCACCACGTTGCCGCCGGCCTTGCAGCCAAAGCAGTAATACAGGTTCAGATCCGCGCTGACGGAAAAGGAAGGGGTCTTTTCGTTATGAAAGGGGCACAGCCCCCAATACCTGCGGCCATCCTTGCGAAGAGGCACATAGCTGGACACCACGGACACGATGTCCGCCCGGGCATACAGTTCATCAAACCACGCCGATGGGATCCGCCCTGCCAACCATGCTCCCTCCTTTTCGTGTGCCGCAAGAAGTCAATTCGCGATAAATGACATTTTTCCTGCAATATGCGAGAATTTTCGCATAAAAACGCCGGAAATTTCCAAATATGGGCAGGGATGCGCGCATTTACAGCACCGGGAAGGACGTGGGAACGAACAGATCCTGGTACGTGCGCAGGGCGTAGCGGTCCGTCATGCAGGCAAGATAATCCGTCACCGCGCGTTCTGTGCCGTCCCGGAACGCGATCTGCACATATTCCAGGGGCATTTTGTGCGGATGCTCCATATAGTATTCAAACAGGGAAACGATCACATGGTCGCACCGCTCTTCCTCGTCCTTTCGCCACGCGTCCAGGTACACTTTTTCAAACAGGAAGGCGCGCATTTCGTCGCTGGCCTGCTGGACTGGCTCGCTCATTTTAAGGTGGGGCTTGCCCTGGCTTTCCCGGACGATATCGGAAATCATGGTGTTGATGCGCTGGCCGTGCGTTTCGCCCAGGATATGCAATAGATCCTGCGGCAGCTCAAATTCGCGCAGCACGCCGGCGCGCATGGCGTCGTCGATGTCGTGGTTGATATAGGCGATCCTGTCCGCCCGGGCGACGCATTCGCCTTCCAGCGTCAGGGGCTTGTCTTTGCCGGAATGCTTCAGGATGCCGTCGCGCACTTCCCACGTCAGGTTCAGCCCTTCGCCGCCCTCGAGCACCTCCACCACGCGCAGGCTTTGCTCATTGTGGCGGAAGCCTCCGTTCGTCAGCCTGTTCAGCGATCGTTCGCCGCTGTGGCCAAAGGGCGTATGGCCCAAATCATGCCCGAGGGCGATGGCTTCGGCCAAATCTTCATTCAGCTTCAGCGACCGCGCCAGCGTCCGGGCCACCTGGGATACTTCGAGGGTATGCGTCAGCCGGGTACGGTAATGGTCCCCTTCCGGGGCGATAAACACCTGGGTTTTGAATTTCAGGCGGCGAAAGCTTTTGCAATGCAGGATACGGTCTCTGTCCCGCTGAAACGCCGTGCGCAGCGGACAGGGCTCCATCGGCTTTTCGCGGCCCCTGCTGTCCGCGCTGCAAACGGCGAATGGAGACAGATACCCTCTTTCCCTTTCTTCCAGTTCCTCCCGGATGGTCACGGCCGACACCTCCCATGCAGGGTAATATACAACATGTTCGCCCATAATTCCTTTTTTCTCCCCACATATTCCTTGGGTTTCTTCCAAAAATCACACTTCGGCGCTTTTCTATGTGCTTTGTGGTATAAATTCGTTTGGAAGGATCATTGCAATTACAAGGAATTTCCATTATAATGAGCGCGCGCCGGAGTAAAAAACCGTTATCTTTTCCGGCGCAGGAGGTTATCGTTTTATGAGCAGAGTCGAAGCGATGGAACAATACAACGCAGCGTTAAAGCTGGGCAAAAAATATTACAGCGCCTGTGTGGCGAAAGGCCAATCCCCCTATCCCGCCGTACTCGAGGAAATTTTGGCGGATAAGCAAACCGTCGGCGTCGAAAAGATCGGCTTGGTGGATATCCCCATGGATCGCATCGTCGGCACCTGGACAGACGGGCGCAAAATGGCCTTTGCGGGGAATTTTATGCCCTTGCTTGAAGCGGATTCCGAATTTGGCGGCAAGTGGATCTCCCTGTGCGACGCGCACCTTGGCGCGGAGGGCATCACCGACCCCATCGCCTGCCTGGAATACATGGGCAAGTTTTACGTGCAGGAAGGGCATAAGCGGGTCAGCGTGCTCAAAAGCTACGATTCCCCCAGCATTCCCGGCCTTGTGACCCGCATGATCCCCGCGCAGACGGACGAAAAGGACGTGCAGATCTACTATGAATTCATCCGGTTTTATAAGCTGAGCAAGACTTATTTGCCCACGTTCTCGCAGCTGGGCTGCTACGCCCGCCTGCAGGCCGCGCTCGGCCTGGCCCCGGAACAGGAATGGACGGAGGATGACCGGCGGGAATTCAATAGCGACTATCGGCGCTTTTCCATCGTGTTCAACCAATTGAACACGGAAAAGCTGCCCCTGACCGCGGGCGATTGCCTGCTCGCGTACGTGCAGGTGCATTCGTTTGCAGAGATGCGCAAAATGACGGAGGACACGCTGCGTGAAAGCCTTGCTTCCATGTGGCCCGATATGCGCATCCTGGCCAAAGGCGGCCCGATTTCCGTGAGCGCAGAGCCCCAGGAAAATGAAAAAGGCCCCTCGCTCCTAAGCCGTATCCTGGGTACGCCCAAGGTGAACGTCGCTTTCATTTATGATTTTGATCCGCACAAGAGCGCCTGGGCCTCCGCGCATGAGCAGGGGCAGAAATACCTGGAAGAAAAAATGGGCGCGTCCGTGCCGATCAGCGCTCACCTGTGCGGCGAGCACCCGGACGAAACCATGGAGGAAGCCGTCCAGCAGGGGGCGAACGTCCTGTTCGCCACCTCCCCCATCCTGATCGACGCCTGCCGCCGCATCGCCGCGAAATACAAGAATATCCTGGTGTATAACTGCTCCCTTTCCATGCCCTACGCGGGCGTCCGCAGCTATTACTGCCGCGTGTACGAGAGCAAATTCGTCACCGGCGCGATCGCGGGGGCCATGGCGGCCAACAACCGCATCGGCTACGTGGCCAATTACCCCATCATGGGCGTGACCGCCGCCATCAACGCCTTTGCCTTGGGCGCGCGCCTGACCAATCCGCGGGCCAAGATCATCCTCAAATGGAGCTGCCTGCCCGGGAATCCGGTCCAGGAGCTGATGGACGAAGATGTATCCGTCATTTCCAACCGCGACGAAGACGGCGCAAAGCCCTTCCTGGCCTGGGCGCTTGGCACCTATCAGGTGCAGGGCGGCGGCACGCTGCTTCCGCTCGCCTCCCCGCGCTGGAATTGGGGCAAGTATTACCAGAAAACCGTGCAGACCATCCTGAACGCCGGCATCGACGCCATGCGCGACAGCCAGCGCGCCATCAACGATTGGTGGGGGCTGAGTACGGGCGTGGTCAAGGTGGACATGGACGAAAGGCTGCCTGCCGGGATCAAGCAATTGGCCAACATCCTTAAAAACGGCATCATCAGCGACGAAATCGACCCCTTCCTCTGCCCCATCCTGGATCAGACCGGCAAGGTGATTTCCGACGGCGAAAAGAAATTTACCGCCGAGGAGATCATGCGCATGGATTGGCTGTGCGAACCCATCGAAGGCAGTATCCCCGCCTTTGACGACCTGATGCCCGTATCGCAGAAGCTGGTTCGCCTGCTCGGCATCTACCGGGACAGCATTCCGCCCAAAATGGAGGAAGCGCCGCAATGAAGATCCTGCTGGTTGCCGATGAAGAAAGCCCCTATCTGTGGGATTATTATCAGCCTGGCAGGCTGAGCGGGATCGACTTTATCCTCTCCTGCGGCGATTTGAAGCAGGAATACCTGGAATTCCTCGTCACCATGGGCAGCAAGCCCCTCTACTACATCCACGGCAACCACGACAAGGGCTATGAGCAATTCCCGCCGGAGGGCTGCGAATGCGTGGAGGATGAGGTGGTCAACATCAAGGGGCTCAGGGTCCTGGGCCTGGGCGGGTGCATCCGCTATAATCCCGGCCCCTTCCAGTACACCGAACAGGAAATGGAAAAGCGGATCAGGAAAGCGGAGAAAAAGATCCGCAAGGCCGGCGGCATCGATCTGGTGATCGCCCACGCCCCGCCCCGCGGCTACGGCGACGCGGAAGACAACGCCCATCGGGGCTTTGCCTGCTTCCTGCCGCTGATGGACAAGTACCAGCCCAAATACCTGATCCATGGCCACGTGCACCAAAGCTACGGCCATAACCTGCCCCGCGTTCAGCACTATGGCAATACCACGGTGCTCAACGCCGTGGGCTGGCATATCCTGGAGGTTGACGCGCCGCCAGCCCCGGAAGTGAAAAAGAAAAAATTCTTATTTTGGTAAACCCGCGCTTATTTTCATCGGCAATCATGCAGTCCTCCGCGCCTGTGCCCTCCCGGCATAAGGCGCGGTTTTTTCATCTGATACCATATATCTTCTAAATCATTGAATGGAAAAGCTAGGGGGAGATCCTTCGCTTATCACTCCGCTTCGCTGCGTGATGCTCAGGATGACATAAATAACTTGTGTCATTCTGAGCCAGCGAAGAATCTCCTCCGTTCTCA
>JAFXZO010000015.1 GCA_017541205.1 Clostridia bacterium | reverse complement strand
AATATCAAGTGTTTTCCCTTCTTATCGCTATGCAGCGAATAAATATGAGCCATATACCGCGAGGGATCCGTGCCGCTGCGCTTCCTCGCCGCTTCGTATCCCGCGGTTATTCTTGACAAACCACCTTCGCCATGATAACATGGATCCTGTCAGCACAAGCTGGCCAAGGGCTTGCCCAAGCAAGCCGATAAGGCACAAGACACCGGGATCATCCGGCATCATGAAGATGCCGCAGGCTATCTGAAGATGGCTTCTGGTGTCTTGTTCCTTTTATATGCAAAAATCAGGAGGTCGACCATGAAGACGATTGAAAAAGCGCTCGCGCTCATCCTTGTCCTGTGCCTGTGCTGCGGCCTCGCCGCGGCTGCCTTCGCTTCCACCTTCACAGACGCGCATGGCAACGTGATCGAGCTGGACGATACTTTGGAAGCTTACGCCGAAAACCCCCTGTTTGGCGCGGAGAACGCCGCCCGCAGGGGCGAAACCAACCTGGGCGATTTCTGGGCGGACGCGCTGCGCTGGTTTGCCGTGTCCGGCAGGATCAACGAGTATTTTGAAGAAGACGATGTAACTGCCGGCAATACCCAGATCGAGGCGGACGCCGATCATATCGTGGCCCTGTGGAACGGCGGCAACCTTCGCGCGGATCTGGAAGGCAAGTTCGACATGGAGGAGCTGGCGCAGGTGCTGCCCTATCCCAACAAGGTGGCCGTGGTCTATATGACCGGCGCGCAGCTTAAAGAAGCGCTGGAGGCCGCCTCCCAGGCGCTGCCCTGCACCGAGGAAAACGCGTCGGCCTGCGCTTCCTTTATGCAGGCGTCCGGCCTTAAGTACACCGTGGATACCGCCCAGGCATACGATCCGGGCGAAGCTTACGGCGATCACTGGTTCAGGGCCAATTCCTTAAGCCGCGTCACGATCGACGAGGTGAACGGCCAGCCTTTTGACGAAGAGGCCGTGTATGCCGTCATCACCAGCAACGCAAACTTTAACGGCATGGATTCCTCCTATATCTTCAAGGAAGCCGCCGAAGCAAATGAAAAGAGCACCATCACCACCGCCGTTGTGCGCGACGTGGTATGGCTGTACATTGCGGAGGCGCTGAACAACGTGATCGGCGAAGCGTACGCCCAGCCCCAGGGCCGGATCAACGTGAAATAAACAGCGCCAGCAAAACGCGATCTGAACGTGCTGCGATCGGCACTTCTTACAGGCTGACCGGAACAGCCGAAGCTGTTCCGGCGGCCCGTACGTCTTGAACAGCAAGCTGAGAAGACCTGCTGTTCTCTTTGTTAGGAGGAAAAAATGCGCCGGGAGCTCGAACAGGTGCTTGCCGAAATCGAAAAAGTGATCGCCGGCAAGCGGGAAACCATCGAAAAGATCCTGCTGGCCCTGCTGGCGGACGGCCATGTGCTTTTGGACGACGTGCCGGGCGTGGGCAAAACGACGCTTGCCGTGGCGTTCAGCCGGGCGGTGGGCCTTTGCTGTCAGCGCGTGCAGTTCACGCCGGACGTGCTGCCTTCCGATTTGACGGGCTTTTCCATGTACGATCAAAAGAGCGGAAGCTTTGTCTATCATCCCGGCGCGCTGAACCAGGCCAATTTGCTTTTGGGCGATGAAATCAACCGCGCGGCGAGCAAAACGCAGTCCGCGCTGCTGGAGGCGATGGAGGAAAGGCAGGTAACGGTGGACGGCGTCGCCTATCCCCTGCAAAAGCCGTTCCTGGTGATCGCCACCCAGAACAGCGTCGGCACCGCGGGCACGCAGTTTTTGCCCTTCGCGCAGATGGACCGGTTTTTAGTGCGCGTGTCCCTGGGCTATCCGGATCATGAAGCGCAAATGGCCATGCTCCGGGACCGGCAGGGGAAAAATCCGCTGGATACGGTGCAATGCGTGCTGAGCAAGGAAGCGCTCCTTTCCATGCAGCGGGAGGCTCAGCAGGTCACCGCCAAGGACGCGATTCTGGATTATATCAGCCGCCTCGCCATCGCTTCCCGCAGCCATGCGATGCTTCAGATCGGCATCAGCCCGCGCGGCGCGCTGTTTGTGGACAGGATGGCGAAGGCGAAGGCGTATATGGAGGGGCGGGATTATGTGACCGGAACGGATGTACAGGCGGTATTTTTGGATGTGTGCGCCCATCGGGTACTGCTCAGGGAGACGGCGATCAGGCAGCGGACGGAGGACGCGCTGCGGGATCTCATCAAAACCGTGGAAACGCCGGATCATCATCGCCTGCCCGGCTTTAAGAAAACATGAAAAAGCGATCGATCGGCTCTGTTGCCTGGCTTTTACTGGCTCTCTGCCTGTATTTCTTTGAAAACAATACGGGAACGCGGATCGTGCTTGGCTGCTCCCTCCTTTTTGCGCTGCTCCCCATCCTTCGGCGGCTGTTCTTTTCCCCCGATCACGCCGAACGGATCACGCGGCAGCCTGTCACCATCCAATCCTTTTCTTACAAGGAGGAAGCGGACAGCGGCGATGTGCGCCTCTATCAGCCCGGCGATCCCATCAACCGCATGCATTGGAAGCTGTCGGCCAAGCGGAACGAATGGCTGATCCGGGAAAGCGGCCCGGAAACGCTTCCTCGGGATATGCAGGCGGAAAGCGCCGCATCACGGGACGCGGCCAGCGCCAAGCCAAAGAAAAAAAGGCTGCTCCTGTTTTGCCTGTCCGCGCTGCTCCTGCTTTTGCTCTGCCTGTTTTTGCTCCCGTCGGCCAGATGCGGCGCGCAGGCGCTTTGCAACCGGCTGTTTGAAGCGAGCGAGCAGGCGAACGCCTATGTGTACACGCGTTTTCCCGTCCCGGAGGATCAATCCATCGCGCTGGCGGGCGTACTCCTGGCCCTGATATTATCCTGTCTGCTCGGCGTCACGCTCCTGTCCGGAAGCCGCTTCATGGCGCTTTGCCTGATGGCGGGCGGCGCGGCGTTCCAGATGTATTTTGGCCTTTCGTTTCCGGCCTGGCTCAACGTTTTGCTGCTTGCCGCCTTTGCCCTGTGGATGCGCAAGCGGCCCTGGAAATGCGGGGACGCGTTTATGCTCCTGGTGATGGTCCTTGCCGTTTCGCTCACCGTCGCGCTTGTGTGGCCCGGCGTGGATGCGGCAACGGAAGCGGCTTCCGAACGGGCGCGGGATCTTTTGAGCCAAATCGTCCGTCAGACGGGCGGAACAGTCAAGGATCTTTCGCAAGAAGCATACGAAACCTGGCATACGCACACGCAGACATTGACCTGGGGAGAGCGGGAAGCGCGGGCGGAGAAGGAATTCCGGCTGGAAACGGTGGAGGAAGAGCAGGTTTCCATGCCCCGCTGGATCGACTATTTGAGGATTGCGCTGCTGCTTCTTTTGACGGCGGCGCTCTTGATCCTGCCGTTTTTGCCCTTCCTTTGGCTGAACGCGCACAGGAAAAAAGCGCTGGAAGCCCGAAAAGCGTTTTCTTCCCAGAACGCGGGCGAAGCGGTTTATGCCATTTTTCAGCAGGTGATTGCCTGGCTGGAAGCCATGGGCCTGGGCGCGGGCAACCTGCCTTACCGCGAGTGGACGTTCCGTCTGCCCTCCGGGATGCAGCCGGGCTATGAACAGCGGTTCAGCGAATGCGCGGCCCTGTTCGAGGAGGCCGCGTACAGCGATCACGCGCTCTCGGAGGAGCAGCGCGGACAGGCGCTTTCCCTGCTGGACGAAACGGAGCGCGCGCTGTATGCCAGGGCGGATTGGAAGCAAAGGCTTCGCTTGAAATATGGAGATTGCTTATGGATAGAAAAGGCGTAACCTGCCGGGCGCTGCTTGTGCTGCTGATCGTGACCCTCGCCGTTTTTTTGGCCGGATGCAGGACCCGGACGAAGAACGCGCCCTCCGCCACGGAATCACCTGCCGCTTTCGGAGAAGGAAGCGCGCAAGGGGAGGGCGAAAACCCTTCGGATACCGCGTCGGCCTCCCGCGAGGCGGAAACGGGGGAGACTGACGGCCCTCAAAGCGAAGAAGCGGACGGCAGGACGAAGGAAAACCCGGACGCGTCCCGAAAAGAATATGATGAAAACGCGCCCGCCGAGGTTGTGCCGGCCACGGATCATTTGTTGCACGGGGAGGGCGAAGGAAACGGCGCGCCTGCGCAGGCATCCGAGGATACGGCTGAATCGGCCGCCCGCCTGAACGCGCAGGCGTCCGAGGCGGCCACGCAAATCGTTCCCGCCCGGGAAGCGGAGCAAACGGGCGTATCGGAGGAAGCGGAACAGGCGGATTCCGCCATGGTTTATTTTACCGCGCTTTTACAGGAGCGGACGCGCTCGCTCTTTGAATGCCAGCGGGTGAATGTGTACTTGGAAACGGCCCAGGACCATGTGACCATCCACAAATCCTCCCCGGAACACGCGCTCATCCTGAACGCCGGGGCTTACGACGTTTCATCCCGGCTGCTTTCGGAAAACCTGAAGGTGGACAACGGCTGGGTCGCGCGCAAAAATCCGCAGATGATCGTAAAGCTTGTGGATAAAAGCGTATTGGGCGGCGGCGCTGCTTCATTTGCCGCGGCGAAGGCGGTATATAAGGCGCTGTGCGCCCGCGAAGACTGGGCGGGCATCGACGCGGTGAAAAACCGGAAAATCCTTCTGCTGTCCCAGGAATTGCTGGAAGCGCCGTATCTGCAAACAGCGGCCGCGCTGATGATCGCCAAGACCGCGAACCCTGAATTGTATTCCGACGTGAATTTGGATCAGGCACTGGGGATGCTTGCGCGGGAGGCGGCCGGCACGCTGCCTGCGGGCTTGTATTACTATTCGGGCAAGGAGGAATAAAACGTGCGGTCAAAACGCGAAATGACCTCCCTAAGGGTGCGGAAGCTGACATATGCCGCCCTGTATCTTGCCCTTGCGCTGGCGCTGCCGTTTATTACGGGGCAGATCCCCGAAATCGGCGCGATGCTGTGCCCCATGCATATTCCGGTGCTCCTGTGCGGTTTTCTGTGCGGCTGGCCCTGGGGGCTGGCGGTCGGCTTCATCGCCCCGCTGCTGCGCGGCGCTGTGTTCGGGATGCCGGTCCTGTTTCCAACGGGCGTCGCGATGGCATTTGAGCTTGCGGTGTACGGCGGGATCGCCGGGCTTTTATACCGCGCGCTGCCCCGCAAAACCTGGGCCACTTATCTGACGCTGCTGATCGCCATGATCCTTGGCAGGCTGGTTTGGGGCCTTGTGCGCCTCATTCTGGCGGGGCTCACGGGCAGCGAGTTCACCATGGCGCTGTTCCTGGCCGGCGCATTCTCAGACGCTGTCCCCGGGATCATCCTGCATATCGTTCTGATCCCCGTCCTTGTGATCGCCATGGATCGGGCGGGCCTTTCCCTGAATCGGAAAAACGGATGAGCGGATGAACAGCGTTCGTCTGGCAGCCGTTATGAAGCTTTTTTCGCAGCCGCGCTTCATCAGGTTTTTCAGACAATTTGGGGTAGAAATCAGAGGAAGAATGTGATAATTTAAATTGATCCCATATTATGATATGGATTGCTGTACCCATAGAATCATGCGATAGCTTCCAAAGGCTATTCCGCTGAGCGCGCGCTCAAAACTGCCGGCGGCGGGTGAGCGATTGCCTAAAGAAACGGAAAGAAGGATCACGGCGTGCATTCGATACGAACGAAAATCACAGCGATTACGGTATGCGTCATCGTGCTTGCGATGGGCATCGCCGCCTTTTTCGGTGTGGCCGCCATCAGGAACATCGGCAACCGCAGCGCGGACCAGGCCTTGCTGCTGCTGTGCGAAACAGGGCAGAAAAACCTGGATCATTATTTCCGGAATGTGGAACAGTCCGTTGAGATCGTTTCAAGCTTTGTGGAATCCGATTTGGACGGCCTGGAGGATGAAAAGCTCCAAGCCCATCTGGACCGCGTCAGCGACATATTTGAAAAGCTGACCTATTACGCCAACGGCGTGCTGACGTATTACTACCGGATCGATCCGGAGATCTCCCAAAAGGTCAAGGGCTTCTGGTATGTCAATCTGGATGGAAACGGCTTTCAGGCGCATGAGGTGACGGACATTTCCCTCTATGATACGCAAGATACCTCCGCCCTGGTCTGGTTTTCCGTGCCGAAGGCGACCGGCGCGCCTGTGTGGCTTCCGCCTTATATCACGGATCAAATGGATTCGCGCGTGATTTCCTATAACGATCCGGTCTATTATCAGGGGCAATTCGTCGGCGTCATCGGCATCGAAATCGATTACGCCATGATGGCGGAGGAAATCAACAATATCACGCTCTATGAAAACGGCTATGCCTTCCTCAACGACGCGGAGGGCAGGCTGATCTATCATCCCCGCATGGACGTTACGGCCATGGAAGCGCAGCCGCAGATCCCGGACGGCCTGCTCAGCGGCGAAAAAACCATCCGATATACCTTTGAAGGCGTTCAAAAACAGGCCGTTTGGCTACCATTGAGCAACGGGATGCGGCTCAACGTCACGGTCCCCGTGAACGAGGTGAACGCGGACTGGCAGCATTGGAGCATTTGGATCGCCGTCGCCTTCGCCGCGCTCCTGCTCCTCGCTGCTTTCGTGATCCTGGCTTTCGTCGGCCGGATCACAAAGCCGCTTCAAAACCTGACAGAAGCCGCGGAGCACATCAGCAGCGGCAATTACGACTGTGATTTGGATTACGATAAAAAGGACGAAGTCGGGGTCCTGACGAAGACGTTCAAAAAGGTCGTCACGAATCTGAATTCCTATATCGACAATCTGAACGAAATGGCCTATGTGGATGCGCTGACGGGCATCAGGAACCGTTTGGCGCTCCGGCATGATTACGATTTGCTCCAGGGCCAGGACGTCACCGTTATGATGCTGGACCTCAATGATTTTAAGGTGATAAACGATACGCGCGGCCACGAGGAAGGCGACCGCATCCTGAAGGAAACGGGAAGGCTGCTTGCCGATACGTTTGGGGAAAAGCATTGCTATCGCTATGGCGGCGACGAATTCCTGGTCATCGTGCCGGATATCTCCGTTTCCGATTTCTATGAAAAGCTGAATGAAATGAACCAAAATAGGCCCGCCGTTGATAAAAACACACCGGTGAGCTTCGCCACCGGCGTCGTGCACGCTGCGCTCTATGATTCCGACGTGCTGCGGACGCTCATCGCAAGCGCGGACGAAAAGATGTATGAGACCAAGCGGGATAAGAAGCGTGCGCCGGCGGCCCGAAGCGGGATAGCGCCGCAGCGGATGAAGACGGCGGAATATACGGTCGAAGGGCTGAAAACGTTCCTGGATGAGATGAGTGAAAAATACGCGCTTGCCCGCGTGGTGGACCCGATCGAGTGCCGCATCATCGAATTAAAGGACGACGGAAGAATCAGCATGAACGAAAGCTGCTACGGCATCTGGAACGCGGAGCAAAAGTGCATCAACTGCTCCAGCGCCATGGCCTGCAGGACGGGATGCCACCAGGAAAAGGTGGAGCATTTCCGGGATAACGATTATTTTATCCAGTCCAATCCCGTCAAGCTCAGGCTTTCAAACGGCAGCGTGTACGACGCTGTGGTGGAATTGGTGAATGTGGAGCAAGGGGCCCGGAGCGCCGCCAACAACAGGGAAGCGGAAAACATCGGCGCCCGGGCGGCCCATTACCTCGCGCATCACGACAGCATGACCAACGTGCTGAACCCGGATTCATTCTATGAGCTTGCCCGCGGCATGATCAAAGACAGCCCGGATATCACCTGGGTGATGATCACCAGCAACATCATGAATTTCAGATTGGTCAACACCCTCTTTGGCGTCCAGAAGGGCAACGAGGTCCTTGCCAAAACGGCGTCGATGCTCCGGGAAAACTCGGAAGGGTCAAGGGGCCTGTGCGGGCGGCTCGGCGGGGACCAGTTCGCGCTGCTGATCCCCAAGGAGAAATATTCGGAAGAATCGCTGCTGGCCATCGCAGACACGCTCGCCAAGACCTACAACAGCGGGATTTACACGCTCTATATCCACTTTGGCGTATACGAGATCCCCGACGCGTCCATCCCCGTATCCGTCATGTGCGGGCGCGCGAATTCGGCGCTGCGCACGATCCGGGAGGATATGACGCAGACCGTCGCGCATTTCAACGATGCCATCCTGCGCAGGATCCTCCTGGAGCAGACGGTGATCGGCAGCTTCGAGGAGGCGCTCAGGAGCGGACAGTTCAGGATGTATCTCCAGCCGCTGGTCCAAAAAGACGGCGGCGTGATCGGGGCGGAGGCGCTGGTCAGATGGTGCAGGCCGGACGGTACGGTGATGCTGCCCGGAGACTTCATCGAAACCCTGGAAACCGCGGGGCTGATCCACAAGCTCGATCAATACATGTGGGAGCTTGCCGTCAAGCAATTGAGCGCCTGGAAAGGGACGGATAAAGAGGGCCTGACCATCTCCGTCAATGTTTCCGCCAAGGACTTTTACAGCATCGACGTGGTTGAGGTCATCACGAAGCTCGTCGATCAGTATCAGGTGGACAGCGGCATGCTCAGGCTGGAAATCACGGAAACCGCCCTGCTGGAAGAGCAGGAAAAGTGCGACGCCATTGTTTCCGAGCTCCGCCGGAAGGGCTTCCTTGTGGAGATCGACGATTTTGGAAAAGGCAATTCGTCCCTGAGCCTGCTCAAGGAAATCAAAGCCGACGTGCTCAAGATCGATATGAGTATGCTGAGCGAAATCATGGATCGGGAGCGCAGCAGGATCATCCTGCAGTCTGTGATCCGCATGGGAGCTTCGCTTGGGATGGAGGTCATCACGGAAGGCGTGGAAACAGAGCTGCAGTTCCAGGCGCTTTCGGAAATGGGATGCAGCCGTTTCCAGGGCTATTACTTCTCCAGCCCGATCCCGGTTCCCGAATTTGAAGCCAGGTTTTCAGCGCGCTGATCCGGCTGCCTGCATATCCTGCCATACGCAAAAAAGCGCTTGCCGCCCGCTCCGCGCGGATTGACGCAAGCGCTTTTCGCATTCTTTTCGATCGCTCCCCGCGGTCATGCCGCCGGAAGACCGAAAAACGATCATCTGTGGAAAATGAAGTAATTGCCGATGTTGGCGGCCGGTACGTTTTCGTGTGTCAGGGCCACCAGGCCGGGCTGGATGATTTCGATTTTCCTGCCGTTGTTGGTTTTGTATTCGGTGCGGCAGAGGGGATCGAGGATATAGAGCCGTTCATCATCCACGGAGGCAAGGAGCAGATAATGCCCCGTGTTGGTGAACGCGCCGCCGCGGGACGCGTGGCCGATGACCGTGTCGCCGGCCCTCAGGGCGTTCAGGGCCTCCTGATAATTCTGGGTGGCCGTGATCGTGATCCCGTAGGCCTTGACGATCTCATACAGGAAGCCTGTGCCGGTGCCCTGCGCCACGCCGCGGCTGGACATGCCGAACACATTGTTGCCGGCGGCGAAATCGGCGAACACCAGCGGCAAAAAGCGCACGAAATCGCGCTGTGTGGTGAGCACATAGCGGGCGTGATAATGGATGCACTTGGCCTTGTTGATGGAGCAGGGACAGATCGCGTATTCCTGCTTGGCATAGGCCGCGATGGCGGAAAGCTCCTCCTCCGGGATCAGGTTGGCGATGGCCATGGCCCCGGCCGTTGGGCCGCAGCCGCCATCCTTGAACGGGCGGCGGCGGGAAACGCTCGCGCTGTTTTCATACGCCAGCTCGCCCCAGAGGGGATCGTTCTGCGCGTAATAGCGCATGGGCCCTTTGCCGGGCACGTCGATGATGCCGGAATATTCCTCGTCCTGGGTAAAATACGCTTCGGTAAGGGTCAAATTGTCCGCAAAACAAACATTTGCGTTTTCCATCAGAAAAACGCAAATGATGAGCAGCGCGGCCGGAAAGCGAATCAAAAAACTGCGCATACTTTTTTACTTGAAGCCCGGGGAAGAGGGGATTATTCCTCTTCTTCCTCTTCGGGCAGCTCGGCGTTGTGGTAAACTTCGGTCACGTCGTCGTTATCGTCCAGCATATCCAGCAGCTTTTGCACCTTGTTCAACGTATCTTCATCGGGCAGGGCGACGGTATTCTGCGGGATCATCTGCTTATCGGCGGAAATGAAGGCATATCCGGCCTTTTCGAGCTGTTCGCGCACGGCGGAGAAATCATTGGGCGCGGTATAGATTTCAAACACGTCGTCCTCGGTCTTCATATCCTCGGCGCCGGCGTCCAGGGCGGTCATCATCATTTCGTCCTCGTCCATGCCGGGCTCGCGCTCGATCACGATCACGCCCTTATGATCGAACATATAGTTGACGCTGCCGGGCGTGCCCAGGGAACCGCCGTTTTTATCGAAAATGTGGCGCACATCGCTGGAGGTGCGGTTGCGGTTATCGGTAACGACCTGGGCAATGATGGCGACGCCGCCGGGGGCATAGCCTTCGTAGGTGATTTCTTCATAGGTAGCGCCGGTGCCTTCGCCCGCGGCCTTTTTGATGCTGCGCTGAATATTGTCGTTGGGCATGTTATTCGCCTTGGCTTTGGCGATGATGTCCTTCAATTTGCTGTTGGATTCCGGGTTCGCCCCGCCCTCGCGCACCGCGATGGCGATTTCACGGCCGATCTTGGTGAAAATCTTGCCGCGGGCCGCGTCGGTCTTGCCCTTTTTCGCCTGAATATTATGCCATTTTGAATGTCCGGACATGATGAATTACCTCCCTAAAGGAATATAACTTCCGATTAACGATTCATTATAGCACAAATTCCTTGGTTCGTCAAACACTGGATGAAGGAATGCCCGCCGACCGGCCGCTGCCCGGAAGGTTTTTTACAAATTTTCCCGTTCCGAAAATTGACAGAAAAGAAGAATGGGGGAAAACCGCAAACGATCCGTGTCATGAACGATTATAGACAAATACGGTCTTTTCTTGCGGACGGATATGCTTTATGATAGGGACGTGGGAGGGAGAGAGCATGAAGTACAAGAACGCGCAGGACATTTTTCCAGAGCCTCTGCTTCAACAGATCCAGCGCTATGTATCCGGGGAAACGGTCTATATCCCGGCAAGGGCTGAAAAGAAGGCCTGGGGCGAATCGAGCGGGTATCAGCAATACCTGCGCGAAAGGAACGCAGAGATCAGAAAAGCGTTTTCGCAGGGAGAGCCCAAGGAAGAATTGATGGAAAAGTATTCGCTGTCCTACGATTCGATCAAGCGGATCGTATACAGCAAAAAGGAGGCGCCTATGTTAAAATACAGCGCGACATTATCATCCGCCCGGGCGTATGCCGAGGCGGAAAAGATGGACGCATGGATCCATTTGTATCTCAATGAAGACGGAAGGAACATTCCTTTTTCGGATGGATTAAAGCTGTTTGAAAGGTATTACTTCAGCCCCGTGCAAATGCCGCTTCGCCTGTTCACCCGCTGCGCAGGGCCGGAGGAAGAAATGAAATTCCGCATCGATCCGGATTGGTTTCTCATCCATGTTGCGGCGCTGGAAAAGGCCATCCAATCGGACCCCGATATGCCCCCGCTGATCGCGCATTACGCGGACGGCGCGTTCGAGCTGAACGACGGCAACCACCGCCACCAGGCGTACCGGAACCTGGGCATTGAATACGCATACGTGATCGTGTGGATCACGGAAGAAGCGGAATACCAGGATTTCCTGGCAAAGTATGGCGCGTATGTGAAGGATTGCACCGTGATCCGCCGATGAAAAGGATTTTGCCGTAAGCCGGACCGTTTCGTGCGGCCCGGTTTTTTCGTTCATTGCGCGACGGAACGCCGTTCCGCATGCTTCTATCCGTGCTGTACCGGATTGTTTGGCTCAAACGCTGAAATTTCCTTGCCTGGGTACTGGTCAAAACGTGAAAAATCGTGTATAATGAGTTGAACCAAATTCCATTGCAGCCAATCTTTGGAATATAAAGGAGGATGATACCTATGGCTCTGGTTACTACCAAGGAAATGTTCAAGAAGGCTTATGACGGCGGTTACGCTATCGGCGCGTTCAACGTGAACAACATGGAAATCGTTCAGGGCATCACCGAAGCGGCGAAGCTGGAAAACGCTCCCTTGATCCTGCAGGTCAGCAAAGGCGCGCGCGCTTATGCCAACCACACCTATCTGGTGAAGCTGGTGGAAGCGGCCATCATCGAAACCGATCTGCCCATCGCCCTGCATCTGGACCATGGCCCCGATTTTGAAACCTGCAAGAGCTGCATTGACGGCGGTTTTTCCTCCGTTATGATCGATAAGAGCGGCCTGCCTTTTGAAGAAAACATCAAGGAAACCCGCCGCGTGGTCGAATACGCCCACGATCATGGCGTGGTGGTCGAAGCCGAGCTGGGCACCCTGGCCGGCGTGGAAGACGATGTGAAGGTATCCGCCGAGGATTCCTCTTATACCCGTCCCGAAGAAGTGGAAGAATTCGTCAAGCGCACCGGCTGCGACAGCCTGGCCATCGCCATCGGCACCAGCCACGGCGCTTACAAGTTCAAGCCCGGCACCAAGCCCCAGCTCCGGTTTGACGTTCTGGAAGAGTGCTCCAAGCAGCTGCCCGGATTCCCGATCGTGCTGCACGGTTCCTCCTCTGTGCCCCAGGAGTT
>JAFXZO010000121.1 GCA_017541205.1 Clostridia bacterium | reverse complement strand
GCGCCGCCAGCGCGGAAAGCACCTGTTCCAGCGTCCAGCCCAAGACTTCAGCCAACTGCCGGGGGGCAGGTTCCTCATGGTGCAGGGCATAATAAGCTTCTCTCGCCCGCGACATTTGGGTGGCCCGTTCCCGCAGGACACGGGGCGTTCGCAGCAGGCTTTCCTTATCCCGAAGGTGATTGCGCACCGCGCCGGTGACGGTGGGCGTCACATAGGTGGTGAATTTGTATCCCTTTTCCGGTTCAAAGCCCCGTAGGGCCTGCACGCAGGCCAAACAGGCGGTCTGGTACAGATCGTCGTATTCCCCGCCCCGAAAGGAAAACCGGCGTGCGATGAGGGCGCACAGGGGCAGGGACGCGTCCAGCGCTTCCTCCAGCCGCTTTTCCGTCCGCTCCCGTGCGTATAGGCATGCCAAATCATGCATCCGATGGGCGTCCATGGTCATACGTTCGCGGGCAGGGTCATCCGTACACAGTGCACGCCCGCGTCGTCCCGGTCCAGCGCCACTTCCCGCACCAAGGTTTGAATGATCAGCCGGGCGATTTCAGGATCAGCCTTTTCTTCCTCCGGGCAGCGGGTGCGCTCCTGGGCGGTCAAGGTCACGTGCAGGCCGTCAGGCCGGGGTTCACACTTGAGCGTCAGGGTTTCGGCGGTAAAATCCTGGTGCAGCAGCAGATCACAGCTTTCCTCAATGGCGGTATTTAAATCATCCATCACGTCCACAGGCACGTCAAACAGTGCGCTGACGCCGCTGGACGCCATGCGCAATACCAATACCCATTCTTCCCGGGCAGGAACCGTCAGCGTCATGGGCGTCATACTTTTTCCACCACCTTGATATTGGGATCGCCCACCAGATACAGCAGGGCAGAATGAGCGTCCCCGGCGTTTTTGACCCAGAAAGAACGAGGACACAACAGGGTGATCCCCTCGTCAGGCAGGTTGAAATACACGGGGATGTTTCCCGGCATGCTGGACAACAGCCTTTGTACATCCGCCATCTGTGACCGTTTCAGGCGCACGTAAATTTTCGTTTTTGAATCTTTGGCGATTTGGGCGTCGGTGCGCGTATCCGGGACTTTTTCACCAGAGTTTTCCAGGGGTTCCACCGTGTCCGCCAGCAGCTTGATATCCTCTTCTTCCCGCACGGACAGACGGCCTGTCACCAGCACGGCCTGATCTTCATTAAGGCTCCGGCTGTATTTTTCGTACACCTTGGGAAACATCAGGCATTCCACCTGGCCAGTCTGGTCTTCCAAGGTGAAAAAGCCCATCATGCCGCCCTTGCGGGTCACCTTGCTGTGACTTTCCACGATGATACCGCCCATAGTCACACGCTTGCCGTCCTCGGACAGGCCCTGATCCGGCGAATCCGAAATCTCCTGCAAATAAGCGGTATTCACCGGCAGCTTTTCCAGGGCTTCCGCGTACTCGTCCAGGGGGTGAGCGGTGCAATAGACCCCCGTCATTTCCTTTTCCTGGGCCAGCAGTTCTTTCAAGGGATATTCCGGCAGCTCGGGATAGGTTTCCTTCGTCATCAAATCCTCGGCGGGCTGGCCGAAATCGAAGAAGGACACCTGGCCGGTCACGTTCTGCTTGCGCTGGCTGGCCTGGCTGTCCATGGCGCTTTCGTAAACGGATATACACTGGGCACGCTTGGCCCCCAGGCCGTCGAAACAGCCCGCCTTGATCAGGCTTTCCACCGCCCGCTTGTTTACGTCCTCCCCCGCCACCCTTCGGCAGAAATCGAAGATATCCCGGAAGGGGCCGTGGTTGTACCGGTCCCGGACGATGGCCTCCACAGCCTTCTCCCCCACGTTTTTCACCCCGCCCATGCCGAAGCGGATGCCCTGCTTGCCATCGTCCAAGGTGTCCACCGTGAAGGGACGGAAGGAGGAATTGATGTTCGGCGGCAGAATCGGGATATTCTTCTGCCTGCAATAATAGATGTAGGCGGCGATCTTGGCACTGTTGCCAGTGACGGAATTCATCAGCGCGGCCATGAACTCGGCGGGATAATGGTATTTTAAGTACCCCGTCTGGAGGGCCACCACGGCGTAGCAGGCGGCATGGGGCTTGTTGAAGGCGTAGGAAGCGAAGGAGGTCATTTCGTCGAAGATGGATTCCGCCACCTCCGCCGATACGCCCTTGGAAACCGCGCCGGGAATGTGATCGTCCTCGGAGCCGTAAACGAAATTCTTCCGCTCCTTTGCCATGACGTCTTTTTTCTTTTTCGCCATGGCCCGGCGCACCAGATCGCTGCGGCCATAGGAATAGCCCGCCAGATCCCGCACGATCTGCATCACCTGCTCCTGATACACCATGCAGCCGTAGGTCACGTCTAAGATAGGGGCCAGCAGGGGCGTTTTGTACTGCACCGTTTCCGGGTGCTGCTTGCCCCGGATGTATCGGGGAATGGATTCCATGGGGCCGGGGCGGTACAGGGAAATAGCGGCGATGATGTCCTCAAAGCTGCGGGGCCGCATGTTGGTGAGGAAGTTCCGCATGCCGCCGCCTTCCAACTGGAACACGCCGTCGGTGTCCCCGGCGCAGATCATATCGAACACCCCTTCGTCGTCCAGGGGAATGTCCTCGGGCTTTAGCTGAATGCCCCGCTGGGCGAT
>JAFXZO010000120.1 GCA_017541205.1 Clostridia bacterium | reverse complement strand
CAGCAGCGCGCTGTCACCGTCGCCCACATTAAAAAAACGGATGATCAGCTTTTCTTTATCGGCGGCTGACATACTTTTTCCACTCCGGTTCCTGATCCGCATTAGGCTTTTCCGCCCGGTCCCGCCGGTACAGCAGGGCGGACGCCCCAGTTCCCGCCGCTATCGGCGGCAGGACGAACCAGGCGAAAAACACCAGGAAGGATAAGAATCCTTCCGTAAAGCCCAGCAGGCACAGCATGATCACCAGCACCGCCGCCGCATATGCGCACAGCCACAAATGGCCCCCGAATACGAGGCGCTTGTCGCTGAAAAACCGATGAGGCAGGCAGCATACCGCCGCACCTACGGCGCTGGCCAGCAGCGCGATGATCAGGTTGCTTCCCCAGGCGGGCAGTGCTGAAAGCGGCCCCGTCATCAGCCGGATGGCGCCTTCATAACACAGGAAATACGCCGCCGCGAATAGGATACTCAGGGAAAACGTATACACGATGAGGCTGCTTTTGGGCTTGCCGTTTTCCGTAAACTGAAAAGCGCTCCAAAAGCTGTCCGCCCGTTCCTGCCGTTTTGCCTGCTTTTCCTTTTCCGTCAGCGCTTCCTTTTTGCTCATGAACTGTCCCCTGCCTCCATATCCATAGAACAGGCGAGGGGAAGACGCAAAAAGCATGCTTCCCCCCGCCGCCTTACCTTGTCTTACATGTTGGGATTCTTGGCCAGCCAATAGGTCCACATATCCTGAGCGTCCAGGAACAGAGCGTAAATGCCTTCCAAATCGCCCTCGATGGCGCCGCATTCCTCCAGCGTGGCAGGATTCCACTTGGACACTACGTCGTCGCGCACCGCCCAGTTGCCTTCCTTCTGGAAGGGCTTCAGGCCGCCGGACTTGCCGTCCACGCCGCCAGTAATGTAGCGGATGAACAGGCGCGCGCCCGCGGGATTGCCGCCGCCTTCCACCGCATACATGTATTCGCAGTTTTCCAATCCGGTGTAGGGAGCAAGGCCCATGCACCAGCCGATGTTGTAACCAGATTCATCCCGGTTGCCGATCTTTCCGCCGGAGGCCAGGCACAGGGCGGGATCGTCCGCCGTGGAATTGTGTACGGCCAGCACCAGTTCATCGCCGTCGCCGATAAAGGTCATCTTCATCTGGGAGAAGCGCCACAGGTATTCCACGCCGGCGTTCTTTTCCGGCACTTCAAACTCAAAGGAGGAACCGTCGTAGGTGTATTCCAGGGGCTTTCCGTAGGCTGCTTCATAGGCCGCTTCCATCTGATCTGCGTTCAGGATGAAGCTGGCGAACAGAGACAGGTATGCGGTCTCCTGGCCGATCTCCTTGGTGAAAAGGCGGTATTTCTGGGTTCCGTCCTCATTCTTTTCAATGATCTGCCACCAGTTGCTGACGGGGCTGCCCTCCGGGAAGGCTTCTGTGTTGTAATACCAGAAGGACTGGGAAGCGTACAGCGGGTAACCGTAGCGCAGCAGGGCGGGGTCGATATGTTCGCAGATATCCTTGGGATAGAAGGCGGTGCAGTAGCCCTCCTCATAGAAATCGAAGAACACGTCGCCGTTCACGTCCTTGGCCTGGAGCACGTCGGCGGTGATGTTGCCGGTTTCCGCTTCGATGCGGCACTTGCTCAGCACTTCGTCCTGGTCCAGGTCGTAAATCACCAGGTCGATGTCGGGATACAGTTCCTCAAAGCCTTTTTCAGCCTTGAGCATTTTGGACGAGGTGGCGTATACCGTCAGTTCGCCCTTTTCGGCTTTGGCCAGTTCGTAGAGCTGTTCGTCGGTCATGTCGCTCCATTCGTCATAGATGGGGCCGTAGGTGTTTTCCGCCAGGACGGCGGAGCAGCAGCTGACAACCATGATGCATGCCAGCAGCAGCGCGATGAGCTTTCCCTTCATGTTTTTTCTCCTTTCGATCTTATGGATGAACATTATCACAGCGCCGTCCGGCGCAAGGATACAGAATGTGTCAGGCGGACAGATCGCTCTGATCCACACGGGCCCGCTTGATCAACCGTGTGGTCTCCGCGCAGTAAATATTGATCTTTTCCGGCGGGATATGCACGTATAATTGCTGGTTGATCTGGTAATGCACCAGGCCCAATTGTTTGGCCAGGAAATCGCTGTTTCCCGCCTGGAGCGATACCAGCGTTTCGGAACCGGCGGGCTGGTTGGCGTATACCGTAACCGGCAGGCACCCGGCCGTTTCCTTCGTTTCGATGCGAATCTGCTCCGGCCGCACCGCCACCACCACCGGGAATTCGCCTTTGGGAACCGTTTCTTCCGTCATATCGGCTTTGGGGAACAGCTGCTCGCCCAGTGCGCTGCGCACCCGCAGCCCGTCGGCTTCCATATTTGCCCTGCCTTCCAGGAAATTGATGCGGGGATTGCCGATAAAATCCGCAGCCTGGAGGTCGATGGGATTCATATACAGCTCCACCGGGGTGGATACCTGGCTCAGCTCACCCGCCTTGAACAGGGCGATTTTGGTGGACATGGTGAGCGCTTCCACCTGGTCGTGGGTCACGTAAATAATGGTCGTGCCCAAATCACGGTGCAGGCGCAAAAGCTCCGACCGCATGTCGATGCGCAGCCTGGCGTCCAGGTTAGACAGGGGCTCGTCCAGCAGCAGCAGCTTGGGATTGCTTGCCACGGCTCGGGCGATGGCCACGCGCTGCTGCTGGCCGCCGGAAAGTTCGTTGGGGTAGCGCTTTTCGTATTCGTCGATCCGCATCATCTTCAGCGCGTCCCTCACCCGCTTTTCCACTTCCGTTTTGGGAAGCTTCTGAATTTTCAGGCCGAAGGCGATGTTTTCAAACACTGTCATATGCGGCCACAGGGCGTAAGACTGGAATACCAGGTTCAGCCCGCGCTTGCTGGGTTCCAGATAAAAGGCTTTTTCCGCGTTGATGGCTTCCTTGCCGTCGATGAGCATCACGCCGCCCTGGGGCCTCTCCAGCCCGGACACC
>JAFXZO010000119.1 GCA_017541205.1 Clostridia bacterium | reverse complement strand
TGCGGCCACCGTTCCTTTGTCATGATGTCCGGCGCGCTGGATGGGCAGGCGGTAGAAGCTGAACGCTTGTCCCATGAGGACGTGACAGGCGTGGGCTACGGCATCTGTTCTTTCCGTCCCACCAGACCGGACCCCAGCCGCCGCTTCCTGGACATCCGGCAGGCGGAACAGGAAAAGCTGGTTTCCGAAAAACGGGCGCAAGCCGATCCCTTTGTGCGGCTGGCCTGGCAGAGCGTGGAAAGCTATGTGCGCTATCGCCGAATCATGGAAGTGCCGGAGGGACTGCCTTCGGAGCTTACGGACCGCCGGGCGGGCGCGTTCGTATCCATCCACAAGCAGGGGCGGCTGCGGGGCTGCATCGGCACCATATCGCCCACCCGGTCCAGTTTGGCGGAGGAAATCATTTGCAACGCCGTCAGCGCCGCGGCCCGGGACCCTCGCTTCGATCCCATCCGGCCCGATGAATTGAAGCTGTTGGAAATCAATGTGGACGTGCTGGGCGAGCCAGAGGACATCGCTTCCGAAGCTGAACTGGACGTGAAACATTACGGGGTGATCGTCAGCCGGGATCATCGCCGGGGGCTGCTGCTGCCTGATCTGGAAGGCGTGGACACGGTGGAAAAGCAGATCGCCATCGCCCGGCAGAAGGCGGGCATCGGACCCAAAGAACCGGTGAAACTGCAGCGCTTTGAAGTGGTGCGGCATACCTGAGGGGGAGAGAAAAATGGCGCGGTGCGACGTGTGCTTTCATCACTGCGAGATTCCGGAGGGACAAAGGGGCTTCTGCGACGCGCGGAAATGCGTAAAAGACGCGGTGATCCCGGAAAACTACGGCAGGATCACCGGACTGGCGTTGGACCCCATCGAAAAAAAGCCCCTGCGGCGCTTTCATCCCGGCGGCATGATCCTGTCAGCGGGCAGCTATGGCTGCAACCTGCGCTGTCCCTTTTGCCAGAATCACGACATTTCCTGGTCCGCGGAGGCCATGGACTATGCGGAAAAGGAAGAAACCGTCACGCCCGAAGCGCTGGCCAATCTGGCTGTGCGATTGAAGCCCCGGGGAAACATTGGTCTGGCCTTCACCTACAACGAGCCGCTGATCGGCTGGGAGTTCGTGCGGGATACCGCGAAGTTGATCCGCCAGGCCGGGCTTGTGAATGTGCTGGTCACCAACGGCACGGCGGAATTGCCTATTTTGGAGGAGCTTTTGCCGCATATCGACGCCATGAACATCGATCTCAAGGGCTTCACCGACCGTTATTATACCCAGGTGCTGGGCGGCAGTCTTGACATGGTGAAAAAGTTTATCGTTCAGGCGGTGAAGCGGTGCCACGTGGAGCTGACTACGCTGATCGTGCCCCGCGAGAACGATTCAGAGGAGGAGATACGGGCCTTGACCGATTGGGTGGCAGGCCTGAAAAACGCGGACGGTCAGATCATCGGCCCTGAAATCCCGCTGCACATTTCCCGCTTTTTCCCGCGCTTTCACATGACGGACCGCCCGGCCACGGATGTGAATTGCGTTTACCGCCTGGCGGAGGTGGCGCGGGAAAAGCTGAAATACGTGTATACGGGGAACTGCTGAAAAGGGGAACGGCCTATTCGCCGCCCCCCCTTTTGATTTACTGTTCTTTTTTTCCCACAAGCACGCCGGTCACTTCGATCACATTCCGGTGCTTGATATCCCTTGGCTCAAAGTGAAGGATATTGTAAACCACCTGCATCACCGCCCCGGCGCCGAATGTGCTGATCAGCGTGCCGATGCCCACCGGGCCGCCCAGCAGCCATCCGACCAGCAGTACCGCGGCCCACAGCAGAATTTCCACCAGGCCGATGGGGAGCCTGGGCAGCCGCTTCCCGATGCCAACCAACAGGGAATCCCTGGGTCCGCAGCACTGCCCGGCTTTCATGTAAATCCACATACCCAGCGCCATGAACACGAAGCCCAGCACCATCACGGCGATGCCCACCCAAAGGTTTTGGTTTTCGGGGAAGGGATTCAAATCGTTGTACATCTGCACGAAGTTTCCCGTCAGCAGGGCGTCAATGATGGTGCCGTACCCGATCCGTTCATGCAGGCACAGGTCGATCCCTAAAATGATCACCGCCATCACCGTCATGGACAGGCCGTAATTCAGCGGCGTATGATACGATATACCCATGCCTAAGCAGTCCCAGGGGGCCAGGCCGATGTTGGCGAAGATCGTCAGATGAACGCCGAACGCGAAAACCAGCAGGCCCAATACGATTTGCACCCATTGCAGCAGGATCGTTTTTCTGCTTATCAATTCCTTTTTTCTCTCCCGTTCTTCAAATAATCCCGCAGCACCCGCAGCCCGGCCGTTGGCACGCAGAACCGCTTCCGGCTGATTTGAATTTCTTTCCACACTTCTTCCAGATCGAACCATCGCGCCTCGTCCACCTCGGACGCCTGGAGCGTCAGGTCATGGACCTCCACAGGGGCAGCGTAAACATACACCCACGTGATTTCGTTATCTCTGAAAAGCCGCCCGTGGAATGTTTTCTCATAGTGGATGCGGAATTTTCCCGCGAAGGCCAGTTCCTCCGGCTCCGCTCCAATCCCCAATTCCTCTTTCAATTCCCGCAGGGCGGAGGGCAGCGGTTCCTCACCCGCCGGGATGTGGCCCGCGGAAGACGTATCGTACATGCCGGGAAAGGACTCTTTCTCCATGCTCCGTTTTTGAAGCAGGATATCATATCCGCCGTTCTTCTCCCGCGCGATCCATACATGCGCCGTGCGGTGCAGGATGCCTTCCCTGTGGGCGTCGTCCCGGCTGACGGTTTCGCCGGTGGGCTGGCCGTCCTCATTGCAGATATCGAGGTATTCCATGATCATCCCCCCCGCGTCGATTTACTGCGTTTATTATACGCGCACTGGAAAAGAAAGGCAAGAAAAAAACGCCCCCGTCCGCTCATCGGCAGACGGGGGCGCGGATGTATGACGCGGTTAGACCAGCTGGCGGCGGGCTCGTTCTTTTTCGGCGGCGGCGTCGTCGGCGGGGTACCACATGGGTTCCACCAGATGCACGCTGCAGGCTTCTCCCTGGGAGAAGGCAATGCGGTGGGGCGTCTGCACTTTCAAAAGCTGCTCGCCCACGGGCACCAGGTACTCGGTGCGGTCGGTAAGGAAGATGCGCTTTTCCACATGGGTGGCGAAGCCGCCTTCGCCGGGGCCGGTGAGGGCGATTTCGTTGGGCCGGGTGGCCACCACCATTTCAGGGGCGGCGTCCGGGGGCACGGGTAAATCGAGCGCCTGATCCGTGTGACCCTTGGGGTAGGCTTTGCCGTCCTTCACAGTCACGCTGATGAAGGTGCTCTCCCCCAGGAAATTGTGAACGAAGCGGTTGCATGGCTTGTTGTACAGGTTTTCCGGGGTGTCGATCTGCATGATCTTGCCCATGTCGCACACCATCATGCGGTCGGAAATGGCCATGGCCTCGGATTGGTCGTGGGTGACGAAAATGATGGTGAAATTGAATTTACGCTGCAGGGCTTTGATTTCAAAGCGCATGGTTTCCCGCAGCTTGGGGTCCAAGTTGGACAGGGGCTCGTCCAGCAGCATCACCTTGGGATTGGTCACGATGGCGCGGGCCAGGGCGATGCGCTGCTGCTGGCCGCCGGAGAGGTCGCCGGGGAACACCTTTTCAAGGCCCGTCAGGCTGGTGTGGTGCAGGGCTTCGTTCACGCGCCGGACGATGTCCGTTTTGTTCACCTTCTGGATGCGCAGGGGGAAGGCCACGTTTTCAAACACGTTCATG
>JAFXZO010000014.1 GCA_017541205.1 Clostridia bacterium | reverse complement strand
CAGGGCTTACGCATGAATAACAAAAGTAAGAACAGTCATGTTTCGAGGACAGTGTAGCAAATTCAGCGAAGGGGAACGCTGGGGGCTCCGCGCCCCCAGACCTGCGCCAGGGTGGTAACCACCCTGGACCCGTACTTGGCGAACAAAGGCATGGAAAAATCACGGCAACGTCCGCCATTCGCTTGAGGAGACGATAGTTTGTGGGCTTCTGGCCCAAGAAAGCCAGGGAAAATCCGAGGGGGAAAGCAAACTTTCCCTTCGGATTTTTCCCAGGCTTTCCCCGGATGCAAAGCATCCGGGTTGACGGCTTTTAGCCGTCGGGCCAGAAGCACAGCGGCGGCAAGCTATTTTTTATCAATGAGGTCCAGGAGATGAAATCTCCTGGTTCAGGGGTACAGGGGGCTGAAGAAGCCCCCTGTCTAGTATCTGATCATTCATGCGTGAGCCGTGGAGGGAGGATCAGGAAAACCGCCCCCTGCCTCGTATTTGTTCATTGATGCGTGAGCCGTGGTCCCTCCGCGTCGGGTCAGACGCCCAACCCGGGTCAAGGCGCAATGAGCATCAACGGAAATCGAAAATAAATCAACTTTTTTTCCGGAGCGGCGCGAAAGTGTTTCAAAATTGTAAAAAAGAAGAAAGAAAAAACCAAGCCGGAAAAAGGAAACCCATGGCATGAAAAACGGAATGAAACTATAATATACGGTGACTGGTGGGCCCGTGCGGGGCTCAACCGCAAAAAAATAAAACAGGAGGAAGAACCATGAAGAAACTGTTTTGCTTGGTTCTGGTTCTGGCGCTGATGCTCTCCAGCAGCGCGCTGGCCCTGAACTACACCTGGAAGCTGGACAACGAAGCCGCTTTCCTGACCATGAGCGAGCTCAAGGCCGAGAGCGGCGAGCGCTCCCACGCCGCGCTCAAGGACTATCCCGAAAACGGCACCTATGTGTACTACTCCGCCAACCTCTACGGCGTCACCGCCGCCAACCGCATGAACACCAACATCACCGTGTTCTACGGCGAGCAGTTCGATGACAAGGCCGAAGCCAAGGCGTTCCTGGAAGAGCTGGGCCTGATCGACATCATCGACAAGGCCGTCGGTTCCATCGTGCTGATCACCCCCAGCACCCCCGTGACCGAAGGCTCCTCCGGCCAGATGCAGGGCGGCAAATTCGCCGCTGCGGACGCCGCCGCTTACTATAAGCTGCAGACCGTCCAGTGCCAGCTGTCCTCCGCGGAAGGCAGCAAGATCGGCTACTTCGGCTATCACTACGTCATCGCCATCGGCGACGGCGCCACCTTCTTCAATGAATACATCGCCCCCGTCACCGATTTCGCGGGCCGCATTGCCGGCGCCCTGATCATTGACGGCGACATGAACACCGATCTGTACAAGGTTGGCGCTCCCATCCGCGCGTATCTGGTGAACGCGGACGCGGATACTGCGGCCGCTTATGCCGCCGGCATTGAAGCCAACGCCATCGCCCATGACGGCGACAAGGAATACGCCTACAACCAGCAGCTGCCCGTCCGCCAGGTGGTCTGCGTGGAAAAGGACGATGTGGACCTGAAGGCGCTGGTGGCCGACGTGTATGACAACTTCTTCGTCAACGCCATGACCATCGCCGTGCTCAAGGACGGCACCCGCACGCAGGGCACCCCCTTCTCCGGCTATGGCAACGACGACGCGCCCTACTCCCTGGTGAAGCGCACCGCCATCCTGGGCGACTATGAGAACGGCTACACCAAGGAAGGCATCATCATCACCCATCATAAGGAAGACCGCTTCAACCAGGAAGGCATGGTTTCCCCCAAGGAAGGCGCGGACGACGAATTCCTGGAGACCTGGTGGGAGCTGCTGCCTGAAGAAGTGCTGAACAACACCGCGCCCGAGCACAGCGTGCCCCTGTGGCTGGCCAATCACGGCGGCGGCGACGACCCCGTGCAGTTCGTGGACGAAATCGGCCTGCTGGCCCTGCAGAGCGAAGAACGCTTCGCCATCGTGGCGCCCTACTATCAGAGCATGTACCCCGGATTCGGCGGTTCTGACGCCGTGGCGATGTGCAAGGCTCTGGACGCTGTTGTGGAATACATGCTGGAAACCTATCCCGCTCTGGACCCCGCCCGCGTGTACGTGACCGGTTACTCCCTGGGCGGCGGCGCCACCATGCACGCCGTGTTCGGCAATCCCGCCCTGTTCGCGGCTGCCATTCCCATGTCCGCTGCCTGGTACGCCGGCAACGAAGAACAGCAGGCTGCTTTTGAGACGGTTGACCTGCCCATCCTGGCCACCACCTCCACCTGGGACCTGGGCGGCGCGTTCAGCAATCCTCCCATCAGCCAGATCTCCGCGTCCTATCAGGAGAACGTCATGAACACCTTCATGCGCTACAACGAGATGGACAAGCAGATCACCTTCGACTTTGACACCTATCCCATCAGCGGCTTCCGGGGCGACCTGTTCCGCAAGGAAGTGCTCAATGGCGAATATGACAACTATGAATGGTTCATGGTTCGCGAAGATGGCGCGCCCATGGTCGGTATCGCCTACACCCAGAACCTGAAGCACGCTCTGTATCCCGAATTTGCTGGCCTGGCCTGGGATTGGGCCAAGCACTTCTCCCGCAACCAGGAGACCGGCGAAATCGAATACAACCCCTATGTGAAGTAATTTTCCTTCGGGAAGATTCAGCGCATCGACAAAGTCGATGCGCTGCCATCGAAAGTCTGCTAAAGCAGTCTTTCGATGGGAACATCAATTTCT
>JAFXZO010000013.1 GCA_017541205.1 Clostridia bacterium | reverse complement strand
TCCATCGTCGAGAGCACCCAGCCCATCTGCTTTGAAAACGTGAAGTGGGCGTACGAACTGGGCGCCGCCATCGCCATCAAGGAAAACGCGAAGAACGCCGCGGAAGCCGCCAAGTGGATCGGCACCGCGCTGCAGGCCTTCTGCATCCCCGGCTCCGTCGCGGACCAGCGCCAGGTCGGCATCGGCCACGGCAACCTGGGCGCGATGCTGCTGGATGAAGAAACCGAATGCTTCGCTTTCCTGGCCGGCCATGAATCCTTCGCCGCCGCCGAGGGCGCCATCAAGATCGCCCTGAACGCGAACAAGGTGCGCAAAAAGCCCCTGCGCGTGATCCTGAACGGCATTGGCAAGGACGCCGCCATGATCATCAGCCGCATCAACGGCTTCACCTATGTGCAGACCAAGTATGATTACCTGTCTGCCGACGTCAAGGAAGACCATGCCCTGACCATCGTGAACAAGACCGCTTACTCCACCGGCGACCGCGCCAAGGTCAACTGCTACGGCGCGGACGACGTGCGCGAAGGCGTCGCCATCATGTGGCATGAGGGCGCGGACGTTTCCATCACCGGCAACTCCACCAACCCCACCCGCTTCCAGCATCCTGTGGCGGGCACCTATAAGAAGGAACGCTGGGAAGCCGGCAAGAAGTATTTCTCCGTGGCTTCCGGCGGCGGCACCGGCCGCACCCTGCATCCCGACAACATGGCCGCCGGCCCCGCCTCCTACGGCATGACCGACACCATGGGCCGCATGCACTCTGACGCGCAGTTCGCCGGCTCCTCCTCCGTGCCCGCGCACGTGGAGATGATGGGCTTCCTGGGCGCCGGCAACAACCCCATGGTCGGCATGACCGTGGCCGTTGCCGTGGCTGTCCAGCAGGCGATGAACAAATAATCCCCTGCGTTTTCAGGCTCCCGAGGGCAACTTCGGGAGCTTTCCTTTCGTACCCTGGAGGCGTTTGCACATGAATCATGAAGAAAAAGCCCGCCAGTTTTTCCTGGAGGGGTACAACTGCGCCCAGGCCGTGTTCTGCGCGTTCTGCGAAGAAACGGGCATTCAGATCGATCAGGCGGCGTATCTGGCGTCCTCCTTTGGCGGGGGGATGGGCCGTCTGCGGGAGGTCTGCGGCGCGGTGAGCGGCGCGCTGCTCGCGATGGGCGCGCTGACTGGCTATGCCGATCCGAAGGACTCGCAGGCCAAGGCCGCGCATTATCGCCTGGTGCAGGAATTCGCCGCCCGCTTCCGGGAAATGAACGGCTCGATCATCTGCCGGGAATTGCTCAGGGACGTGCCGGCCGCTCCCGGCGGAACGCCCGAAAAGCGCACGCCGGAATTCTACGCCATCCGGCCCTGCCCGCGCCTGGTCGGCCAGGCCGCGGCCCTGTTGGAACAGATGCTCGCGGAGCAAAAGGAACATAAGGAAGAAGGAGAAAAAAACACATGATCCGCCACATCGTGCTCTTCAAAATCAAGGATGAATACAAGGATGAGATCCCGCAGCTGGTCAGGAATTTTTACGGCATGAAGGGCAAAATCGAAGGCATGCTGGATCTGGAAGCCGGGCAGGACGTGCTGCACAGCGAACGCTCCTACGACCTGGCGCTCATCACCGTGTTCGACGGCATGGAATCCTTCCAGGCATACCAAACGCACCCCGTGCATCTGCCGGTAAAGAAACGGATGCATGAGGTGCGGAGCGCGTCGGTCGCCTGCGATTTTGAGATTTAAGGAGGAAAACACAATGGATTATATGTCCATCCTGAACAAGGTCACTTCGGAGGCCACCGATTTCATCAACAATCCTTCCCGTCTGGATTCGCTGCTCGTGCAATTGGAGCAGAAGCTGCAATCCATTCCCGCCATCGGCCAGAAGGTATCGGAGCTGCCCGTCATGATCGCCATGGTGAAAAGCTGGATCAAGGGCGAATACCAGTTTTCCGTAAAGGTGCTCGCCACCATGGTGGGCGCGTTCATTTACCTGGTCAAGAAAGACGATCTGATCTCCGACGGCATCCCCGTGATCGGGATCGTGGACGACGTGGCCATCCTGGGCCTCGCGCTCAAGTTCGTGGAGCCGGACGTGAACGCCTACCGCGCCTGGCGCGCCGGCCAAACAGGGCGCGGCGCTTTTGAAGCCGAAAGCGCCGTCCAGAGCTGAATCTCCGTTCCCGTCCCCCGTCATCCTTCCGCCGCCCGGGCTTTTCTGGCCTGGGCGCGTTTTTTTGCCTCCGCCTTGGGGTTGATCATTTCGTCCATATGCGCGGCCTTGCAGTGCGGCTTCAACGCGCAGCCTTCGCACGAAGGCTTTTGGCTGTGGCAGACCCTGCGTCCATGGAAGATCATCCAGTGATGCGCCTGGCTCCAATCCTTTCGCGGGATCAGCTCCATCAGCTGGCGCTCCGTCTCCTCCACGGTCAGCGCGTCGGCGAGGCCCAGCCGGTTCGCCACCCGGAATACGTGCGTATCCACCGGGATCGCGGGCACGCCGAAGGAAAAGGCCAGGACCACGTTCGCGGTTTTCCGGCCGACGCCGGGCAGGCGCGTTAATTCTTCCAGGGTGCAGGGCACTTCCCCGCCGTATTCGTCCACGATCATCCGGCAGGCGTTCACGATGTTCGCCGCCTTGGATTTGAAGCCGCAGCTTTTCACATACGGATACAGCGTTTCCGGCGTGGTCTTCGCCATGGCGCGCGGATCCGGAAAATCCCGGAACACAGCGGGCGTCACCTGGTTGACCCGCGCATCGGTGCACTGCGCGGCCAGGATCGTGGCCACCAGCGTTTCATAGGGGTTTGAAAAATGAAGCTCCGGCCCTGCGTCGGGATAAAGCGCCCTTAGGCCCGCCAGCACGGCTTTCTGGTCTTTCGTCATTCTCCGCAGCCTCCTTTGTAATGAATGGAAAAAGCTATTGGATGCGCGCAAGGTCCCGGATGACCTCGCCCGCCAGGATCAGCCCCATCACGCCGGGCACGTAGGAAACGGAGCCGGGAATATCCCGCCGAACGGGCCCGGGCTGATCCTCCGGCGCTTTCACGGGGCGGCGCGGCGTTTCGGTGGAGTAAACCACCTTCAGCCGCCTGATGCCCCGCCGTTTGCATTCCGAGCGCATCACCCGGGCCAGCGGGCAGACGGAGGTTTCGGCGATGTCCGCCACCCGGAAGGCGGTCGGGTCCAGCTTGTTGCCCGCGCCCATGGCGCTGATGATGGGGACGTTCGCTTCCTGCGCCTGCTCGGCGAGGGACAGCTTGCCCTTCACCGTGTCGATGGCGTCCACGATATAGTCGTACTGCGTCAGATCGAATTGATCGCGGTTTTGGGGCAGATAGAAGATTTTATGGATCGTCACGCGGCAGTCGGGGCTGATATCCAGCACCCTGTCCCTGGCCGCCTCCGCCTTGCTTTTGCCAACGGTGCTGTGCAGGGCAAGGAGCTGCCTGTTGATGTTGGACAGGGCCACCCGGTCGCTGTCGATCAGATCGAGCGCGCCGATGCCCGCCCGGGCCAGGGCTTCCACCGCGTATCCGCCCACGCCGCCCAGGCCGAACACCGCCACCCGGCAGCTTTGCAGCCGTTCCACGGCTTCATCGCCCAGCAGGAGCCTTGTCCTCGCCCAAGCGTCCATCCTCTTCCTCCTCGTTTTTCAGCGTATCCAGGAAGGAATAATCCCGTCCCTTGTATTTCCAGCCCACCATCCCGTCCAATTGCAGGTTGTGGATACTGGAAAAAATATTGCTTTCAATGGTGGGATTGGTCTGTTTGAGGCTTCGGATCAGCCGCTTGGTCTCAAGCCGCTTGGAGCCTCCGCCGTTTTGGCCGTTTTCCGTAAACCGGCAGGCGCACTGGATAAAGTTCAGATCGTTCGCGTTCTTCCAGGCGATGATATCGTCCTCCCGGATCAGGTACATCGGGCGGATCAATTCCATCCCGGGAAAATGCTGGGCCTTCAGGCGGGGGGACATGGCCTGCAGCTGGCCGCCGTAAAACATGGCCATCACGGTGGTTTCGATCACGTCGTCGTAATGGTGGCCCAGGGCGATCTTGTTGCAGCCCAATTCCCGCGCTTTGCCGTACAGGCAGCCGCGCCGCATCCGGGCGCAGAGGAAACAGGGGTTCTTTTCCTGCCCGTTCGCGACCTCGAAAATATCGCTTTCAAAGATCGTGTACGGGATCTCCAGCAGCCTCGCGTTGCTTTCCACGGTCTTCCGGTTGATTTCGCGATACCCGGGGTCCATGATAAGGTATACGGCCTCGAACGGGATCTCCGAATGCCGGTGCAGCATCTGGATCATTTTCGCCATCAGCATGCTGTCCTTGCCCCCGGAAATGCACACGGCGATCTTATCGCCCGGCTGGATCAGCCGGTAGCGCTTGATCGCCTTGCAAAAGGGGCTCCACAGCTGCTCGTGATACCGGCGCACGATGGTCTGCTCGATCAGCTGGACCGGGGTAAACGTCCTGCTCATGCTCGTCTCCTTCGCTTTACGCCCGCTCCTGGTGGTAGATATCCCCCGAAAGCGTCTTCCAGATAAACCTTCCGTTTTCCAGGATCATATAGCTGTGTTCCGTCTGCCCCTTGGGGATCGAAACGGAGCCGGGGTTAAAATAGCGGTATGCTTCATGGGTTTCCCAGGCGGGCAGGTGCGTGTGCCCGTGCAGCAGGATATCCCCCTTGCACAGCGGCGGCAGGTTTCCGGTATTGTAGATATGCCCGTGGGTCGCGAACATGGATACGCCGTCCGCGTACACCCAGGCGTAATCCGCCAGCGCCGGGAACGAAAGCATCATCTGGTCCACTTCCGCTTCGCAGTTGCCCCGCACGCACAGGATACGCTCCCTGCGCTCGTTCAGCAGGGCCGACACCTCCTTGGGCGCGTAGTCCCTCGGCAGGTCATTCCGCGGGCCGTGGTAGAGGATGTCCCCCAGCAGCAGCGCCCGGTCCGGCTGCTCCCGATCCCAGGCGGCAAGCAAGGCGCGGCAGTAATAGGCCGAGCCGTGGATATCCGAGGCGATCAGCAGTTTCATTGTTTATCCTTTCAGCGCCCGGCAGAAATCGTCCAGCCGCTTTTCGTTATCCTGATCGGGCCTGGCCTTGGGATCGATCAGAACGGCCTTCGCCTTCAGGGCATGGCCGCCCGCCAGGGTTTCGATCCTTTCAAACGCCTTGTCCGTCTTCCCGCCGCCGCAGCAGACCAGCGCGGCCAGCGCCTTATCGCGCAGGGACGCCAGGTTTTCCGTGATGAACGCGCGGATCGGCGGGCTCATGGTGCCCGCCCAGACAGGCGTCGCCAGCACCACCAGATCATACTGCTCCGCCTCGAAGGCATAGGGCAAAAGCTTCGGCGTTTCCTTCATCACCGCGCTTTTCCCGCCCCGGAAAAACTTCCTCACGCCCTTGTCCGGAAACGCGTTTTCCGGCCTGACCTCGATCAAATCGGCATGCAGCCGTTTGGCCGCTTCCTGCGCCGCAAAGCGGGTGTTTCCGGTCAGCGAATAAAAAACAACGGCAGCTTTCATCGGTTTTCCTCCTTCCGCCTTGCGGGCGCTGTCCCCCGTTTCAACGGCGCTATTATATCAAATAACAAAATCGATGTAAAGCGGATCCGTCCCGTGTGAAGACGGTATATCGGCCATTCGCTTTGTAATCATTTTGTAACAATTTTCCCGCGATTTTTTCCGAAAAACCTCTTGCGTTTTATAAAATCTTTTGCTATAATAACAAAGCTGTCCGAAAGGATGGCTTGTGCGCCCCTAGCTCAGCTGGATAGAGTGTTTGACTACGAATCAAAAGGTCGTGGGTTCGAATCCCGCGGGGCGCGCCACCCGCAAACGCCAACCTGGAAACAGGGCCGGCGTTTTTTGTTGCAAAAAATATCCCTTATCTTCCGATTTTTTTCCCGAAAAAACGGGACAGGAGGAATTCCCCTTGTCCCGCATCGCTGTGATCAATGATCTTTTTTATCTGTCGGCGAAATACGCGCTGATATCTTCTCCCATTTCGATCCAATCATAGGCAATGCCGCCGTGCGATACGATGCCCTGATAGTTCCCTGAAAAGCCGACGCTGCAAATCAGGCTGCCGCTGAACGCGTCATAGAGATTGATTTGGGTCAGGCTGTCGTCGGGGTGGCCTCCGATCCAATTGCCGCTGCTCGGCTTCAGGTAATTATGGCAGACGATGATCCGGTCCGCTTCCTCAATGCTTTCCGCGATTTCTTCAGGGGGCAGGAAGATGGAATGGTAGGGCATGAGGCGATAGGTTCCGTTGTATTCGCTGACGATCACATACTTGTGCGCCGCGCCGTCATCCTTAAGATCCTTCGGCCTCTCGGCATCCGGATCAAACGCCGGGATCGGGGGAAGCTCCTCCGTTAGCGTGACGTCCTGCATCTCTCTGTCGTTATTCCATACGAGGGAAGTGACCTGTCCGTATCGTTCATCAATCGCGGGCAACAGGGCGTTTGCCGTCTTCTTGGCCAGCAAAAGCTTGCCATTCACCGTTTCCTGCGAACCGATAATCATACGGATCACTTTGCCGATCGCGGTCACGGAGGATGACGTCTGCACCGTTTCGCCGTCCGTGCTGAATTGGGTATAATAGTCTTTGCGGATCAGCGCGGGCATCAGCGCGTCTATATTGTCCGCCGTGATTTTTTCCGTTACCGCCCCTCTCATGGCCGACGTCTTCCAAATGCCCGCCAGCATTTTCGCCGCCGTGTCCCGCGTATCCTCGCCGTCCAATTTCGCGATCAGCGCGGCATACGCGTCCTCGGCGCTCATATCCTCCGGGAAAGCATCGAGGATATCGTTATCATAACAGACGATGGCGATCAGCACATCTTTTTTCAGATACGGCAAAAGGTAGATATAGGGTTTGTCGCTCGCGGAGTAACGAATATACTGCTGCTTTTCTCCTTCAAACTCGCCGAAGCTCGGCGTCTGGTATCCGGCGCGAATCAAAACGCTGTTATAGCCGATCAGCTGCTGGGTCAGCTTCCACGGATCGGAAGAATTCGCGTTGAATTCATATCCAAGGCCTGTTCCATCCGGGAAAATGATTCTTCCGAGGAATTGGATGGGCGTGCCATTGTCAGGAATGTAATCCACGGCCGGTTTAGGCGTCGGCCTGGGCGTAGGCTCCGGCGTTGCTGTGGGAACCGGCGTGGGCGTGGGCTTGTCTCCCAGGTCTGAAAGCGAAGTGGACTGCGCGGCAAAAGGCAGCACGAGCAGGGCCAGGATCATGACGAGCGCCGTGATTCTTTTCATGGTGTGTACCTCCTTTTTTATTCGGACCGTTGTCAGAAGGTTTCCGCTTCCCTGTACAGCTTTTTGAGCATTGCGACCGCCAGGGGGCCTTCGGCTGACAGGCAGTCGCTGCGGCCCTCGACGCTGATGCAGCCGGTATAGCCGGTCTTATGCAGGCTGGCAAACAGCTGGCGATAGCCGTCCATAGGCGTCAGGGGGATATAGCGTTCTTCGCGCGTCGCGATATGGACGTGCGCAACGCCGCCGACGCGGGCAACGTCCTCCGTGGGCTGGCCTTCCACGGCGATGTGGTAATAGTCGGCCAAAAGCTTGACGCGGGGATGGCGGATGGCGGCGACCATGGCCGCGCCTTCGGCCACGGAATTGATCATGTTGGTCTCGCCGCTGTTGAGCGGCTCTACGGCGATCGTGACGCCGTACCTTTCCCCCGCGTCGCCGATCAGGCGGGCGATCTCACACAGCCGCAGGAACGCTTCCTGATAGGACATACCGTCCGGCCGCCTGCGGCTTTTGCCGCTGCCGAATACCGCCATCTGCCCGCCCAGGCGCTGCACGCGGGCAAACGCCCTGTCCAGGTACGCCCCGATCTCTTCGTCCGTCGTATGCTTATCCAGCAGCGAAAGGTTCCCCGGGAACATCACGTTGAACGCGTAGACGGGCAGGCCGACGCGTTTCGCTTTTTCGCACTTCTGGCTGAATTCTTCCTCCGTCCAGGCGGCCATGGCGCTGACAGGCGGCTCAATGTAATCAAAGCCCGCCGCGGCAACCTCTTCGATCCTGTCCAGCCCCGCGCAGAAACCGATCTTCATCTTATCCTTCCTCCCGATCCGTATCTTTTCCCTGATTATACCATCTTTTGCCATCGCCTGCAAGGATGCGCGCGCATGTTTTCGATTGACAATCCAGGCTGATTGAAGTATGATAGTCAGGACAAACGGAAGCCCGAAAGGAGAAACCTGTTATGACCAATTCTGTGGATAAAACCATGCGCATCGGCGACGTGCTGAACATTCACCGGGGCACCGCCAGGATCCTGATGAGCTTTGGCATGCACTGCCTTGGCTGCCCCCATTCCGTGATGGAAACGCTGGAGGACGCCTGCGCCGCCCACGGCACCAATGTGGATGAATTGGTGCATCAGCTGAACGAGTTTTTGGCCGAAGCGCAGTAAAAAGCGCGGGCCCTGTTTGCGGATGGCCCTGTTTGCGGCGGCCATCCGTTTCCTTCTGCCGCCGCGCGGCCCATTTTATTTGTAAAGGAATCTTGATCCATGCAGCAATTGACCGTAGCCTCTTTGAACCGCGATATCAAATTTGAAGGATTTTTGCTGGTCCGCGCCGCGGAGCAGCGCACCTCCTCCAACGGCGGCAAATACCTGGATATGACGCTGTGCGATACGACCGGCGATATCAACTGCAAGATGTGGGACGGCACCGTGCAGCCGCCCCGGCAGGGCAGCGTCGTCAAGGTGCGCGGCACCGTGCAGGAATACAACGGCCGCCTGCAGATGCGCATCGAGCGCCTGCGCAATCCCGCCCCCGGGGACGACGTGGACGCCTCCCAGCTGATGCCCTGCGCGCCGGAGCCTCCCGAAAGCATGCTCAAAGAGATCCACCGCGCCATTGACGGCATGAAGACGCCGGAGCTTCAGGCCATCCTGCGCGAAATGCTTTTGATGTGCGGCGATAAGCTGGTCTATTATCCCGCCGCCCAGCGCGTGCACCACGCGGAGCGCAGCGGCCTGCTGCACCACACGCTGGGGGTGCTCCGCGCCGCGGAAGCGGTGCTGCCCCTCTATCCCTTCCTGGACGCGGACCTGCTCAAGGCCGGGGCCATAGCCCATGACCTGAGCAAGACCGCCGAATTCATCAGCGACGAGGCGGGCAACGTATCCGATTATTCCGCGGAAGGGCAGCTGCTGGGCCATCTGGTGCACGGCGTCGCCCAGGTGCGCGAAGCCGCGCGCCGCGCCAACGTGGACGGGGAATACGTGCTGCTCCTTTCCCATATGGTCATCAGCCACCATGGCCTGCCCGACCATGGCAGCCCGCGGCCGCCCATGTTCCCGGAGGCCGAAATGCTGCACCTGCTGGACGATATGGACGCCAAGATGAACGAAATGGAGGGCGTCATGCGCAGGACGCCTATCGGCGCTTTCTCTGAAAAAATCTGGTCCCTCGACCGGCGGCTCTATCATCCCCGCCTGCACGAAGAAGAGAAGGATGACAGGCCCCTTCCTCCCATTTCCTCCGCCGACGCGTATTCCGGGCTGCTTTGACCGCGTAAAAATGTAAAATTGCATGGAAATCCTTGGCGCGGGGGCCAAAATGCTTGACGAAAGATGAAGAAACTGTTAAAATATCCGTAACAATTGATCTTCGCTTCGCTTTTTGGAAACGCGGCGATAGGCCAAGGAGGTTTATCCGATGAAAAAATCGTTGACGCGTTTGGTGACCGCGCTGCTCGTTTTGGCGCTGCTGGGCGCCGCCGGCGCTGTTTCTGAAAATTTGCAAAAGGACCCGATGTCTGTTCCCACGGGCAGCAACGGCCTGCCGGAGGGGTACGATCCCGCCGCGGAAGAGGACTACGATTCCAGCATCTATACCTTTGGCGGCGAATATGACGAATATGGCCGCTCCAAATACGCCGGGGCCACCCCCATTCCCCTGGATCCCATCGATATGCCCACCCCGACCCCGAAGCCGACCATCCCCTTCAGCTACGGCATCGTGAGCGCGGACAAGATCGGCGTCACGTTTGAAGCGCCCGTCGGCTGGCAGATCGATACCAGCGCGGACGACAGCGTTACCCTGCGCGACCCCAACCCCGTGGACGGCGTGAACGCGACCCTCATGGTGCGCATCGCGAGCGTCGCCAGCGGCTATAAGCTCAGCGATGTGAAGAGCGATCTGCATATGATGCTCAAGGAGCTGGGACAGTACAATTATTCCTCCTGGACGACCACCGATACCGCCACTCGCACCCTGCTCAAAAAGGACGGCTACTACGCCGATTATTACGGCGATTATTACGACGGCACCTCCGTCTACGGCCGCGTCATGATGGCGCTGCTGGACGGCAACCGCGTCATCACCGTGCACCTGTCCTGCCCGAACGGCTATTTTTCCAGCAGCTATAAGAGCGTCATCAACCACGTCCGCGAAACCTTAAAGCAGCAATAAAACCGCAAGGCTTCATCGGGCCGAATGAAGGGGCCGCGAGGAATATCTTTCCCGCGGCCCTTCTCCATCCTTCCCCGCGGCGCACTCGACGATAAAAGGAGATTTCTGTTTATGAAGCGTTTCTTATCCGCCTTTCTCGCGTTTTGCCTGCTCCTCGCCTTCCGCCCCGCCCGCGCGGAACGCATCGCCATCCCCAAGGCCCTTCAGTTTACCCAGGAGACCACCGCCCGGGATTACGTGCGGGATCAGCAATACGTGCAAAAAACGTATCCCAAAACCTCCAACCAGCAGGTGAACAAGGAAATCAGGGCCCTGGTGGACGAAATGACGGCAAGGGGACGCCCCTATCTGCCCAAGGGCAGGATCGAGGTCGCCCCCAGCTATCTGGATGTCGGGCCCACCATCTTCCGCACCGGCAGCCAGTGGATGAGCTTTCTGACCATCGCCCGCATCGACTACGAGCGCGAGCAGACCTACGTGGATTTTGACGCGCGGGTGTACGACATGAAAACGGGCGAGCCATTGAAGCTTACCGAGCTTTTTGACGAAGACAGCGCCGCATGGGCGCTGCTGCAAGACGCCGTGCGAGAGCAGCTGACCGCCTATTTCATGTATGAAACGCCGGACGAAACGGCCCTGGACGCTCTGTGCACCCGGGAGGCCGTCGAAAACGCCGCCTTTACGCTGACCCCTGCCAAGCTGCAATTGCATTATCGCGCGGATCAGCTCTATCCCGGCAAAAACACCCTGATGCACGTGACGCTCTATTATTCCCAGCTTCGCCCGCTCATGAACGAAAAAGGCCAAGCCGTGACCGACAACAGCCAATACAAAATGATCGCCCTCACCTACGACGACGGCGGCAGCCTGGGCGCGACCACCAACGTGCTCAACCAGCTGCAGAAGTTCGGCGCGAACGCCACCTTCTTTATCGTCGGCACCATGATGGGCAAGAACCATCACGTCATGAGCCGCCAGCACGACGCGGGCTACGCCATGGCCAGCCACAACTGGGAGCACGTCTATGAAAACCTGACGAAGGACAACATCTTCGCCTGGAAGGAAAAGTTCGACCGGGTGATGGACAGCATCGTGGGCATCCGGCCCTCCTACATGCGCGCGCCCGGCGGGCATTACCAGGCGTTCATCAACGCGGGGGCGGGCTATCCCATGATCCAGTGGGACGTCATTTCCGGCGACGCGGGCAACGATAACGTGGCCGGCATCGCGACCACCGTAAAAAACAACGTCCACGAAGGCGCGATCGTGCTCATGCACGATATTAACCCCAAGGCCTACGCGTATACCGAAAACATTCTGGAATTCCTCGCCCAGCGGGATTACCTGTGCGTGACGGTGGACGAGCTGTTCGATCATTACGGCGTTGAATTGCTGCCCAACCAGGTCTATATCAGCTGCCGGGAAGAAGCCGCGGCGCTGCCGTGACCGGAAGGAAGCAAAAAACAAATGATCTTTGAAAAAGCGGCTGAAAGCGATATCCCCGAACTGACGGGCCTGCGCCTCGCCTATCTAAAGGAGGATCACGGAAAGATCCCGCCGGATATGCTGAACACGATCACCAAAAACCTGCCTCCGTTCTTTGCGCGCCATCTGAACCGGGATCTGATCGTTTTCGTCTGCCGGGACGCAGAGGCCATCGTGGGCTGCTGCTTTCTCATCGTAACGGAAAAGCCGGCAAGCCCCGCCTTCCCGAACGGAAAAACAGGCGCGGTCCTCAACGTCTATACCCGGCCCGCGTATCGGAGAAAAGGCGTCGCCGCGGCGCTGCTCAGGATGCTGCTGGCCGAGGCGGCGGCGATGCGGCTTGATGATGTCGAACTGAAAGCCACGCAGGCGGGCTATCCTTTGTATCAGTCCCTGGGGTTTGAGGACGCGGTGTCCAAATACCGCGAAATGAAATATCGATCCACGCGCTGACGCGGCGCCGGGCGCTCTGCGCGCGCATTGTCCTCCTTTTTGCATGAAATCCGTCCTGTCCGCATATCCTGTCCCCAAGAGAATGGATAAGGAGGACGCAATGCGGCAGGATATTCAGGATCGGTGCATGCGCCTTGGCCGGCATATCGCGCGCACCGGGGCCACCGTGCGCCAGGCCGCCGATACCTTCGGCATGAGCAAGAGCAACGTGCATAAGGACGTGCATGAACGCCTGAAAACGCTGCACCCCGGCTTGTATCAGGAGGTCAAGCAGGTATTGGATTATCATCAGGCCGTGCGCCATCTGCGGGGCGGCGCGGCCACCCGCCGCCGCTGGCGGCTGATCCGGGAAAAAAGGTTTCGGTAATATGTTTTTTGGGGGAAACCGCTCTTTGGAAGCCAAAGAGCGGTTTCCCCCAAACCCCCTTCCGAGAAAGCTGTATTTGGTATCTTTCATCCTGTTCTCGTTCTAAAAGTGCAGGAAAGAATAAGCGGAGGAATTCACGCATTGAAGCGCGGTCCCTCCGCTTGTCTGTTTCTATGGATGGTTTACTCGCCCAGGAAGGCCTGCTTGTTCAGCGGGATGAGGGCGGCCTTCTTGCCGGTGAATTTTTCCTCAAAGACCTTGAAGATGGTTTCCGGCTGCACCACGCCCGTGCCGCGCACCACTTCGCCCAGCATCACCATGTTGGCCACCTTGTCGTTGCCCAGCTTCGCCGCGCGGGCAGCCAGGTCCACGGCGACGGCCTTGATGTCGCCGCGGGCAGGCTTGCGGTCGATGATGGATTCGTTATAGAACAGGAAGCCGCCGGGCTTGACCATGGGCTCAAACTTATCCATGGACGGCAGGTTCATGACCACCGCGATGTCCGCTTCGTAAATCAGGGGGCAGGATACGGGCTTATCGCTGACTACCACAGTGCAGTTCGCGGTGCCGCCGCGCATTTCGGGGCCGTAGGAGGGCAGGAACGTGGCTTCCTTGCCTTCCAGCATGGCCGCCTGCGCGATCATCTGGCCCATCAAAAGCACGCCCTGGCCGCCGGAACCGGCGAAAAACATTTTGAAGGTGCTCATGCCTCTTCCGCCTCCTTCGGTTCCTTAATCACGCCGATGGGATAATAGGGCATCACGTTGTTGCGCACCCAGTCCAGCGCCTTGACCGGGGTCATGCCCCAGTTGGTGGGGCAGGTGGACAGGAATTCGATCAGGGTGAAGCCCAGGCCCTTTTTCTGGATCTCAAACGCCTTGCGGATGGCCTTTTTCGCCTGGCGGATATGGGCGGGGCTGTCCAGCGCCACGCGCTCCACATACACCGCGCCGTCGATGCTGGCCAGCATTTCGCTCATTTTGATGGGCATGCCGTTGAGCTCCTTGCTGCGGCCGTCCTGGCTGGTGGTGCTCTTCTGGCCGATCAGGGTGGTGGGGGCCATCTGTCCGCCGGTCATGCCGTAAATGCCGTTGTTGATAAAGAAGGTGGTGAATTTTTCCCCGCGCACGGCGGCGTGCACGATTTCGCCGGTGCCGATGGAGGCCAGGTCGCCGTCGCCCTGATAGGTGAAAACGATCTTATCGGGGTGCACCCTGCGGATGCCGCTGGCGACCGCCGGGGCGCGGCCATGCGCCGCTTCGCACATATCCACGTTCATATACTGGTGCGCCATGACGGAGCAGCCGATGGGGGCCACGCCGATGGTTTTTCCCAGCGCGCCCATTTCGTCCAACACTTCCATGATCAGCCGGTGGGCAATGCCGTGGGTGCAGCCGGGGCAGTAATGGGTGGGCATATCGGTCATGCCCTTGGTGTATTCAAAGATGGGCTTCATTTCAATCCCTCCAATACAGCCTTGGCCCGGGCGGCCACTTCGGGCGAGGTGGGCACCATGCCGCCGGTGCGGTGGGCCAGGAACACGGGCAGGCGGCCGTTGAGCGCCAGCTTCACGTCGGAAATCATCTGGCCCATGGAAAGCTCCGCGGAAATAACGGCCTTGGTCGCGCCAAAGTCGATCTCGTCAAACGCCTTTTCCGGGAACGGCCACAGGGAGATGGGCCGGATGAGCCCCGCCTTGATCCCCTGGGCGGCGAGGATCTCGCACGCCTCGCGGCAGATGCGGGCCGTGGTGCCGAAGGCCACGAAAACGACGTCCGCGCCCTTGAGGTTTTCCGTTTCATAGCGCGAAAGCTCGGTTTCCATCTGCGCGTACTTCTTAAACAGCTTTTCCACGTGCTCTTCGAGCTTTTCCGGCTGCATGCGCAGGGATTTGACCACGCGGCGGTTCTGATCGCCGCCCCGGTCGTCAAAGCCGGTGCAGGCCCAGTCGCGCCTGCCCGCGATTTCGCTGGGCGAAAGGACGGGCTTGAATTCCGGCAGCTTCACGGGCTCCATCATCTGCCCGATCATGCCGTCGGCCAGCACCATGACGGGGTTGCGCCAATACTGGGCCAGATCGGTGCCCTCATAGAGCAGATCCACCGCTTCCTGGATAGAGGCGGGGGCGAACACGGGGATGCGGTAATCGCCGTTGCCGCCGCCGCGGGTGACCTGGAAATAGTCCGCTTGCGCGGGCTGGATGCCGCCGATGCCGGGGCCGCCGCGGCTGACGTTCATGGCAAGCAGCGGGACCTCCGCCGAGCACAGGAAGCTCATGCCCTCCTGCATCAGGGCGACACCGGGGGACGAAGAGGAAATAAACACCGTGCCGCCCGCGGCGCCCGCGCCGTACGCCATGTTGATGGCGCCCAGCTCGCTTTCCGCCTGAACGAAGCAGCCGCCGTGTTTGGGCAGCTCCCGGCTCATATACTCGGGCACTTCGCTCTGCGGGGTGATGGGATAACCGAAGTAAAGCCGCGCGCCGCCGCGGATGGCGGCCTCGGCAAAGGCCTCGTTGCCTTTCATGAGCACTTTGTCGGTGGTCATTGGTCGCCCTCCTCCAACTGATAAATCGTGATGACGCCGTCAGGGCACATCAGCGCGCAGCTCTGGCAGCCGATGCAGGCTTCCTGGTTCACGGCGCAGGCCGGGTGATACCCCTTGGCGTTCACCTGGGGCGCCATGCCGATCACGCCCTTGGGGCAGGCGTTGCGGCACAGCTCGCACCCCTTGCATCTGTCCGCCCGGAATACAAGCTTAAACGAGCGCATGGTATTTTCTCCTTCCGTCATGATTATTTATCCAGGTAAGCGGGCCGCATATACAGCCCCAGGGGACGCAGCGGGGCGATGCCCCCAAGGTCCCCGGGATCGATGATGCCCGCGGGATAACAGGTGAATAGAAGCGGGACGCCCATTTCTTCGGACAGCGCCCGGGCTTTTTCGTAGCCTTCCAGCAGGATCTCCGGCGTGGTCTCCCGCAGCAGGTGGGTGTTGTTCACCAGGCCGTAGACGGGCAAACGCAGTTCGCTTTGGATCGATTCCACGTGCTCCCGCGCCGTTTGAAGCGTCAGCGTCTCATAGCGGCGGAAATTCACCACCGCCCACAATTCATGGTCGTCCCCTTCAAAATACTTGCCGAACTGGCGCAGCACCCGGGCCCCGGCGTCGTTGCCGCCAAGGTCCACGATGGTCTGGCACCCTTCGTCCTCCAAGGGCGCGCGCAGGGCCGCCGTCAGCGCGGGCAATTCCGCCGCCGCGCCGGTGGAATGATAGACGTCGCCGTACACCCGGACGCCGTGCTCCTCCAACAGCGCCGTGCGCTCCCGGGAGCGGAAATAGGGGTTCGCCACGTCCAGGTCCACTACGGCCAAGCGCGGATAGGGCCTGTCCTTCTGCGCGGCCAATTCCATCGCAAGGCTCACGGCCAATTCGGTTTTCCCGCTGCCGTAATGCCCGGCGATCACGATCAAGCGCCGCACGGCCCAGCCCCCTTTCCTGCAAAGCGTCTTTTGTCATTATGACGCGATACGCGGAAATTGTCAATCCGAAATATTTGTATTTCTTCTGTTTATATTAATGAAAAAACCATTTCGAGCAACAAAACTCAAAATGGTCATTGGTTTTTCTGGTCTGGCTTTAGCGGTCGGGGATATTGAATCAGCCCGGCGATATAGTCCAGCGACACATTGTAGAACTCCGCCAATTGGATTGCCAGACAGAAGGGAATCTCCCGCTTGCCCTGCTCATAGTTGGTGTAGGTCGTTTTGTGCATACCCAGTATTTCCACCAACTGTGTCTGGGTTAGGTCTTTGTCCTCACGCAAATCCCGCAGGCGTCGATACTTCAATCACATTCCTCCTTTTTTTCAGATTTCTATTGACAAAATACCACAAATGTGTTATTTTTTATTCCAGAATACATCGTTTGTTGTATTTTAATATAAAATAGGAGGGAATACTCATGAAAAACCTGTGGTAGCCATTCTGATTGTAACCTTGTTCTTCTTGAATCTTGGCCCCTACTCTTGATGAATAAGACAAACCAATTCTGTTTCGTAATGTCCCTTTGGTGCCACATATTAAATTATACAGACATTCCCTGATAGAATGACGATAGAACAGATAGACCTTAAGGATTGTTATTCTTCATTAGATGAAATTGTCTATCATGATTTAAGCGAGAGAATACTCGGCTCTTCTGAAACATATGGTTTTTGAAAAGCCTTACCAATAAACACGCGAAATGGAATCTTTACGAAAGGAGCAGAAAAATGAAGAAAATAGTTAGCATTATTATTGCAGTAATTATAATCATGTCATTGAATAGCTCAACTTTTGCTGAGACAATATCCGGAAGTGGATATGAAAGTGCTTCATCTACGTTTTATGCGGAAGCAACAGGAAATAATGCAACCATATATTTTAAGCAGACGAAAGCACTTGCTGTTCTTAATTATGTAAATTTTTGGACTGAAGAATGGGGTTGTTACCATATCTATTACACATATAATGGTACAACATATTCAACAGAATGGAACAATGTAAAGTGGAATGCAGATAATGAAACATTCAGCCTTGACCTGCCCTATAAAGGGATTTATAAAATTCAAATAGTTGCATATACCGCTGAAGAAATAAACGATTTATATGCGATTACACATTTTTCGATGTGGTTTGTATCAGCTATAGGTAATACCGGCCCTGAATGGTGGGTAGATAATTGCTACAATTGCTGGGTTTCAAATTCTCCAATTCAAGATCCTACTCCTGCGCCAACGGTTACACCTCGAAAAATACAAACAACAACACCACCGAAAACGATCACACCTGCCCCATCTGGACAAATGGTTTTCCCTTATAGTTGGGACACACAATTCAAACCTTCCCTGAATAATGGATTAAACTCGGATCAATACCGCAATTTGAATAACCTGAGCGATAATAATCAGTATACAACGTTTTGGTGGGTAATCTGGAAGAATGAACGTACCGACAGTTACCCCGAGATCACAGCGTATTTCAACAACGCAACGATCAGCTCCGTTGGTATCCGAAACGGAAACCCCAACAACTATTACGGATACGCAAGGGCAAAACGTTTCCGGGTTGAAATTTACACCAACGGCAGTTATGCAGGTTCCACATATATTTACCTGAATGACCAGAATTCAAGCAGCTACCAAATCATGTCTCTTGGTAGAACATATAATAACGTCACCCAGATCGATTTCTATTTGGATGGCGGGGCTAACGAAGGATTTTATGAGGGCAGTTCAGAAAGGTATTACATTCATATAGCGGATATTCAATTTTATAATTAATGCGATTTAGAAAAGAATAACTCTCTTAGGTACTTGAAAAGCATGAAGACAGAAAATTCTGCGGCTTCCGTCTTCTTTCCTATTGCGCAGACGCCGCATCTGCATAGTTATTAACATGTCTAAGCAAAAAATCGCATTCCTTATTCTTCTGGCATCTTTTGTCTTCATTATTTGCGGCTGTGGAGCTGTGAATGTTCCAAAAGCAAAACTCCAATCCGAAGCCGAAGCAAAGATTAAAGCTCAATACGATAATTATATCTCTCTTAATTTGGTAAAAGATGAATTTGACAGTAACGCTAATGTGTACTACATGTACTACGAGTTCGAAGTGCCCCTTACCAATTTATCTTATGGGATAACCACCATTACCGCTCGTTCTACCTACTCTTCTTCGAGAGGTTGGAGCATGATAAGCCTGCAAGAAGGTGATTATACTGAGTACCCATTCGATGATATTGTTGGAAAAAGGTATCGCGCAACAAAAGTAGGTAATAACAATGGTGAGATTACCGTGCAAATAAACTCCATGGATATAAATGCACAAACGATTTCTGTCACAATCAACGCCAATAATGTAGAACTGACAACGCATAAAAACTGGGATAATGTGACCTTTGCTCTGGATCTCAACAATCAAACATATCAACGAAAATATTCTCTTGGCTTTAATTCTTTTACATATCGTATTTCTATTGACCTTGGATACATCGGGAACGGATATTGTTTTATCGGTTTCAATGATCTTTCCGAATGTACTCTGCATATTCTGGAAACAAGAGACCAGACATCGTTCCTTGGTGCTCAAGAAACTCTGTACTCGTATTGATATATTACTCCACCGTAAATAATTTGGTGGTGTGCAGTAAAAACACAGTGCAGTAAAAACACAAAAATAGTCGTTGACATTTCCCCCGTTCTCTGCTAAACTACATCCAATCGCATACCAAAGGCGATGACGAAGAAGGCGGATGGAATGTCCACCCACAGAGAGCCGGGGGCGCTGAAAACCGGCGGCGGGTATCCATCAATGCTGTGGCTTCCGAGCCGGGCGGCTGAACAGGCGCTGTTCTTATTAGGCCGCTCCGCGTTCCGCAGCGTCAGGGCGGAGGGCTTCAGGGGGCTTCCAGGGGGGACGTGCGGAGAAGGAAAGAGGCATGGAATCCGGAAGAGGCCGAAGAGCCCAAAGAGAGGCGCGTTTCCCGCGCAATTTGAGTGGTACCGCGAGTTGATTGTCAAAAATCAGCCCGTCTCAAAGAAAACGCTTTGGGGCGGGCTTTTTGTTCGCCTACAGATGAAGGAGGTTTTGCTTCATGCCCACCGCCGCCCAGGCCCCCGAAATGCT
>JAFXZO010000118.1 GCA_017541205.1 Clostridia bacterium | reverse complement strand
GCTCCCGAAGAGGAAGCGCCCACCGCTGAGGAAGAAGCGCCTGCCCCCGAAGAGGAAGCGCCCACCGCTGAGGAAGAAGCGCCTGCTCCCGAGGAAGAAGCGCCCGCTCCCGAAGAAGAAGTGCCCGCTCCCGAAGAAGAAGCGCCCACCGCCGAGGAAGAAGCGCCTGCTCCCGAAGAAGAAGCGCCCACCGCCGAGGAAGAAGCGCCCGCTCCCGAAGAAGAAGCGCCCACCGCTGAGGAAGAAGCGTCCGCCGCCGAGGAAGAAGCGCCTGCCGACGAGGAAGAACCCACGCAGGAAGAAAAGAAGGGCGTCACAATCATCCATGCGCCCATCGAAAACATCAAATTCGGCAAATGATCCCGCGTCTCCAAAACAATCAAAGGCCGCGTCCGTTCTGGGCGCGGCTTGATTTTTCTGTTGGGGAAAAGGCGCTGCCACCTTTTCCCCGTCTGACACGGCGTTACGCGGCGGGAACTTCCTCCTCCGCGCCGTAAACGAATTCGTAGAGGGTTTCCACGGCGTCCTTCAGCCTCGGGCCGGGGCGGGAAATCTCGTTGGAATCCGCGTTGAGGATCTGATCGTTCTGGACGGCCTTCAGGGTTTCCCAGCCGGCGCGGCCCTTGATTTCCTCCACGGGGGTGGGGCCTTCGCCGTAGTACATGGAAATGGTCACGATGTAATCCGGATCGCGCGCCAGCACCTGCTCCTCGGAAATCTGAACCCAGCCGTCCACATCGGCAAAGATGTTGGTCAGGCCGCACAGCGTCGCCAGCTCGTCCATGAAGGTGCCCTTGCCGGCGGCCCACAGGCCCCACTGCAGGGGAGATACTTCAAAATACACGGTTTTGCCGGTATCCTGGCTCTTTTCCCGGATAGCTTCAAAAGCGGATTGCAGATCATCCACCATGGCTTCCGCTTCCGCGTCCTTGCCCATCAGCGCGCCGATCAGGCGGATGGCGGTGTACACGCCCTCCAGGTTCTGCGCGTCGCTGACCACCACTTTGATGCCGGCCTTTTCCAGCGCTTCCACCTGCTCGACGGTCTGGGCCATGGTGCTCATCAAAAGCACCTGCGGCTGCAGGGCGATGATCTGTTCCAGGTTGGTTTCGTAGCCGCTCTGCACGGAGGGCTTATCCAGCACGGACGCGGGATAATCGCAGTATTCGCCGCGGCCCACCAGCGCATCCTCGCATCCGAGCGCGCACAGGATCTCGCAGTCCGCGGCGGTCAGGGCCACGATCCGGGTCGCCGGCCCATCCAGGGTGATCTCGCGGCCCGTCATATCGGTCACGGTCACCCCGCCCTCCTGCGCGAACGCGGGAAGCGCGCTCAGGGCCAGCAGCATGCACAGCAGCAGAGCAGTCCATTTCTTGGTCATGGTTTTTCCTCCTCAGATTTTTTTGACAATGAAACAGCGAGGATGCTTTCCCGCCCGCGCCTTGCGGGCAAAAAAGCATCCCCCCAGAGGAACACCAAAAAACCGTGCTTTCGCATGGATCAATAGCGTTTCCCATCCCCAGGGGCAGCTTTCGATGTAAACAGGTCTCCCGGCTTGGCTTCATCCTACTTGCGCGTCTTCCCACGGCCCGGCAAAAAACGGCTGATCGCGCCGCTCTTTGTCCGCGCCGCAGTGACATCCCTGCGCGTTCGTCGGCTTCACGGTTACTGGGATAGCCCGGAAATCTCATCCGCGTTCCCATGGCGGCGGGATCGGCGCCGGCAGCAGCGCCGTTTGTCCCGCCGTCGCGCATCGCTGCGCAGATACACCGGCTATTCATTTGTCCTCCCTATTATATCGCTCCGCTTTCCTTCCGTCAATCATGCGGCGTATGCAAGTCAAAATCAAGCTTGAAAAACGTCCGCCGATGCCGTATCATGGAAGCAGCGGGGACGTATCGACATGAGGTGAACGATATGGAACGATCCATGGCCGAATCCATTGAAAAAATGCTGCAAAAAACAGCCGACGCCGTGAACGGCCGCGTTCACAGCGCCTGGCTGTACGGAAGCATCGTATGGGACGATTTTCGTTTGGGGTGGAGCGATATCGACTGGCTCGTGCTGACCGACCGGGAAATCACCGAAAGCCAGGCGCAGGCCTTGCTGACGCTGCGGCAGGCGATGCTGGAAAAAGAGCCGGGCAATCCTTACTACCGTTCCTTTGAAGGGATCATCGCGAGCCTGGAGGAATACCGCTCCCGCTCCTTCCGCAGGCTCGTTTACTGGGGCACGAGCGGGCAGCGCGTGACAGACCGGTACGTACAGGACGCGTTTTCCGCCTATGAATTGGCAAAATACGGGCGATGCATCCTCGGCCAGGCGGACCGCTCGATCTTTCCGGCGCAATCCCAGGAGGAGCTGATTGCCGCTGTTCGGGCGCATTATGGGAGCATCCGCGCCTTTGCGGCGCAGACGGACGAACGCCTCTATTCCTGCGGATGGCTCATGGATATCGCCAGGTGCGTGTACACGCTGCGCTGCCACGGCGTCATCGCCAAGACCCAGGCCGGGATCTGGGCGCTGGAAAACCATATCTTTCCCGATGAAGCGCCGCTTTGCAAAGCCCTTGAGATCCGCCGGGATCCCCTTGCGTACAAAGACCGCGTGGACGTACAAATCTGGCTTTCGTCGCTTGGCCCGACCGTGCAGCGATACGCGGACACGCTGGAAAAGGAGCTTTCCGCGTCCGTTACCTCAGGTCCGGAAACAGATGGATGATGGCGTCCTTTTCCGTGATCTCGCGCTTCACCCGGGCGGGAACGCCCGCGGCGAAGGAATTGGCGGGGATATCCCGCGTCACCACGCTGCCCGCCCCGATCACGCAGTTATCGCCGATGGTGACGCCGGGGCATACCACCACGTTCGCCCCGAACCAGCAGTCGTTGCCGATGGCGACGGGCTTGGCGTAGCACAGATACCTCGTTTGCCCGTCCCGGCACAGGATGCCGCGGCGTTCGTGAGGCAGCATCGGATGCAGCGGCGTTACGATGGTCACGTTGGGGCCGAAGTTGCAGTCGTTGCCGATGGTGACATGCGTATCATCCTGCACGGTGAAATTGAAGCCCATAAAGCAGTTGTCGCCGATCCGGGTATGCGCGCCGTAATGGAAGCGGATCGGGCCGGTCAGGTAAGTGTCCTCCCCGATATGGCCGAGGAGTTCCCTGAGGATCGCCTGGCGGTCCTGTTCGTCCTCCTCATACAGGTCGTTGTACTGATGGCAGAGCCGGTGCGCCTTCAATTTGATTTTTGCCAGCTCCGGCACGTCGCAGGCAAACAGCTTTCCGCTGAAAATGCGCTCTTCCTCGGTCATTCCTTCATCCTCCTTGCGATGGCAAAGCATCAAATGTGGACTTGGGTCACGCCCCAGATCGTAAAAACCAGGCTTAAGCCCAGGAACAAAAGCTCCGGCCAGGCCGGTTTTTTCTTTTCCGGGCTCAGCAGCAGATAAAAGCAGGCGTAGGGGATCAGATCGACGGCGTAGCGCGAGCCCAGCTGATAGCCACCGAACGTGCGGTGCCACAAAAGGAAAAAGGCATGCAAAAGGAAGGTGAAAAGGAGCACGGCCTTTTCCCGGGTCAGGCATCGCTTGACGCCGTCCCAAACCGCCCAGATCAGCATGAGCAGCAGGATTGGGCAGGCGAGCAGCATCGAATACCCAAAGGTCCTTATCTTCAGCCCGTCCTCCGCCTGATACAGCGGCAGGCCCCACAGGAACGTTTTCAGATGGTTGCCCACGTGCGCGATGGAAAACTGGATGCCGCCCTGGGTGGAAAATTCCGGCAGATAATTGTGCCCAAACTCCAGCACATTCCCAAAGCGGATATAATTGTAGATCCCCAGCGCCGCCGCGACGAAAAGCCCCAGCCCGATCCCGGGCAGCAGCGGCCGGACGGTATCCTTGAGGGAAACGCCCGCGCGCTGGTTCACGCTCCAATAGACAAAGAACAGCGGAAGGGCGTACAGCGCGTCAAAGGGCCGGCAGGCGACGGACAGCGCAAAGCAAAGCAGCGCCAGGGTCGGGCGGTCCTCCGTGAGCAGGCAGACCGCCGCGACGGACAGGAAAAAGCCCAGCACCTGCGCGTGATACCATACCGCGCCGTTGAGCGTGAGCGGCAAAAGCGAGGATGAAAACGGGATGAGGAACGAAAACGCAGCCGCCATCTGAGGACGGTATCCCGCCCGCACGAACGCCCTGTAAAGAAACAGGCACGCGCCCATTGCATAGAGCTTCACCAGCAGGTTGTCCGGCGTATCCATGCCAAAGAGGAAGGTAAACGGAAGCAGCACCAAGGAAGGAAGCGGCGGGAAGGAAACGTAATACTCCCCCTCGTACACCGCCAGCTCCAGATAGGGCACATCCTCGGGCAGATGGAGCAGCCCCTGCCGCCACGCCATGGCCTGGCGCGTATAGGTGTTGTAAAAGGAGTGGCCATAAAAGCTGCCGCCGATCAGCATATGCATCAGCGTCCACAGCGCCAGCATGGCTCCGATCAGATAAAACGGCGTGTAATCACGCCTTCGCCTGCTTACCATTCATCAAGCACTCCCATCCGTCTAAGCTGGTCATTCCACCGGGGATGCGATCTCGGCCGGGCCCAGGATGCGCATTTCCTGGGAATTGATCGGCGGTTCCGTGCGTTTGACGCGCTTGTATTCGCCGTTCTTTTTCAGCCGCCAGGCCTTCGCGTTGTCCATCAGTTCATCCTGCAAGGAGGCGATCACGCGGTTCTGCAGGGCGGGATCCTCCACCGGGAACATCAATTCCACGCGCTTATCCAGGTTCCTTGGCATCCAATCGGCGGAAGAAAGGTACACTTCCTTTTCGCCGCCGTTTTCAAAGATGAAAGCCCGGGTATGCTCCAGGAACCTGCCTACGATGGAGCGCACGCGGATGTTTCCCCGCCCGTTTGGTTTGAGGCAGCAGATGCCGCGCACGATGAGATCGATCTCTACCCCAGCGTCCGCGGCCTCATACAGCAGCTTGATCATCTTGGGGTCGACCAGCGCGTTGATCTTGGCCGTGATCTGCGCGGGCAGGCCCGCCTGGGCATGCTCGATCTCCCGGCGGATGAGGGAAGAAAGAAAATCCCTCAGGTGCGTCGGCGCCGCCACCAGCTTTTCCATCTCCGTGGGCTCCGAATACCCGGTCACCATGTTGAAGAAGTTGCCCGCGTCCCGGCCGATGGCGTCGTCGCAGGTGAACAGGCCCATGTCCGTATAGAGCGTGGCCGTCACGTCGTTATAATTTCCGGTCGCCAAATGGACGTAGCGCCTCAGCCCGCTGGCCTCCTTGCGCACCACCAGGGTGATCTTGCTGTGGGTCTTGAGCTTGGGCACGCCGTAGAACACGTGGCAGCCCGCTTTTTCCAGGGCCTGGCACCAATTGATGTTGTTTTCTTCATCAAACCTCGCGCGCACCTCCACCAGCACCGTCACCTGCTTGCCGGCCTGTCCGGCGCGGATCAGCGCTCCCACGATGGGGGATTTGCCACTCACGCGGTACAGCGTCTGCTTGATCGCCATCACGTTGGGATCCTCCGCCGCCTCGCGGATGAAGCGGATCACGGGCTCGAAGCTGTCGTAGGGATGGTTGAGCAACAAATCGCCGTCCCGGATCACGCGGAAGATCGACCCCTCCTGGCGCAGCCTTTCATCCACCCTGGGCGTAAACGGCGGAAAAAGCAAATCGTCCATCTCGGGAAGCTGGGAAATCTGTTTCATGAAATAATCCAGATTGATCGGCCCGGGCAGGAAAAATACGTTTTCCTCGCTGACGATCAGGTATTTTTTCAGCCGGGAAATCAGCCGCACATCCCCGCCCGTCGGCACCTCCAGGCGCACGACCCTGCCCCACTTGCGCCTTTTGAGGTTCTTGCGCATCTCCCTGATGAGGGCGTCGGCGTCGCTGTCGTTATATAGAAAATCCGTATTGCGGATAATGCGGAAGGGAAGCACCGCCATGGGGTGCGTTTTGCTGAACAGGCGGTGGGCGTAAAAGGCGATCACGTCTTCGAGCAGGATGCCCCGGGCCCTGCCGCGGCCCATGGGCAGCATGACCACCCGAGGCAGGGACGCGGGAACCGCGATCATGGCCATGCGCGGCGAGCCGGCGCGCAGGCCGGGCTGCGGCGGCAAAAGCAGAAACAGATGCAGGCGTTTGGCGGTGAGCAGCGGGAAAGGCCGCTTCTCGTCGATCGCCCGCGGGGTCAGAAGGGGCTGGATCTGCTCGTCAAAATAATGCGAGACCCATTCCTTCTGTTCCTTGTCCAGTTTATCCATTTTGAGGAAATGAATGCCGGCTTCGGCGAGGGCGGGCAAATATTCGCCGTTGAGCAGCTCGTACTGCCGCTCCACCTGCTCCCGCACGGCGGGAAAGACCAGATCCAGCTGCTGGCGCGGGGACAGGCCGGAGGGGTCCTTTTTCTTATCCCCGCCGCTGGCCGCCCGCACGAGCGCGCCGACCCGCACCATAAAAAACTCATCCAGGTTGGTTGAGCAGATCGACAGGAATTTGCCCCGCTCCAGCAGCGGATTATCCGGGTTTGCGGCTTCCTCCAGCACCCTTCGGTTAAAATTCAGCCAACTCAGCTCCCGGTTGTATAAAGCTTGCTTCCCCACGAAGACGGCACTTCCTTTTCCGTTTCTCTTTATTCCATTACTGCGTCAGTTTGCTGGTCAGGGTGATGACGGTGACGGCGGGGGTATTGAAGATGCGGATGGCGGGCAGGCCGATGGCGGCGGAAACGCCGAGCCCGGGGCTGATATACTGGGGAATGCCCATCACCGTGCTCAGCCCCACCGCCTTTTGATCCTCCGGGAACCAGCCGTTGTTCCCCAGCCCCGAGGACGCGGGCACGCGCACCGCGCCGATGCCCGGGATGCGCCATTGCCCGCCCACATAGTGCCCGGCCAGCACCAGGGAAATCGCGCGCACATAGCTGTCGTTTTCCGAGCCAGTCCAATCGCGGAGGGATTTGAGCGCGTTTTCCTGCAGGGGATGATGCGTCACGGCGATATGCACGTCCGTTTCCAGGGTTTCGCGCCGCGCCTGGCGGATGCGCTCCAACTGATCCGCCTGGTATTCCACGGCGGCAAGCGCCGCGTCGCGCTCCGGGGTGGCCTCCTGGCCGCGCAGCTCTTTCATGCGCGCCTGGTAGGCCGCGTCCGCGGCGTCGTAATCCAGCGTATAGACCCATTCCGGGCAGAGCCACAGCGTGCCCTTTCCCTTCGTAATGCGCACCGGGGCGTCCAGGTACACCGCCCCATGGCTTTCCGCTTTCAAAATATAGGCGGCCTTCGGCCCTTGTGTATCGTGCGGCTTGGCGAGGATCGCGGCGGGGTCCTCATCCCCGATGATAAAATAGAGGGGCGCGGAATCGCCGATCAGATCGATCAGGGAAAGGAACGCGCCAGCGTCGCCGTCTTTGCCCGTCACATCCCCGGTCACCACCACGATATCATAGCGCGCCGAGGCCAGGGCCGCCTTTAGCTGCTCCTGGCGCTGGCCGAAATACAGGCCGTGCAGATCGCTGATGTGCAGGATGCGGAAGCTTTCCAGGGCCGTCGGGAGCGTCGGCACCGTGACCGATACCTTGTCCAGGTTGACCCTGCTGTTGTTGATTACGTTCAGCACGGCCACGACCGTCAAAATAAGCGCAAGCAGCAAAACCAAAAACCCGATCATCGGGTGCTTTCGTTTCGTTTCCTCGAATAAGGGATCATGAGATTTGCCCATGATGCGCTCCTTTCCATTACGATATTCTTAATTATATATGAAAATTCTGTTTCATGCAATCATAAAAGTGTCGAAATAAACAGATTTTTCGTCCCGGATCCCGCCGTTTTGCCCGATCATGGAATTTGCCGGATCGTGGCGAACGATTTTGAAAGGCGGCCGACATTTTTCGGCAAAGTTTTTTGTGGCGCGCCGGGCGCAAACATGGTATCATATGCGTGCGGCACAGAAGAAAAAACGGGGAGCGGAAGCGTCATGAAGAAAAAAACGAGCTTTCAGTGCACGGAATGCGGCTTTGAGACTCCGCGCTGGATGGGCAAATGCCCGGAATGCGGCGCATGGAACACGATGGTTGAGGTGATGCCCTCCCTGTCGGATTCAACGCCCAAGCCATACAAGCAGCGCGGCGGCATGGGGAATACGGCGGCGCCGCTCAAGGATATCGAGAGCGGCGTTCAGGCATATGTTCCCAGCGGCCTGGACGAATTGGACCGGGTGCTGGGCGGCGGCATCGTGGAAGGCGCGCTGATCCTGGTCGGCGGTGATCCGGGCATCGGCAAATCCACCCTGCTTTTGCAGGTGTGCGAGCATCTGAGCCGGACGGGCAAAAGGGTGCTGTACGTCAGCGGCGAAGAAAGCGCGCGGCAGATCAAGCTGCGCGCCCAGCGCCTGGGCGCGCAGGACAGCGAGCTGATCGTGCTCACCGAGAACGCCATGGATCAGGTGGAAGAAAAGCTGAACGCCATTCAGCCGGAATTTTGCGTGATCGATTCCATCCAGACCATGTACCGCCCCGAAATGGGCAGCGCGCCGGGCAGCGTGAGCCAGGTCAGGGAAAGCGCGGCGCTGCTCATGCGCTATGCCAAGACGACCGGCTGCGCCATTTTCCTGGTTGGCCACGTGACCAAGGAAGGCTCGCTCGCCGGGCCCCGGGTGCTGGAGCACATCGTGGATGTGGTGCTGTATTTTGAGGGCGATCATCAGCACGAATACCGGCTGCTCCGCGCGGTCAAAAACCGGTTCGGCTCGGTCAACGAGCTTGGCATTTTTGAAATGACGGGCACGGGCATGAAGGCGGTCCTCAACGCTTCGGAAACCCTGCTTTCCCAGCGGGCGAAGGGCGCGAGCGGCAGCTGCGTCTTCTGCGGTCTGGAGGGCAGCCGCCCGATGCTGGTGGATATTCAGGCGCTGGTGACCCAATCCTTCATGGCGGTGCCCCGCCGCACGGTGGACGGCATGGATTCCTCGCGCGTGATGCTGCTGCTCGCCGTGATGGAAAAGAGGGCGCGCCTCAAAATGTTCAACCGCGACGCCTACATCAACGTGGCGGGCGGCCTCACCATCAGCGAGCCCGCGGCGGACCTGGCCTTCTGTATGGCGGTGGCGTCCTCGTACGCGGATAAGCCCGTGCCCGCCGAATGGGCGGTGATGGGCGAAGTGGGCCTGGCCGGCGAGGTGCGCGCCATCCCGCAGTTGGAGCGCCGGGCCGCGGAATGCCGGCGCCTGGGCTTTACCCATATCCTTTGCCCCCGGGACAGCGCGCGCCATCTTCGCGCGCCGGAGGGCGTGCAGCTGCACGGCGTGGATACCGTGGCCCAGGCCATGGCCGTGCTCGATCTGCTTCCCGATTCCTGAACGCTCCGGTATGCGCATGTTTGGGGACGGAGGCGCGCATACTGTATGTATTCGCCGCATGAGAGGGGTATCGATGCTTTATGGAAAAATTCCGTCCCGCTTTTTTCACCAAACGTTCCTGCGCCTTTGCCGGCCTGTTCCTGGGCGCGCTGCTTTCCTCCCTGCTGATCCAGCCGCTCAGGCTTTTGCCCGGCGGGCCGATCGCCTGCCTTGCGGCGGCCGCGCTCTATGGTGCGCTCATGGGCGTCGGCTGGCGCGTCGGAAAACGGCAGGGGGCGCTGCGCGCGGCCAAGCCCGCCGTTTTTGCCGAAAGCCGCCCGCCCTGCCCCAAGGTCCTGGATACTTCGGTCATCATCGACGGGCGCATTTTTGATATCTGCAAATCCGGCTTTCTGGAAGGGGAATTGGTGATCCCTTCCTTTGTGCTGGGCGAACTGCGCCACATCGCCGACAGTGCCGACGCCCTTCGGCGCAACCGCGGCCGGCGCGGGCTGGACGTGCTGCACAAGATCCAGGAGGAATTGGATTGCCCGGTCCGGATCGAGGAAAAGGACTACGCGGACGGCGCGGAGGTGGATGTGAAGCTGCTGCGCCTTGCGCGGGATATGAACGGGGCCGTGCTGACCAACGATTATAATTTGAACAAGGTGGCGGGCGTGACCGGCGTCCCGGTGCTCAACATCAACGAATTGGCCGGCGCCCTGCGGCCCGTGGTGCTGCCCGGCGAGGAAATGCGGGCGCAGATCGTGCGCGAGGGCAAGGAGCCCGGCCAGGGCGTCGCCTATCTGGACGACGGCACCATGGTGGTGATCGAAAACGGGCGCAGGCGCATGGGCGAAACCGTGGAAGCGGAAGTGACCACCGTGCTCCAGACCAGCGCGGGCAGGATGATCTTCGCCCGCGTCAAAGAAAAAGAATCCAAGGCCGGCTGAGGGCCTTCGGCGGAAAATATGGCGTTTTTACATCCTCCATTCGTTACAAATAGAGACGCGTTTGCAATGATCTATTCATGAAAAGCCAATGTTTGTCAAGGGTTTGTTTACACTTGTTACATGTAAATTCCGCATTTTGCAATACTTCTGGAATAGGTTTTTCATGGCCTTTGTGCTACAATAGGGCAGGATACAGATGATGAATAGGGAACGTCGTCTGTGTTCTGACGAGAGGAGGAAATATCGAAATGAAACGCTTAATGGCTGTGTTGCTGATACTGGCAATGCTCATTCCTGCCGCCGCGCTCGGTGAAGCCACCCTGCGCCGCGACATGCACCATCCGGATGTTATCACCGCGAAGGGCCTGCTGAATACCTACGGTTATTACACCGGCGATCTGACCAGCGATGAATTTGACGCTTCCATGGAAACCGCCGTTCGCTGGTTCCAGCGCAGGAACGAACTGACCGTTGACGGCGTGCTCGGCCCCTCCAGCTGGGAAGTGCTCAAGAGCACCAAGGTTGTCGCCAAGAACGATCCGGAATACTCCGGCACCCTCAAATCCGGCAGTCACGGCGAGGATGTCAAGGAGCTGCAGCGTCAGCTGCGCCAGACCTACTTCTACGCGGGCAAGATCGACGGCATTTACGGCGCGGAAGTGCTCAAAGCCGTGAAGGCTTTCCAGGCGGCGGCCGGCATCAACGTGGACGGCGTGGCCGGCAAGCGCACGCAGGATCTGCTCTATAACCGCACCGCAAGGATCTTTACCGGCGGGCATCCCGTGCGCGATCTGTATTCCGGCATGCGGGGCTGGGACGTGTACATCATCCAGTCCAAGCTGCTGAACCTGAATTATGCTCTGCCCTTCGTGACCTACGGCTATTTTGACAGCGCCACCGTGGACGCCGTCAAGCAGTTCCAGAGGGACAACGGCCTCAAGGCGACCGGCATCGTGGATTCGACCCTGCGCCGCTATCTGTGGCCCACCTATATCTTTATCGAAGAAGAGATCCAGAAGGCCCAGGAAGGCACGCCCGATGATCCCTACGAAGAGCGTATCCTCAAGCGCGGCATGTACGGCGAAGACGTGAAGACCGCGCAGATGTCCCTGAAGGCCGGCGGTTACCTCGTCGGCAACGCGGACGGCATTTTCGGCGCCCAGACGGAAGCGGCCGTCAGGCGCTTCCAGAAGGCCTGCAACCTGAAGGTGGACGGCAAGATCGGCCCGAAGACCTGGGCGCGGCTCAAGGAGCTGAACGTGACCAACGCCGAGCAGGTCGTCGTGGATATCGAGCAGACCTCCACCGGCGCCAGCCACCGGAAGCTGCGCATCGGCTGCAGGGGCTCCGACGTGACCAAGCTGCAGCAGCAGTTGATTTCTCTGTCGCTGCTGCCCGCCGGCGCAGACGACGGCAAGTACGGTCAGCAGACCGCCATGGCCGTCATGCAGTTCCAGTGGAACAACGGCCTGAGCGTGGACGGCGTGGCCGGCCCGCAGACCTACTCCATGCTCAACGAAGTGCTGGGCGTGCAGTGGTGGTAATGCTTTCATCTACAAAGGAGTAGTGGTTTTGAACGGCTCGTGAAAACGGGCCGTTCTCTTTTTTGCTGTTTTTCGCGTCCGCCCGCCGCATTTTTTTCCTGCATGCGCGCGGCTGTTTTCGGTCAAGATAGGAACAGCGTGACGTATAAAGGGGGATCATGGATGAAACGCAGGAAAATCAAAGCCTGGGCCCTGCTCGGGATGCTGGCCGTATGGGCGGCCCTCGGCGCGGGCTGCGCAGCGGGCGCGCAGAACAGTCAGGCGACGCCGGAGCCGGCCGGCGCAAACGGCAAAGCGGCCGGTGAAAAGCCGAGCCTGCCCGATAAGCTGCAAGTGAACGCGGAGGGCGTGCCCGTGCTGCGGGTATACCAGGTGGATGAGGAAGAAACCCGGGAAATGGATCTGGAAACATACATCCAGGGCGTGGTCGCAGGCGAAATGAAGAACGATTGGCCCATGGAAGCGCTGAAGGCCCAGGCCATCCTGGCCCGCACGTTCGTGCTCAAATTCTGCACGGAAAAAAGCAGCAAGTATGAAAACGCGGATATTTCCACAGACGTTGAAGAAGCGCAGGCGTACGACGCGACCGCGGTCAACGACCGGGTGGAGCAGGCCGTCCGGGAAACCCGCGGCCTGGTGCTTTCCTTCCACGGGGAGCTCCCCTACGCCTGGTTCCACGCCCATTCCGGCGGCGTGACCGAGCGCGCGCAGGAGGGCCTGAACTGGAAGCAGGAAGAACCCGGCTACACCAAGGTGACCCAGGGACGCGACAGCAGCCAGGCCCCGGCCGAAGCCCGGGAATGGCAGGCGGCGTTCAGCGCGGAGGAAATGCTGGCCGCGGCGAAAAAAGCGGGCTGGACGGGCAGCGCGCCCCTGTCCTCCGTTGAAATCGGCAAAAAAAGCGAAAGCGGCCGGGCCGTCACCCTGCTTTTGAACGGCCAGGAGGTATCCGCGCCGGAGCTCCGCCTGGCGCTGGGCGCGTCGGCCATGCGCTCCACCCTGCTGACCGAGCTGAGCTTTCAGGCGCAAACCGTCACCATGCGCGGCAAGGGCTACGGCCACGGCGTGGGCATGCCCCAATGGGGCGCTTACGGCATGGCCGAGGAAGGCCGCAGCGCGGAGGAGATCGTACGGTACTACTTTGACGACGTGACCGTGGAAGCCTTGTGGTAGCGCCGGACCGCACAGGCGATGATCTCGCGCCTGCCCTATCCCGCCGCTTGTTAATTTGCCTCCGATATGGTATGCTGAAGGGGAAAAAAGCAGGGGAGGCGGATCACGGTGGAGGAAGCGCGCGCGAAAGCCCGGGCGTGGCTGGAAGTGGACGAGGATGCACTGCTCAAAAACTATCGTCTGGCCAAGTCGCTTTGCCGGAAAGAAACGAAACTGATCTGCGTGGCAAAGGCCAACGCGTACGGGATGGGGCTCCGGCGCACCGTGGAAACCCTGGCGGGCGCCGGGGCGGACTGGTTTTCCGTCGCCGCGCCGGAGGAAGCGCTCCTTGCAAGGAGGGCCGCCCCCCGCGCGGGTATCCTTTTGATGGGCCCTGCGGACGAAAGCTATCTGCCCGCCCTGATTCAAAACGATATCGCTTTGACCATCGGCAGCTTTGAGGACGGCCTGCGCGCGTCCCGGGCAGCGCTGCAGGCGGGCAAACCCGCCCGGGCGCACATCAAGCTGGACACCGGGCTTCACCGCCTGGGTTTCACGGACGCGAAGGAAGCGCTCAGGCTGAAAACGCTGCAAAAGCTTGCATTCGACGGGGTGTACAGCCATTTGGCGCTGCGGAGCGAAGCGCAGAGCCGGGAGCAGTATGCGGCCTTCCTTTCCGTCACGGAGGAAATGGCGGCAGCCGGCCTTCGCCCGCCCATGCGGCATCTGCTGGATTCCATCGGGCTGACCTGCTATCCCGAATGGCAGCTGGACGCCGTGCGGATCGGGGCGTTTTTGTACGGCAACGCGCCGGTCAGCTGGGCGCGGTTTTCAGAGGGCGAAAACGTCGCGACGTTCAAAGCCCGCGTCACCCGCGTCGCCTGGGTCAAGGCCGGGGAGGGAGTCGGGTACGACGAAACGCCGCTTGCGAGGAACACGCGCGTCGCGACGCTGTCCGCCGGGTACATCGACGGCTATTCCCGCGCTTTGAGCCAGAAGGGTTTCGTCCTGGTGCGCGAAAAAAAAGCCCCGGTGCTGGGGCTTGTGTGCATGGATCAAATGATGATCGACGTGACGGACATCCCGGACGCCCGGCCAGGAGACGAAGCGACCTTGCTCGGCGGCGGGGTGGACCTGAGGGAGTATGCGGCGCTCGGGCATCTGAACCGCAATGAATGCCTGGGCGTCATCGGCCGGCGCGTTCCCAGGATCTATTGCCGGGCCGGAAAAACCGTGCATATCGAGGCGGAAATGGACGCGGAAAAATCATAATCTTACTTCCTCATGCATTTGGGCGGAATCGTAGATCGCCTGCAGCATGCGCGCGGTGACGGCCACGGTCTCGATGTGGGAGGGCAGCCTTTCACCGGTCCGGACGCAGCGGACAAACGCGTTGATTTCGTTTTCAAACATATTGCTCATGGTAAATTCCGGGGTGTAGGAGACCAGGGAGCCGAACTCCGCGGTATAATAGGTGAAATTTCCGCCGTAGTCCAGGCGGATGCCGCCCCGATCGCCCATGAAATCGATATAGGTTTCCTTGACGCCGATATTCTGCGCCCACGCGCCGTGCATGGTGATCACGGGGCCCTCGGTGCGGATGAGCGCGGTCACGGAATCGTCCACGTCATAGGTGCCGTGGACGTTTTTCGTCATTTCAGACCACATGGATTTGTAGGTGTAGTTTTCCATGTCGCAGCCCAATTTGCAGAAGGTTTCGCCGGACACGGTCCTGGGCTTGGAATCGCCGGTGCAGTACATCACGATATCCAGGTAATGCACGCCCCAGTCGATCAGCGCGCCGCCGCCCGCGATGGCCTTGGTGGTGAACGCGCCGCCCAGGCCCGGGATGGACCGGTGCGCGCGGAAGGAAACGTATACGTGGTACACGTCGCCCAGCTTTCCGGCGTCGATATACTGCTTGATCTTCCGCACGCTGTCGTTAAAGCGGTTCACCACGCCGACGTTGAGCGTCATGCCCGTTTCCCGCTGGACGGCGAGCATTTCCTCCACTTCTTTCCAGGTGCGGGCGGCGGGCTTTTCGCACAGCACGTGCTTGCCCGCGCGCATGGCGTCGATGGCGATGCGCGGGTGAACGTCGTTGGGGGTGCAGATGGATACGGCCGCGACCTCGGGATCGGCAAGCGTCTTTCGGTAATCAGTGACGGCCGTCCCGCAGCCGTACTGTTCCACGGCTTTTTGCGCGCGCTGAGGAAGGATGTCGCAGAAATACTTGATCTCCGCCTCGGCGTTCTTCATGTAAGCGGGGATGTGGGCCGCGCTGGCGATCGTGCCGCAGCCGATGACGGCAACCTTCATGGGGATCCCTCCTTCTGTCCGCTCCGGTCTATACTTCTTCAAAGAACGCTTCGCCGTTATCCTGACAGCGCAAAACGCCCATATCGTCAAACTTCAGGTACGTCGGCTGGCTTTCCATGTATTTGAGGATCTCGTCCAGCCTGACGCTTTCCGTAAAGCACAGCAGCGTCAGCGCCACGCCGTGCTTGCGCGCCCGGCCCGTTCGGCCGATGCGGTGCAGGTAATATTCGTTTTCATTGGGCAGATCATAGTTGATGACGGCCTCCACGTCGTCTACGTCGATGCCGCGTGCCGCGACGTCCGTGCAGACCAGGATGGGGAACTTGCCGCGCTTGAACCCGCCCATCACCTGGTTGCGCTTGGACTGGGGGATATCCCCGTGCAGGGCCTCGGTATCGTACCCCGCCTTGTTGAGCCGCTCGCTCAGCCGCCGGCACATATCCTTGGTGTTGGTAAAGATCATGATGCGGCCGTACACGTCGGCGTCCAGCAGATACAAAAGATGCTCGTATTTCTCCTCGCGCGTGGTGGGAATCACATACTGGGCGATCCTGGGCTTGTTTTCCTTGGTGGCGGGGATGGTGATTTCCACGGGGTCGTGCTGGTATTTCCAGGAAATGGTGAGCACGTCCTGGTTGGTGGTGGCGGAGAACATAACGAACTGGCGCGTGGGCGGCACCGCCTCGATGATCCTGCACACGTCCTTGACAAACCCCATTTTCAGCATTTCGTCCGCCTCGTCAATGACCAGCGTATGCACGGCGGAAAGCCTGGCCGTTCCGCGCTGCATATGGTCCAGCATCCGGCCCGGCGTCGCCACGATGATCTGGGGCTTTTTCTTGAGCTGGTTCAATTGCTTGGAGATGGGCTGGCCGCCGTAGAGCACGGCGATGCGCACCTCGGGGATGAAAGCCGCCAGCTTTTCCATTTCCTGGCCGATCTGCACCGCCAGCTCGCGCGTCGGGGCCAGCACCAATTCCTGGATGCGGGTATCCGTCAGGGAAATATACTCGAGCATCGGGATGCCGAAGGCGCAGGTCTTGCCCGTGCCGGTGGGGGCGATGGCGATCACATCGTGACCCTCCATCATGAGGGGGATGGTTTTCTCCTGTACCGGCGTCGCCTGGGTAAAGCCCATTTTGGCGACCGCCTTCATGATCTCGTCCGACAGATCCATGTTTTCAAATCCTGTCAGAACGGTTTGTTCTTTCTTGGAAGCCAATGCCTTGATCCTCTCTTTCGCGGGGCCCAGCCCCGCCTCTTTCATGCCAAATTTCGATTGATTATACCATACCCCCCGCCTTAGGTCAACGGGAAGGACGGAACGGCGGGGCATGCGCGTCCGTCCCGCGTTATTTTCACCATTTCTTTCTCCCGGCATAGCCTGAAAGAAGAAAGAAGGTGGAAATCGTGGAAGGATTTCACGTTGTGGGCGGCGAAAGGTTACAGGGCGAAACGCGGGTGGAAGGGGCAAAAAACGCGGTGCTGCCAATTTTGGCGGCGGCGCTTTTGCCCGAGGGCGATACGGTGCTGTCCGACTGCCCCGATATCCGGGACGTGCACGCCATGGCGGGCATCCTCAAAAAGCTCGGCTGCGTGTGCGGCTGGAACAACGGGGAAATGCGGGTCTGCAACGCGGGCCTTCGCCACTGGGAAATGCCGGATGAGCTGTCCAAGCAGATCCGTTCCTCCATCTTTCTGCTCGGGCCGATCCTGGGCAGGCTGCGCCGCGCGACGGTCACCTATCCCGGCGGGTGCGAGATCGGGCTGCGCCCGATCGACCTGCATCTGAAGGGCCTCAAAGCGCTGGGCGTGCGCATCCGGGAAGACGGCGGCGTGATCTGCTGCGACGGGCGGGACATGCGCGCCGGCGACGTCTATTTTGATTATCCCAGCGTCGGCGCGACGGAAAACGTCATGATGGCCGCCGCCCTGCTTTCGGGGATCACCACCATCCATAACGCGGCCCGCGAGCCGGAAATCGAGGATCTGCAGCGCTTCATCAACCGCATGGGCGGCAGGATCGAAGGCGCGGGCAGCCATGTGATCAGGGTGGAGGGCGTAAAAAAGCTGCGCGGCGTTGACTATACGCCCATCCCGGACAGGATCGCCGCGGGGACGTTCCTGTGCGCCGGGGCCGTGACGGGCGGCAGCGTTCTGGTGCGCAACGCGCGGTTCAACGATTTGATCCCCGTGTGCGATAAGCTGCGTGAAATGGGCTGCGCCGTAACGGAGGAAGGCGGGGCGATCCGCTTGACCGCGCCCGAGCGCCTGCGCGCCTTTTCCCTGCTGCAGACCCAGCCGCATCCCGGCTTTCCCACGGATATGCAGGCCCAGATGCTGGCGATCTCGTGCGTGGCGGAGGGCACGTCGGTGATCGTGGAAAACGTGTTTGAAAACAGGCTTTCCCACGTGGCGGATCTGACGCGCATGGGCGCGGATATCCGCGTCAGCGGGCACACGGCCGTCGTGCGCGGGGTCAACAGCCTCAGCGGCATGCGCATGACGGCCCGGGACCTGCGCGGCGGCGCCGCGCTTGTGCTCGCCGCGCTGTGCGCCAAGGGCGAAAGCGTGGTGGAGCGCGCCGAATTGGTGGATCGGGGCTACGCGCACCTGGAAAGCGCCCTTTCCCGTCTGGGCGCGAATATCGAAAGGATCAGCCTGCGGGAAGCATAGGCTTTCCCGCGCGGCCAAAAGGAGGCAAACCATGTCGCAGCAAATCCCCCCCGAATACGTCGATTGGGATCAGCTTCAGCAGCCGCCGGAAAAACCGGCCAAAAAGCGCGCGGGGATTTTCTCGGTGATTTTTACGCTCCTGCTCATCCTGGCTGCGCTCGTGATCCTGAACGAAAGCGTGCTGCGCATTCGGAAGGTTGCGGTGGTCGGCAACCGCAAGGTGGATTGGGAAACGGTCGTGGTCGCGGCGGGGCTGAACCGTTCGACGGGCTATTTTTTCGTGAATGAAACCAAGATCGCCGAGGGCATCAACGCCAACCGCTACCTGATCTTTGAAAAGCTCGAAAAGGTCTTCCCCAACACCCTCACCATCTACGTCCGGGAGCGCGCGCCCGTGGCGAAGGTGGCGGAAATGGGCGCGGTGTACCATCTGGACGAAGAGGGCATGGTGCTGGAAAAATACAATACCTTCAATTCCGACGCCCAGGACGAAAGCTACGACGGCCTGATCGTCATTTCCGGGCTAAAGCCCAAGGAAATGCGCGTCGGGCGCAAGATGGTCGCGGGCTCCGCCGCCCACGGCGAAGCCTACCTGCAATTGATCCGGGAGCTCACGCTGCAGGGATATTTGAGCGAAGTGAGCGAATTGAACGTGAACGATCCGGAAAACATATACCTGACCACCCGGGACGGTTATACTGCCCGGCTGGGCGATTTGAGCAGCCTGCGGGCCAAGATCGGCACGATCCGCGCGGTCGTGCCAAGGCTCAGGGAAATGGGCCTGACGGGCGGCCTGCTGGAAGTGACCATCCCGGGCGAAGCCGTTTATTCCCGCGACGATTAGGAAAATGGTGTAAAAAGTATGATAAAAATAAAAATATTCTAAAAAATATGATCTTTTTACCGATTTTCGCTTGCCAAATTATCACAAAAAGGTTACAATAGAGTGACCGAAGCAGGTGATTTGCGCTTGGGCTTTTGTCGTTTGGGCAATCATGCGCTTCCACCGGGCAATGAACAGGGGATGATGGACGGATGAAAACAACGGTTGCCGCAATTGATTTTGGCACGAGCAAGATTGTGGCGCTGGTCGCGGAAACGAGCGGCCGGCAGCGTTGCGATATCATCGGGGCAGGCACCGCGATTTATGACGGCTATCTGGAAGGACGCTGGAACGCCCCGGATTTGCTCAACGATGCGATCTCCGAAGCGGTGCACGCGGCGGAGGAGCAGTCTCATGCCCGGATACGGGATGTGTACGTCGGCGTTCCCGGAGATTTTTCCAGGGTGCGTACGGTAGAAGTCAAGGTCGAGCTGCAGGGCGCCGACCCGCGCGTTACCGAAAAGAACATCAGCGATTTGTTCGATAAGGCCATGGAAGAATTGGGCGATATCCGCGGCAGCGTCATTCACCGCAGCCCGGCCTGGTTCATCGTGGACGACGGAAAGAAGACCTTGGAGCCCATGGGCATGCGCGGGTTCGAGCTCAGGGGCATGATCTCCTTCGTGATCGCGGATCAGTTTTTCCTGGAGGATGTCCAGGAAAGGTTCCGCAGCCTTGGCATCAACGTAACGGGCTGCCTTTCCACGCCCGTCGGCCAGGCCATGCTGTTCCTGCCCGATGACGAGCGCGACCGCAGCGCCGTGCTGGTGGATATCGGATATTTGACCACGGAAGTCATGGCCGTGCAGGGCGACGCCATCGTGGGCCTCAAAAACATCCCCATGGGCGGCGGCCATATCGCGGCCGATCTGGCCTACGGCCTGGAAGTGAATCTCGCCGTCGCGGAGCAGATCAAGCGCGCGTATGTATACGGCCTCTCCACCGGGCAGAGCACCTTTGAAGGCACCGATCAGACAGGCGCGAGCAAGACCTTTACCCGCGAGCAGGTCGAAGAGATCCTGGAGCCCCGCGCCGAGGAAATCTGCGAGGCCATCAAGGCCGCCATCGCCGAATCGGGCCTGAAAATGAGCAAATGGAGCCCGGTGTACCTGACGGGCGGCGGGCTGGCCATCAACCGGGGCGGCCGGGAATACCTGGCGGCCAAGCTCGGGCGCACGGTGCGGGAATTGCCCCGCAAGGCGGTCAAGCTCTCCAGCCCCGCGTATTCCAGCGCGCTGGGCCTGCTGGATCTTTTGATCGACACCACCGCCACCGCGCACGCCTCGGGCGGCATGGGCGGGTTCTTCCGCAGTCTTTTTGGCGGCTGATTCGGGCCGCTTGTGGATTTTAACATTAGGGGGACAAAAACATGCCTTTTGAAGTACAAGTGGATCAACCGTCCTTCGCTTCGATCAAGGTCGTCGGCTGCGGCGGCGGCGGAACCAACGCGGTCAACCGCATGGTGGAGGCCGGGCTGCAGGGCGTGCAATTTATTGCCGTGAATACCGACCGCCAGGCTCTGGCTTTGAGCCAGGCGGACACCAAAATCCAGATCGGCGAAAAGCTGACCAAGGGCCTTGGCGCGGGCGCCGTGCCCGAAGTGGGCCGCAGGGCCGCCGAGGAAAGCCGGGAAGAAATCGCCCAGGCGCTCAAAGGCGCTGATCTGGTCTTCGTCACCGCCGGTATGGGCGGCGGCACCGGCACCGGCGCTGCGCCCATCGTGGCTGAAATCGCCCGGGAAAGCAATTGCCTCACCATCGCCGTGGTCACCAAGCCCTTCGCCTTTGAGGGCAAGCAGCGCATGAAGAACGCGGAAATGGGCATCAACGATCTCAAACAGAGCGTGGACACGCTCGTTGTGATCCCCAACGACCGGCTGCTCCAGGTGGTCAGCAAGGGCACCACCATGCTGGAAGCCTTCCGCATCGCCGACGACGTGCTTCGCCAGGGTATCCAGGGCATTTCCGACCTGATCGCCGTGCCCGCGATGATCAACCTGGACTTTGCGGACGTAAAGACCATCATGGAATCCGGCGGCATGGCCCATATGGGCATCGGCATCGGCAAGGGCGAAACCCGCCTGGTGGACGCGGCCAACAAGGCCATTTCCAGCCCGCTGCTGGAAACCAAGATCGACGGCGCGCGCGCCGTACTGATCAACGTGACCGGCGGCAAGGACATGAGCATCATGGAAATCAACGAGGCCGCCAACCTGGTCATGGAATCCGCGGACAGCGAAGCCAACATCATCTTCGGCGCGGGCATCGACGAATCCCTGAACGACGAAGTGCGCATCACCGTGATCGCCACGGGCTTTGAAAAAACGCCCTTCCCCACCCGCGAAAAGAAAAAGAGCCGCACGGCCACGCCTTACGGCGCCGCGGTGCCCTCCTATAATCCCTATGAGAACCGGCCCCGGGCCGATTTAGGCGACGCGCAGGCGTTCGACGCCCCCGCGCCCACCGCGTATGAAGGCGATTCCTCCTTCTTCCCCGGCAGCGCCCGTCCCATGGCGGCCCCCGTTTCCGGCCTGGCCCAGAGCCCCTATGCGCCCCAGCAGCCTGTTTACAGCCAGCCCTATCCCCAGCAGGCCTACCAGGCTCAGCAGCCCGCGCAGCAGACGGCTTATCCCCAGCAGACTTACCAGGCGCCCGCGCAGCCCGCGGCCAACGCCAAGGATAACCTGGGCGTGCCCGCTTTCCTGCGCCGGAACGAAAAGCGCTGATCCGAATTTTGGCAATTCTCCGTTCGCAGTTTACGCTGTGAACGGGTTTTTCATTTTGTGTTAAAATCTTGACAATGTCTTGCGTTTTCGCCTGCGCCGGGGTACAATAGACGGGTATGAACGAATGGCTGATTTTACTGGAAACCGTTGGAAAATCCTGGCGCGGCCTGGGTTCTCCGCATCGCGTGACGGCGGCGGTTTCGGGCGGGGCGGACAGCGTCGCGCTGCTGGCGGCGCTCAAAGCATTGGCGGAGGAAGAAGGCATGGTCCTGTCCGCGGCGCACGTGGACCACGGCCTGCGCGAAACCTCCGGGCGCGACGCGGCGTTTGTGGAAAAGCTGTGCGCGGACTGGGGCATCCCCTGTAAGGTCGTCCGGGCACAGGTGAACGGAAAAAGCGAGAACGCGGCCCGGCAGGCCCGGTACGAAGCCCTGCGGAACGCCTGCCTGGAAAACGAGACGGCGGTGCTGGCCCTGGCGCATCATAAGCGGGACCAGGCCGAGACCGTGCTGCTGCACCTCTTGCGCGGCAGCGGCAGCGGCGGGCTTTCCGCCATGCAGGAGAAGAGCTGGCGTTCCTGGCCGGAAAGCGAGGGCTGGCTTTTGTGGCGGCCTATGCTGGGCTTGGATCCCGAGCTGATCCGCGCGGCCCTCAAGGAAAAGGGCATCCCCTGGATGGAAGATGAGACCAACGAAGGGGACGCCTACCAGCGCAATTACATCCGCCATCAGGTGCTGCCCGTCATGGCCGCCCGTTTCCCGAAGGCGGAGGACGCGATCTGCCGCGCGGCGCGCATCCTGGCGGACGAGGACGCCTATTTTCGCTCGGAAACCGAGCGCTTTTTGGAAGCGGAAGGAAACGCCTGCCTGCACGGGCCGTGCCGGTGGATCAGGCTTTCGCCGCTGCTGGGGCTGCATAAGGCGCTGCGGCGCTACGTGCTCAAGGCGGCCTGCCCCACGGATCTGGACGCGGACACCGTGGAGAGGCTGCTCAGCCTCTCCCCCGGGCAGAAAATGAACCTGCCGGAGAATGGGCGCGCGGAATGCTCCGGCGCGTACCTGCATTTTCTCACGGCGGAGGATCAGGGCCTTCCGCCCGTTCCCTTGGCTCCCGGCATCCTCGTTTCCCAGCCCTGGGGAGGCGAAACGGGCGACGGCTTCCGCGCCCAGGCGATCCGGGAGGATGTATACGCGCAGTGCGAATTGCGGCGGCTTGCGCCGGGCGACACGATCCGGCCCCTGGGCTCCCCCGGCGCAAAATCCATGCAGGATTATTTTGTGGATAAGAAGGTGCCCCGGCCCTTCCGCCCCCATATCCCGCTATTGTGCATGGGGAAACGCGTGGTCTGGGCCATCGGCGTGGGCGCGGGCGAGGAAGCGCGGGTCAAGGCGGGCGACCGGGCGCTGCTGCTTCGCTATGAAGGGTATCTCCCGGGCGAGCCCGATGCGTGACCCCGGTCATAAACCGATCCGTTTTTGCAAATAAATATACAAAAGGAGAAGGGCTATGGACACCAACGCTTTACTGTATCAGGATCTGGAAAAAGTCCTGGTGACGCGGGAGGAGATCGCGAAGGCCGTCAAGGAGCTGGGCCAGAAGCTGACGGAGAAATACCGGGGCGAAGACCCGATCTTCGTTTGCATCCTCAAAGGCGCGAGCGTGTTTTTCACCGATCTGGTGCGCGAGATCGACGCGCCGCTCACCATGGATTTCATGATGGTGTCCAGCTATGGCAGCAGCACCAAATCGACCGGCGTTGTCAAGATCGTCAAGGACCTGGATAAGCCCGTGACGGATCGGCATGTTGTGCTGGTGGAGGATATCGTGGACAGCGGCATGACGCTGCACTACCTCAAAAAAGTGTTCGCCAACCGGGAGGCCAAGTCCGTTTCCATCGTGACGCTGCTGGATAAGCCCGCCCGCCGCCGCGTGGACCTTAAGGTGGATTACTCCTGCTTCAACATCCCCGACGCGTTCGTGGTGGGCTACGGGCTGGACTATGATGAAAAATACCGCAACCTGCCGGATATCGGGGTGCTGCACCCCAAAATTTACGAAAATCAGGGCTGATATGATTGCCAAATCCTGTCGAACTATGGTATAATATTTCGATAATCGGCCTTATGGCCGTTATCCCGCGTTCGGCCGGGCCGGGCCCTCGCGGACCGGGCGGCATCCCTGTGTTTTTCCGTCATTGACGCTTTAGGAGGATTGAATTTTGCGTAAAGTTTCTCGCGGACTGATGGGCTATCTCGTGATGATCGCGGCGTTTATTCTCCTGGTCGTGCTCCTGTCCGGAGGGATGAACACGATCAGCCGCAGGATCGAATACCCCGATCTGCTGACCATGATCGAAAAGGACCAGGTGGACCGCGTGTCCATCCGCGGCACGTCGCTGGTCGGCAGGCTGAAAGACAGCCAGGTTTCCCTCTCCGATTATCCCAGCCGCAATTATGATTTTGAAACCACCATCGGCCCGGATTTTTATGATACCGTCATCACCATGGCGGCCAACAGGATGGGCCAGGACGTAAACACCGTTTCGGTCAACGATCTGGGCTTCAAAATCGAATACCTGGCCCCCATCGTGACCCCCTGGTATGTGGAGATCCTGCCCTATATGATCCCGATCATCCTGCTGATGGTGATGTGGTGGTACATCATGCGCCAGCAGACGGGCGGCGGCGGCCGGGTGATGAACTTCGGCAAATCCCGCGCGGCCATGGTCGATCCGAGCAAGAACAAGGTTACGTTCGCGGACGTGGCCGGGGCGGATGAAGAAAAAGAGGAGCTCAAGGAAATCGTGGATTTCCTAAAGAGCCCCAAGCAGTATTCCGATCTTGGCGCGCGCATCCCCAAGGGCGTGCAGCTGGTGGGCCCTCCGGGCACCGGCAAAACGCTTTTGGCCAAGGCGGTCGCGGGCGAAGCGAACGTGCCGTTCTTCTCCATTTCGGGCTCTGATTTTGTGGAAATGTTCGTCGGCGTCGGCGCAAGCCGCGTGCGCGATTTGTTTGAACAGGCCAAGCGCAACTCCCCCAGCATCGTCTTCATCGACGAAATCGACGCCGTGGGCCGTCACCGCGGCGCGGGCCTGGGCGGCGGGCACGACGAGCGCGAACAGACGCTGAACCAATTGCTGGTGGAAATGGACGGCTTTACGGCGAACGAAGGCGTGATCGTCATGGCCGCGACCAACCGCCGCGATATCCTGGACCCGGCGCTTTTGCGCCCCGGCCGGTTTGACCGCCAGGTGACGGTCAATTACCCGGATGTGAACGGCCGCGTCGCCATCCTGAAGGTCCATTCCAAGGGCAAGCCCCTGGCTGAGGACGTGGACTTGGACAACATCGCCAAGCGCACGCCCTACGCCACCGGCGCGGACCTGGAAAACATCATGAACGAGGGAGCCATCCAGGCGGCCCGCGAAAAGAAGACCCAGATCACCCAGTCCCACCTGATCGAAGCGGTGGAACGCATTCAGATGGGCCCCGAAAAGCGCAGCCACAAGGTATTGGAGGAAGACCGCCGCATCACGGCCTATCACGAAGCGGGCCACGCCATCGTGGGCCATTACCTGCCGCTGTGCGACGATGTGCATATGATCACCGTGGTGCCCCGCGGCCAGGCCGCCGGCATGACGCTGAGCCTGCCTGAAAAGGAATTCGACCATCAGGGCAAGCAGCGCCTGCTCCAGGAAATCACGATGATGCTGGGCGGACGCGCCGCCGAAAGCCTGACGCAGGACGATATCTGCACCGGCGCCGTGAGCGATTTGAAGCGCGCCACGGAAGTGGCCCGCGGCATGGTGACCCGCTTCGGCATGAGCGATAAGGTCGGCACCGTGTACCTGGGTAACGACCAGGAAGTGTTCGTCGGCATGGAATTCGGCCAGACCCGCGATTACAGCGAAGAAACCGCCGCCCTGATCGATTCCGAAGTCCGCGCCATCCTGCACCAGTGCTACCAGAACGCGCAGGCCATCCTCAAAGCGCATTTGGAACAGCTCAACGGCCTGGGCCAGCTCCTGATCGAAAAAGAAACCGTGACCCGCGATCAGTTCCTGGAATTCATCCGCGGGCCCAAATCCATCGACGCCGTGCCTGCAGGCGACGATCCCATCGAGGTCGAGGGCGATCTGCAATGATCCGGCCCGACCTCCACCTGCACACCAGCGCTTCCGACGGGATCTATGACGCGGACGAATTGGCGCGCCTGGTCCAGCGTGCGGGCGTAACGCTCTTTTCGATCACCGATCATGATACGCTTGCCGCCCTCCTCCGCGCCGCCCAGGCGGCGTACGACCGCGGCCTCGCCTTTATTCCCGGCGTCGAGATCAGCACCGAGGGCGACGAGGAGATCCACATCCTGGGTTACGGCGTAACGCCGGACGACAGCGCCCTTAACGCCCTGTTCAGCCGTCTTAAGCAGGAGCGGATCAACCGCGTCAGAAACATGGGCGAGCGCTTACAGGCTTTGGGCATGCCCGTGCCCACGGAAGAAATCATCGAAAGCGCCGGGGCGAGCGTCGGCAGGCCGCACCTTGGCCGCGCCATGGTGGAAAGGGGCTACGCCGCTACCGTCCAGGAAGCGTTCGACCGGTTCCTCGCGTCCGGCAAGCCCGCGTATCTGCCCCGGGAAACGCCCACGGCCTCGCAGGCCATTTCGCTGCTTCGCCAGCGCGGGGCGATCCCGGTGCTTGCGCATCCGGGGCATATCAAAAAGCCCATGGCGCAATTGCTTCCCCTGCTGCGCGCCTGGATCGAAGCGGGCCTTTCGGGCATTGAAGTGTACCACCCCGCCAACCGCGGCAATTATTCCAAATGGCTATCGCTCGCCAAAGAGCATCATTTGCTCGTGACCGGCGGCAGCGATTTTCACGATCATTCCCCCCGCCACGGCCAGATCGGCGAAACCGCCCTCGAATGGCCGACCGCCCTGCAGGACGGCTGGGCCCTGTTCAAAAGGGCGAAGAAGCAGTCCGTATAAGCTTGCCGGGCAAGACGCGCGGCCATAATTGCCCTTTTGTTCTTCAATAGGGCAATTCCTCTGTTTTTAAGGAGATCTGTCATGAACTACCAGCAGGGCTATCGGCCGCCCCAGGCCCCTGCCCAACCCCCGCGAAAAAAGAACAAATTCCTGCGCGCGCTCCTGGTCGCGCTGGGCGCGGCCGCGGCGGTCGCAGCCATCGCGCTGGGCGTAAAAACCGCCGTTTCGGCCTTCCAGGAAAAGCAGCGGCTGGACGCCTTGGCGGCAGAGGTCGCGCCGTATCAGAGCGTATTTTTGCCAAACATCTATCTGGACGATATCCCGCTGGGCGGCATGACCGCCCAGGAGGGCATCGATGCGGTGGTCAGCCAGATCCAGAACCGGGAAAGCGGCTGGAGCCTGGCCCTCACCTATCAAAGCCACGTCTTTTATACCCTGCATTACAGCGATCTGGATGTGTCCACCGACATTTCCGAGGTCTACGCCCAGCTGGAAGCGCTGTATAAAATCGGCAAGCTCGGCACGGTGGAAGAAAAAAAGGCGGAGCTGGACGCGCTCAGGGAAACGCCTGTTTATGAATACACGATGCAGAGCGATCTGAAGGAAGAGCGGCTGGACAATATCCTGGAGCAGATCAGGCAGCAGCTGACGTACGACCCCGCGGACGCCTACCTGGCCTATTTCCGCCCGGATATGAACGACCCCTTCATCATCCAGGATGAGCAGTACGGCTCTTCTCTGGATACTTCCGCGCTCAAAGCGGAGATCCTCGCGCGCGCGTCCTCCGGCAGCAGCGGCAGCCTGGAGATCCATCCCGATCCCGTGGCGCCGAAGGTGACCAAGGCGGATGTCCGCCGACAGGTGGCATTGCGCAGCAAAGCGACCACGCCCGTCTCCTCCGCCTCCACCGAAGACCGCACCAACAACATCCGCACCGCGTTTTCCTACCTGAACGGCCAGGTCGTTCAGCCGGGAGCCAAGCTCAGCTTCAACAAGGTGGCCAAGGAGCGGACGCTGGCCAACGGTTATAAATACGCCATCGAATATATTTCCGGCATGGAGGAAATGGGCATCGGCGGCGGCGTCTGCCAGGCGAGCACCACGCTTTATCTGGCGGCCCTCAAATCCAAAATGGAAATCGTCAGCCGCATTTCGCATTCCGATCCCGTCTCCTACACCACCTTCGGCCAGGACGCCACCGTTTATTGGAACCGCTACGACCTGGTGATCCGCAACACCGCGGACGGGCCCATCTACATCACCGCCAAGGTGGTGGAAAAGAAAAAGAACAGCTATGAATGCCAGGTGTGCATTTACGGCCCGAGCCTCGGCGACGGCGTCAGCTATGCCCTGCGCACCGAAACCGTGGAAACCATCGCCGCGCCGCTGAGCGAAACCTACGTCAAGGACACCAGCCATACCTACGTCACCTATAAGGACGAGGAGCCCTATCTGCTGCGCAAGGCCCGGGACGGCTTCGTGAACGTCACCTACCTGCAAAAATGGGTGGACGGCGAGCTGATCGAAGAAACCTTCGTCAGCCGCGATACCTGCAAGGAGCGCGAAACCGTGTACCTGGTGGGCACGCTGGACCCGGTCATAGAATAGCGCTTTTCAAAGAACCGATCATCCGCGCGTGATCGGCTCTTTTTTTACAGCAACATAAGAGACGAATTCGGCGAAATCGGGCAAGAGATAATCTTTCAAAAATATTTACATGGCCTCCGTTTTCTGGTATAATAAGGTTCGGAAATAAACTCATATAGCTAAGGAGGGTTTGTATGAAGAAACTTCTGTCCCTGCTTTTGGCGCTTGTCATGGTTCTGTCCATGGCGGGCTTTGCCATGGCGGAAGCGGGCACTTACACGGGGATCGGCGACGGCAAGAACGGTCCCGGCTCCATCGAAGTGGAAGTGGACGTGGACGCGGAAGGCAAAGTAACCGACGTGCGCGTGACCAAGAACGGTGACGACGCCGGCATCAGCGATCCCGCCGTGAGCCAGATCCCCGGCCTGATCGTTGAACTGCAGAGCGCCAACATCGACATCAAGACCGGCGCCACCCTGACCCAGGGCGGTATCCAGATGGCCGTACTGGACGCCATCAAGAAGGCCGGCCTGGATGAAGCCGCTTTTAGCGAACTGAAAGCCCCTGCCGCTGAAAAGAGCGAAGACATCGACGCCACCTACGACGTGGTCGTGGTGGGCGGCGGCGGCGCAGGCCTGACCGCCTCCATCCGCGCGGCCCAGGCGGGCGCGAAGGTCGTTCTGATCGAAAAGACCGCGGCCCTCGGCGGCAACACCCTGATCGCCGGCCAGGGCTTCAACGCGGCGGATCCGGAACGCCAGCAGAACATGGAAATGAACGAATCCCTGCGCAAAGAGCTGGAAAGCTATCTGGACCTGAAGCCCGAAGATTTCGGCGATTTCGGCGAAACGCTGATCACCGTCCAGGGCCAGATCCGGGAATACCTGGACAGCGGAAAGACCTACCTGTTCGACACGCCCGAGCTGCACATGCTGCATTGCTACATGGGCGGCACCCGCACGGGCCTGGACGGCACCACGATCTCTCCCGATCTGGCGCTGATCGACGTTTTCGCCCACAGCGCGGACGCGGCCCTGGACTGGGCTGAGAGCATCGGCGTTCAGTGGGGCGAAACCACGTCCACCATTCTGGGCGCGATGTGGCCCCGTTCCCACGGCCTCACCAACGGCAACATCATCCCGATCCTGGAAAAAGCCGCTACCGACGCGGGCGTTGAAATCATGCTGAACACCAAGGGCACCGCCTTCATTGTGGAAGACGGGGCTGTGGTCGGCGTGAAGGCCGAAAAGGCCGACGGCGCCGCCGTAACGCTGCACGCCAATTCCGGCGTGGTGCTGGCCACCGGCGGCTTCTCCGCCAACGCGCCGATGGTTGTGGAATACAACAACTATTGGCCCGGCCTGTCCGATACCATGCCCTCCACCAATGCCGCCGGCATCACGGGCGACGGCATCCTGATGGCCAAAGAAATCGGCGCTGACCTGGTCGGCATGGGCTATGCCCAGCTGATGCCCTCCTCCCATCCCGTGGACGGCTCCCTGTTCTCCGGTATCTGGGGCAGCGCCGAAACCCAGGTGTTCGTGAACAAGGAAGGCAAGCGCTACGTGAACGAATACGCTGAGCGCGACGTGCTGAGCAAGGCCGCCCTGGACCAGACCGACGGCATCTTCTATATCATCTGCGACGCCAAGATCGCGAGCGATCCCAATCGGATCGCCAGCATGGAAGCGGCGGGCAACGTGGTTTCCGCGGACACGCTGGAAGAGCTGGCTCAAAAGCTGGGCCTGCCCGTGGACGATTTCATCGCGACCATCGACCGCTATAACACGTTCGTTGAAAACCAGCTGGACGAAGACTTCGGCAAGCCGCTGTTCGGTGAAAAGATCGACACGGCGCCCTTCGTCGCCACCCCGCGTTCTCCCTCCCTGCACCACACCATGGGCGGCGTGAAGATCAATCCCGAAGCCCAGGTGATCGATACCGAAGGCAACGTGATCAAGGGCCTGTTCGCCGCGGGCGAAGTGTGCGGCGGCATCCACGCCGGCAACCGTCTGGGCGGCAACGCCATGACGGACTTCCTGGTGTTCGGCTCCATCGCGGGCACCAACGCCGCCAAGGGCGTGGCCCCCGCTGCGGAAGCTCCCGCCGCGGAAGGCGAAGTCAAGACCGGCAGCGCCAAGGGCTTTGCCAGCGATGTGACGGTGGAAGCCACCATCCAGGACGGCAAGATCGTCGCCCTGACCGTGGATGATTCCGGCGAATCCTACACCCTGGCCGGCATCGACCGCGCCAGCTCCGTGGAAAAGCTGATCGAAAACATCCTGGCCGCGGGCACCGTGGAAGGCATCGACGTCAAGACCGGCGCGACCTTCACCAGCACCGCCGTCGTGGAAGCGCTGAGCGCCATCCTTGCGGGCGGCGATTCCGACGGCGCGGCCATGGCCTTTGCCCCCGGCACCTACACCGCCACCGCGGACGGCTATAACGGCCCCACCACCGTGGAGGTGACCTTCTCCGAAACGAAGATCGACGATATCAAGATCGCCTCCACGGTGGAAACCGCGCACGTGGGCGATCTGGCCTTTGATATCATGATCCCCGAAATGATCGAAGCGAACGGCTCCGGCGTGGACGGCGTTTCCGGCGCTACCTTCTCCTCCCGCGCCCTGCGCAACGCCGTGAACGACGCGGCGGAGCAGGCCGGCTGCACCAACCTGGCTGCCTTCAAGGCCGCCACCATCGCGCATGAAGCGAAGGATCCCATCGAAGAAACCTACGATGTGGTCATCGTCGGCGCGGGCGGTGCGGGCATTGCCGCGGCTGCCCAGGCCGTTCAGGACGGCAACACCGTGCTGGTGATCGAAAAGAACGCCGAAGTGGGCGGCAACACCCTCGTTTCCGGCGGCCAGTACCAGAGCGTGATGCCTTACCTCGTCTGGGATCCCGCTGATCCCGACGCCACCACCGGCGTTTACGCCCATAACGGCCAGACCTACGACAAGGTCAAGTCCGTCAACGGCTGCATCAAGGAACTGAACATCATCCTCAACTGGAGCGAAGAGCCCTTCGACGAAGCCTACTACAAGGATCATGAATTCGTCGCGGGCGACGCGGCGGAGCTGAGCAAGCACGGCGTGCACGCCGAATACCTGCCCACCCTGCAGGCCCTCAAGGCCGAGATCCGCGAATACTTCGTCTGGGCCGCGCCGCAGCTCGCCGCGGGCGTGGACGAAAGCAAGCTGACCCTCTTCTCCACCCTGAACCTGCATATCTTCCAGACCTACTACGGCGGCCTGCGTCCCAGCGCCGACGGCAGCGAATGGATGTACGGCAACGTGGACCTGGTCAAGCAGATGGTTCTGGGCGGCCAGGGCCTCAAGGAGTGGCTGGAGGACCAGGGCGCAGCGTTCTATGAGGACAGCCAGCAGACCCTGATCGGGGCCCTGTGGTATCGCGAAAATGAATTTACCAAGGAACAGGGCCGCTGGGGCGCTTACTTCATGGCTCCCATGAGCACCATCACCGCCAGCGACGCCAACAAGATCATGCTCCGCACCGAAGCCAAGGAACTGATCGTGGAAGACGGCCGCGTGGTCGGCGTGAAGGCCACGCAGTACGACGGCACCGAAGTGACCGCGCGCGCCACCAAGGGCGTCATCCTGGCCACCGGCGGCTATGCCGCGAACATCAACATGGTGCTGGACGGCAACGTGTACTGGAGCACCGAATACCTCTCCACCGCGACCAAGACCACCAACCGTTCCTCCCTGCAGGGCGACGGCATCCGGATGGCGCAGGCCGTCGGCGCCGCCACCACCGGCATGGGCTTTACGCAGCTGATGCCCATCTCCTGGGTGGACAACGGCAACCTGGCCTTCGGCGGCGGCAACTACGCCTGCTGGATCAACCCCACCACCGGCCACCGCTTTGTGGATGAAGGCAGCGAACGCGACGTGCT